>NZ_CP102277.1:613284-919927 GCF_025149785.1 Coprococcus comes ATCC 27758 | reverse complement strand
ATACTGCATCTTTTGCAGCACTGTCATTGCTGTCAGTAAATTTCTTCGCAGCATCCTCGATGCTTTTTTCCTCATCATCACTTAGCGAAACTTTATAATCATCCTTGTGCTCATCCAGAATATACATTTCTTCCAGAGAATCCATGATTGAATCCTTATAATTCTCTTCGTAAGTCTTTCCGTCTGTAACTTCTTTTCCCCAAAAATCATCTCCCAGATAACTGCTATATGTTGTTTCAAACTGCGCCTGCTGATATCTTGCAAAAAAGTTCGCCACATCTGCAGTCACTTTCTCATCTCCGACTTCTACCACTGTATCCTGTCCGTTAAACTTGCTTCCACATCCGTTTAAAGATGCAATGCAGGCAACTGCCAGTATACAGGCAACCACTCTTTTTTTCATTTATAAAATTTCCTCCTTGATCTTCTCTCCATTGTACACACTTCTTCAATATGCACTCGTATAGTATATCTTTTTTTTACCTTACTGGCAATCTTTTTCATAAAAAATACACATTATTCTTCGACAAGTCCCTGTATATCTTCGACAATTTTTCCTGCATTTTCAAGAATCTGCTCTGCTTTTTCTTTTTTATTTTTCCGAAGTTTACAATAAATAAAATATGGATTTTCTGCATCTGTCTTAAATGTCAGTTCTCCCTTATATTTTGCCAGCAGTTCCGGAATCTTTGCTACATTTACCCTTGCCTTCTCATACATGGTAAATTTGTATTCATCGCCTTTTTGCTCTACCGAAATTACATAAGCCGCATGTGCTTTCGCCTTCAGCTGCGCGATCATCAGAAGCTGCTGCACCTTGCGTGGCGGATCGCCGAAACGGTCAATCAGTTCTTCTAGCATATCTTCCTGTTCTTCTTCTGTCTCAATTGCTGCGATCCGTTTATAGATATCCAGTTTCTGATACTCATTCGGAATATAAGATGCCGGAATATAAGCATCAATATTCAGATCCACGGTTGTCGCATAGGTTTCTTCCGGGATTTCTCCCTTCAGGTGACGGACTGCCTCACTTAACATCTTACAGTAAAGATCGTATCCCACTGCATCCATATGTCCATGCTGTTCCTCCCCAAGCAGGTTTCCTGCCCCACGGATTTCCAGATCCCGCATGGCGATTTTTACACCAGAGCCAAGATCTGTAAACTCACGAATTGCCGAAAGACGTTTTTCTGCAACCTCCCGGAGCATTTTGTCTCTTCTGTACAAAAGAAATGCATATGCCATACGGTTCGATCTTCCAACTCTTCCACGTAGCTGATAAAGCTGGGAGAGCCCCATCCGATCTGCATCATGGATGATCATGGTATTGGCATTGGAAATGTCAAGACCGGTCTCGATGATCGTCGTCGATACCAGAACATCAATTTCTCCATTGATGAAATCGTACATAATATCTTCTAACTTGTGTTCCCGCATCTGCCCGTGTGCATATGCCACATTTGCATCCGGCACAAGTTTCTGGATCTTCGCTGCCATTTCAGCTATATCCTGGACACGGTTATAGACATAGTACACCTGTCCCTGGCGGGAAATTTCTCTTTCGATTGCCTCCCGGACCATCTCATCATTCTCCTCCATCACATAGGTCTGGATCGGCATCCGGTCAACTGGTGCTTCTTCCAGCACACTCATGTCACGGATTCCGATCAGACTCATATGAAGCGTTCGGGGAATCGGTGTTGCCGTAAGTGTCAGAACATCAATATTTTCCTTCAGCTTTTTGATCTTTTCTTTATGCTGTACTCCAAAACGCTGTTCCTCATCAATGATCAGAAGTCCCAGATCTTTAAATGCCACATCCTTACTCAATACCCGGTGGGTTCCGATGATGATATCAACCTGTCCCTTTTTCAAATCTTCGATCGTTTTTTTCTGTTGTGCAGGTGTGCGGAAACGGCATAACAGATCCACCCTTACCGGAAATTCTTTCATCCGTTGCACAAAAGTGTTGTAATGCTGCTGTGCAAGAATCGTAGTAGGGACCAGATAGACAACCTGCTTGTTCTCCTGCACTGCCTTGAATGCTGCCCGGATTGCAATCTCTGTCTTTCCAAATCCCACATCCCCACAGATCAGACGGTCCATGATCTTTGGGCTTTCCATATCCCGTTTTGTTGCCTCGATTGCAAGCTGTTGATCCTCCGTTTCCTCAAACGGAAACATTTCTTCAAATTCTTTCTGCCAGACCGTGTCCTTTTCATAGACAAATCCTTCTTTGGACTGCCGTACTGCATAGAGTTCCACCAGATCTTTGGCAATCTGCCAGACTGCTGTCTTTACCTTGCTCTTCGTGCGATGCCATTCCTGTCCTCCAAGTTTGTTAAGTTTCGGCTTTTTAGCATCTGCACTGGCATACTTCTGGATCTGGTCAAGCTGTGTCGCAAGAATATAAAGATTTCCACCATCAGCATACGAAATCTTCATATAATCCTTTGTCACCTTATCAACTTCTATCTTTTCAATTCCCCGGTAGATTCCAAGTCCATGATTCTCATGCACTACATAGTCTCCCGGTTTCAGATCCGAAAAGCTGCTTATTTTCTGTCCATCATAACTTTTTCGTTTCTTTTTCTTCTTTGTCTTTCCAAAAATATCTGACTCAGATATGACAATAAATTTAATCATCGGGTACTCGTATCCGACTTCTATATGCCCGTAGCATACCATGATCTCCCCTGGATTCACTTCTCGTTCCTGATCCTCACTGTAAAAACTGCTCAGATCATAATCACGTAGATCCTCTGCCAGACGTTTTGCCCTTGTTCTGGACCCAGAAATCAGAACCGCCCGGTATCCGTTCCTTTTCAGTCTTTTGAGATCCTGTGTCAGCATCTCAAAGCTGCTGTTATACGGGTTAACGCTTTTTGCCTGGATCCCAAACCGCTTTTTCACAAAAAATGGCTTACATTTCATTTCCAGAGCACACATCCCGATCATACAGAATTTGTTCAGAAATTTTATAATTTCATCAGTCGTAAAAAATTCCGGAGCTTCTTCCATTTCCCCGGTCCTTTCCATTTCTTCTGCACGGTTCTCTCTCGCTTTTTCCACTTCATTTTCTGCCAGACGCCCTTTTTCCAGAAGCCTTGCTGGTTCATCCAGGAACACCAGTGTGTCCTTCGGATCAAAGTAGTTGATAAAAGAAACTTTCCGGTCACTTCCCAGTCTGTCATCTGCCGGATAAATAACGATCTGTTCCAGATTCTCTACAGATCTCTGGCTGTCCACGTCAAAAGTCCGTATTGAATCCACTTCATCTCCCCAGAATTCAATACGGATCGGCAATTCCTCGGTAAGTGGGTAAATATCAATGATTCCACCACGAACTGCAAACTGCCCCGGACCATCCACCTGGGCTTCCCTGTCATATCCAAGTTTTATGATCTTCTCCTTCAGCGATTCAAATTCCAGCGCCTCCCCATTGGAAATGGTCAGAATGTCTCCTTTTATTTCTGCTTCCGATGGCAGTTCATCCATGAATCCGTCAATCGTTGTAATGACCGTAACCTGGCTTTTTGCCTCCATCATCATCTGCAAGGTTTCCATCCGCTGTTTGACCAGCTGTTTTCCGTGGATATCTGCCTGATAAAAAAGGAGATCCTTTGCCGGATAATAGCTGGTATTTTCATTTAAAAAACGATATTCTTCGTATAATTTTTTTGCTTTATCTTCACTGGAAAGAACGATCAATGTATGCCCATAATCTTTTCCAAGCGCATACATCAAATGCGTTTTCTGTGATGTCACACACCCGGAAAGAAGCAGCATGCCCGGTTCCCGTCCACGCTCTTCACAGATTTCTTCAATCTCTGCCAGTTCAGATAAAGGAGCCGTAAGTGCATGCATCGCTTTTTGCCTCCTCTTATTCTTTCTTTTTCTGGTTATATTCGTTCATTGCCTGATCGATTGCTCCCTGCATGATCAGAGCAGAAGCTTCACAGGCAAGATCATATCCTTCTTCCATAAGTACACGGTCCTCTTTGGAAAATTTTCCAAGAACATAATCAGCAAGATCATATCCTTTCGGTTTTTCTCCCACACCTACCTTGATCCGTGGAAATACACTACTTCCTAAATTGGCAATGATATTTTTGATTCCGTTATGTCCACCGGCACTTCCTTTTCTGCGGATCCTGAGTTGTCCGACTTCCAGACTGATATCATCATAAATTACAAGAAGTTCTTCTTCGGGATCGATCTTGTAATATTCCACCAGACTACGGATACTCTCTCCACTCAGGTTCATATAAGTCTGCGGCTTCACAAGAAGCACTTTCTGTCCCTCGATCACTCCTTTTCCGATGAGGGCACGGTGTTTTTTAGTATCGATTGCTATCTGGTATTTCTCCGCCAGGCGGTCCACCACATCAAATCCAACATTATGTCTTGTCCCCTGATACTTTTCATCCGGGTTTCCAAGTCCTGCAATTATAAACATTCTATTCACCTCTGCTTTTTCTCTTTCCTGATTCTACTAAATCCTTTCTCTTTTGTCACGCATTTCTCATGCATAAACTATTTTTTCTTTTCATATAGTTTATTAAGCGGCATAACCTGCCGAAATTCCATACTGCCTAAGGAGGTTCTTTATGAATTCCAAAACAAAAATCATCGTACTTCACATGAAAGAAATTATCTATACTGTTATTTTTGCCACTTTAGGTATTCTCATCCTCTGCCTTTTATTCTTTATGTTCTCCGGAAACCGGCATTCCTCTGTATCCGACAAAAAATATACTCCCGGCGTTTATACCTCTTCTTTTACACTCGGAAATGAAGATCTGGAACTGGAAGTTTCTGTCTCTGACACCTCTATCAATTCCATCCGCATTTCCAATCTAAGTGAGACGGTAACTGCCATGTATCCTCTTCTTCAGCCATCTCTTGAGAATCTGGCTGACCAGATCTGTAAATCCCAGTCCCTTGATCATCTTACACTTTCAAGTGACAGTCCCTATACTTCTCAGCTTCTTCTCAACACCATCCGTGATGCGCTCAAAAAAGCTGCGGCAACCAACTGATGCCGCAGCTCTTTTCCTTTTATTAACCTTCCACGATCAGATACTGTCCGTTCGGAAGTGCGAATACTTCTGAAGCCTCTTCCAGCTCTTCATCACTCATACCACTGATGTCCGCTCCGCTTTCATCCAGATAATCTCTCACATCCTTGATAGAATCTACAACAACCGCCATACAGTCTTCCAAAAACGCTTCTGCCTCTTCCAGTGTCTCTGCAACCGGCTCATCAAAAAGCTGTGACTGCATATTCAGGAATGTCTGCAGACATTCTTCATCATACTCATACATACAGGCAACCCTCCCTTATCTTTCTCACAGAAAAATTTTCTCATCTGAACTATAAATAGTTAAGCAATTCTTCAGCATGTGCAATTGTTGCATCTGCTCCTGTCTCCACAAGAAGTTCTTTGGTCCGGAATCCCCATTCTGCTCCGACTGTAAACATACCGGCAGCTTTCCCTGTCTTCATATCTACATCCGAGTCTCCTATGTATATTCCTTCTTCCGGCGATACCCCTAATTTATCAAGTATCCACAGAAGTCCTTCCGGATCCGGTTTCTTCGGAAATTCACCCGACTGCCCCTGAATATGGTCAAAATATCCTTTTCCAAATGTACTTTCCACTACATCGATCGCCTGCAAATGTGGTTTGTTGGAAAATACTGCAATCTTTATTCCCTTCTTCTTCAGTGAATCTAACATCTGAACAACGCCATCATAAGGACGTACATGGTACATACAATTTTCTCCAAAGATTCTGCTGTACACTTCCATACCTTCTTCAATCCTCTTAAGCTCTGTGTCTCCGGACGCACGAAGTGCACGTTCCATAAGGCATCTGGCTCCATCCCCAACGAAGCTTCGGCACTGATCTTTGGTAATCGTCTTAAGTCCCATTTCTTCTAACGTCTTATTCGTTGAATAAGTCAGCGAATCCAGCGTATTTGTCAAAGTTCCATCCAAGTCAAAAATACACGCTTTATACATTGCTGTTCTCCTGTTCTTCTGTTCTATGATTATAATAGTATGAACCTTGACAAATTTCAACTGGAAATCTCTATTTTTCTATTCACTTCGCAGATATTGTCGCATAGCCCTGAGTGCATTCTTTTCCAGGCGGCTTACCTGTGCCTGTGAGATTCCGATTTCTTCTGCTACCTCCATCTGCGTTTTACCTTCAAAAAAACGAAGTCTGATAATATACTTCTCCCTTTTTCCGAGTCGGTCCATTGCCGCCTGAAGGGACAGCTTCTCCACCCATCTGTCTTCTTTGTTCCTTTTGTCACTGATCTGGTCCATCACATACATAGCATCTCCATTGTCATTATATACCGGCTCATTTAAGCTGACCGGCATCTGGATCGCATCCAGCGCATAGACGATCTCTTCCTTTGCGATCCCGATTTCCTCTGCAATTTCCTGAACAGTAGGTTCTTTCTGGTTTACTTTGACATAATTTTCTTTCGCGTAAATGGCTTTATATGCCGTATCACGAAGTGACCTGCTAACACGGATCGAATTATTGTCCCGGATGAACCGCCGGATTTCTCCAATGATCATCGGTACCGCATAAGTTGAAAATTTTACTTCCAGCTCCGGATTGAAATTATTGATTGCCTTGATCAGTCCGATGCACCCGATCTGAAACAGATCATCCGGATTTTCACTGCTTCCCGAAAAGCGTTTGATCACACTGAGTACCAGACGTAGATTTCCTTTGATATACTGTTCTTTTGCCTCCTCATCCCCCGCTTTGATCTTCTCAAAAAGCACCTCTTTTTCCCCGTCGCTAAGCAGGGGAAGCTTTGCTGTATTTACACCACAGATTTCTACTTTATTAAGTACCATCTCAATAAACCTCCAAATCTTTACTGGTATAAATTTTTCTCAAAACTGTTTTTATTTATTCGATTCCCACTAAAATATTAAAAATATCGCTCCTTGACTTTTCCCATACTCTTCTGAAAGAATATACATCTTAGTAATATTGTCTGATTTTCTATCATTTTTCTTTAAATTATAGTATAATATACTAAAATAATTTTTACGCAAAGGGGTTGAGTATATGAAACTTACTTTTATCGGTGCCGCCCATGAAGTAACTGGAAGCTGCCATTATCTTGAAGCATGTGGAAAACATATTCTAATAGACTGTGGACTGGAACAGGGACCTGATCTATATGAGAATCAGGAAATCCCGATCAATCCTTCCATGATCGACTATATCCTCTTAACGCATGCACACATTGACCATTCCGGCAAGATTCCTCTGCTTGTAAAAAATGGTTTTAAAGGAGAAATCATCTGTACATTCGCCACCTCTGATCTGTGCAGCATTATGCTCCGTGACAGTGCACATATCCAGGAATCCGAAGCAGAATGGCGGAACCGGAAGGCACTTCGTTCCGGTGCTCCGCTTTACGAACCACTTTATACTGTACAGGACGCCATGAATGCAGTTGCACTTCTTGCGCCGATCGATTATAACCAGACGATCCAGCTCTGTAAAGGAATCGAACTCCGCTTCACAGATGTCGGTCATCTGCTTGGTTCTTCCTGCATTGAAGTCTGGATCACAGAAGACGGTGTAAGCAAAAAAATCGTATTTTCCGGAGATGTCGGAAATATTGACCAGCCGATCATCAAAGATCCGCAGCATGTGGATGCAGCCGATTATCTTGTCATCGAATCCACCTACGGAAACCGGGTCCATTCTACTGTAAAACCGGATTATATTAAGGATCTTACCAGAGTCCTGCGCGAAACCTTTGCCAAAGGTGGAAATGTAGTCATTCCATCTTTCGCAGTAGGAAGAACCCAGGAGCTTTTATACTTTATCCGTGAGATCAAAGAAAATAATCTTTTGCCGGAATATCAGAATTTTGAGGTTTATGTAGACAGTCCTCTGGCGATCGAAGCAACCAACGTTTTCCAGAAAAATGTACAGTCCTGCTTTGATGAGGATGCAATGGCTCTGATAAGTAAAGGAATCAACCCTCTTCTTTTCCAGGGACTGAAAACCACGATCACCAGTGAAGAATCTAAAATGATCAACTTCAATGACAAACCAAAAGTAATCATCTCTGCTTCCGGAATGTGTGAAGCCGGCCGTATCCGCCATCATCTGAAACACAACCTCTGGAGAAAAGAATGCACGATCCTCTTCGTAGGCTATCAGGCAGTTGGCACTCTTGGCCGCAAGCTTGTCGAAAGCAAACCGGAATCAGTCCGGCTCTTTGGTGAAAATGTAGAGGTTAATGCCCGTATTGAAGTCCTTGCAGGGATCAGCGGACATGCCGATATGAATGGTCTTCTGAACTGGATTGATGGATTCAAAGAAAAACCATCCCACATCTTTGTTGTACATGGAGAGGATACGGTTACAGATTCTTTCGCTGCTACCATCACAGACCGTTTCGGCATTCCGGCATTTGCACCATACTCCGGAGGCTGTGTTGATCTCGCAACCGATACCATCCTTTCTGAAGGTATCAGGCTTCCGAAAAAAGCAGTTGAAAAGCCGGCCAAAGCACGTGCTCTTACTGCATTCAACCGCGTGGTTGCGGCAGCCAAACACCTCATGGATGTTGTGCTTAAAAATGAAGGTCTTGCAAACAAAGATCTTGCAAAATTCGAGTCACAGATCCAGAATCTTGCTGACAAATGGGATCGTGACGACAGATAAATACCGATCTTATCTTTCCAGAGACCGGCTTCCGACATGGAACGCCGGTCTTTTCCTGTCTTTTTCGACAATTCTTTAAAAAAATCCAGCATTTCAGCATGTCGAATAAAATTATTCTGTTTTTTCCATCTTCTGACAAAATCCGAAACACATCTTTTCTATAATAAAGCATGCTTAAGTACCAAATCTATTTAGCAGCTAAAGAGAAAGAAGGATAAGACTATGCAGTATGAAGTATATCTGGATGTATTGTTTCTGGAAAATATGATGATGGATTTTCTGATTCTTCTGGCAGTAAAAAAAGTATTTCCATGTTCTGCCACTTATGGAAGTCTTCTTGCCGGTTCCTTTACCGGTTCACTACTGACCTGTGCCATTTTATTTTTTCCATGCCCGGTATGGACCCGCTATATCCTGCTGTTTTTCCTGGTAAATTCCTGTATGACAGTGATCGGATTGAAAATCCGGACATTTCCCGTTTTTTTCAAAGCATGGATTCTGCTCTATCTTGCAAGCTTTCTTCTTGGAGGTATCATGAGTTGGCTCCGTCTTTATTTTGGAAAATTTTTCCGGATCATATCTTTTCTTTTCACCCTTGGCATCTGTGGTTTTTTTCTTTTATATCATGGACTTTTGTTTCTAAAGAAACTATGGAAATCACAAGATCATAGTTTTGATGTGATTTTAACTGTAAATGGAAAAGATTTTCATCTGAAAGCCTTTCTGGACAGTGGTAATCATCTTTCTGATCCACTGACCGGAAAGCCGGTTCATATTATCAGCAAAGACGCCTGTCAGAAGATTTCTTCCCAAATCTCACCTGGAAGACTCCGGTACATCCCGTACCGGACTATACAGAAGACGACCAGTATTCTTCCTGTTTTTTCTGTCAAGAAAATGAGAATAACAGGAGAATCTGAATTTTTGATCCAATCTCCACTGATCGGTATTTCCGAACAGAAGAATTTTGGAAACGGAAAATATGAAATGCTATTGCATCCTGAAGATTGTTAGGAGGATTATAATGATGATAAAAGTTGCTGTTTCAGATTGTTTTAAATTGAAAATGATTCCCTCTTTCCGCAGTGTTTTCTTCCCGGAAAAGCAGGAAATCCATTACATAGGAGGGACAGATATCCTGCCGCTCCCACTTAGCAGTGAAGAAGAAGGTCATGCCATTTCCCTTCTCGGAGGCGGGCAGGATGAAGAAGGAAAAAAGCTTCTTATTGAACATAACCTGCGTCTGGTTGTATATATAGCGAAAAAATTTGACAATACCGGTGTGGGCGTAGAAGACCTGATCTCCATCGGCACGATTGGACTGATCAAAGCAATCAATACCTTCAATCCAGAGAAAAATATCAAACTTGCCACCTATGCCTCCCGTTGTATTGAAAATGAGATCCTCATGTATCTGCGCCGGAATAACAAGACCAAACTGGAGGTCTCCATCGATGAACCGCTCAATGTTGACTGGGATGGAAATGAGCTTCTTCTCTCCGATATTCTTGGAACTGAAGAAGATACCATTTATCGTGATATGGAAACCGAAGCAGAACACAAACTTCTTGGGAAAGCCATCGGACGGCTTTCAAACAGGGAACGGGTAATCGTGCAGATGCGATTCGGACTTGGAACCCCCGACGGGGAAGAAAAAACGCAGAAAGAAGTGGCCGATCTTCTTGGGATCTCCCAGTCTTACATATCAAGACTTGAAAAGAAAATTATGCAGAGACTGCGACGCGAAATGGTACGCTATGAACAGTAAACTATAAAAAACAGGGAAACAGTAATTTCTTACTGCTTCCCTGTTATTTCATTCTTATTTCTTGAAGAAATCCGGAATCTTGATAGACTGCTCTTTCACCTTGCTCTGTGGAGTTCTTGCACTCTGAAGCGGCGGTACCTGTGTAGTCTGCTGCTGTACCGGTCTGCCTCCGTATACCGGTCTTTCTACATTGCTGTATTCTCCCGGATTAAACTGTGGACGTGAAATATTGCTTGCTCCCATTCCAGATCCACCGTTCATCATAGCTGCTTTATGTTCCAGTCTTGACTGAAGCTTGCTCTGTGTTCCACCTACATTGTGAAGACCTGTTGCGATAACTGTGATAGTTGCTTCATCTGACTTGGAATCATCATACATTGCACCGAAGATGATGTTTGCATCTTCACCTGCAAGATCCTGTACATATTCTGCTGCATCACTCGCATCCATAAGTGTGATGTCACCTGAAATGTTGATGATAACGTGAGATGCACCTGCGATGGTTGTCTCAAGCAGAGGGCTGGCAACTGCCTGCTTAACTGCTTCAAGAGCCTTGTCATCACCTTTGCCCTGTCCGATACCGATATGAGCAATTCCTTTATCTGTCATAACTGTCTGTACATCGGCAAAGTCAAGGTTGATCAGTGAAGGTACATTGATCAGGTCTGTGATACCCTGGATACCCTGCTGAAGAACTTCATCAGCTTTCTTAAGTGCTTCCGGCATAGTTGTTCTTCTGTCTACAATTTCAAGAAGCTTATCATTCGGGATAACGATAAGTGTATCTACATTTTCTTTTAATTTTTCGATTCCGGCAAGAGCGTTGTTCATTCTTGTCTTGGATTCGAATTTGAAAGGCTTGGTTACAACGCCAACAGTAAGTGCTCCCTGCTCTTTGGCAATACGCGCAACAACAGGAGTTGCTCCTGTTCCTGTTCCGCCACCCATACCACAGGTAACAAATACCATATCAGCCCCCTTGAGTGCTGACTGGATCTCTTCGGCACTTTCCTCAGCTGCTTTTTCACCGATCTCCGGTTTAGCCCCTGCACCAAGACCCTTTGTAAGCTTGTCTCCGATCTGCATAAGAGTCGGAGCTTTACATAACTGAAGAGCCTGTTTATCTGTATTGATTGCGATAAATTCAACACCTGCAATCTGTTCATCGATCATGCGGTTGACTGCATTGTTTCCGCCGCCACCTACACCGACTACAATTATTTTAGCTGCTGCTTCTGATTCATTTGTTTTAATTTCTAACAAGAGTTTCTCCTCCTTCGTCACCTTATTATATTATACACCCTAAATGTCAATATGCGCTTAGTTATACATAAGACTATAATATATTTTTTTCCGAAAAATATCAATAGAATTTTGTATATTTTCCTATTTTTTTATTCACTTGACACAGATTATGTTCCAAGGTCCGGAATCACATCTTTTTCGAAGGTAATTGTAATATTATCTGTGTTAAAATTTTCCAGATACAGGGTTCCTCCCTGATCTCCCAGCTTCTCAAGGATCGGCGATATCTGCATGATCCGTTCTTCCAGATTCGTGTGCCCGACATTGACACATTTGTTTCCAAAAAAAAGATACAGATCTGAACCGGAACAAACAATCTTATCCGGCGCGAGATCACATTTTTTCAGTGTCATCGTCATATCCAGAAGGTTCCCAAATGCTTTTTTGTTCGCCTTGCTGACCGGAAGTTCTTTGTAAAGCTGTACTTTCTTTACTTCCAGCCCTTCAATGCACGGGATTCCATCCCACAGCTCCTTTGTCTTTGCAAGTACGATACCATCCTTGTCAAAATAAATACATTCATCACCTGACACGATATAACCGGCCACACGCTTCTCTTTGGTCGTCACCTTCACAGTCCACGGATTCTTCATCGTCACATTTGCCTCTTCCATTGCCGGAAGCAGCTCGTGATTCATCAGGTGGTTCCTGATCATCACATACAGAGAATTGGAAGACCAATTATCATCCTGCACCCAGTCTGCAATCTCCTGTCTGCTAAGATACTGATTTCCTGATACTTCAATTTTCCGCACTTGAAAGAGTAAAAGAAACGTAATCATAGCTATGCAAACCAAAATAATGACCAGAATGGCTTTCATGGCAGCCTGCTTTATGATTCTCTTTTTCCTTTCTTTCTGTATCATCCCATCAGGCATCTTCCTCCTTCCGTCTTTTGTATATCTCCTGTTTAGTCTACCACTTGTGACACACTTAGCACAAGTCCCATTTCAATTAAAAGAAACATCACCGATGTTCCTCCATAACTGATAAAAGGAAGTGTAATCCCCGTATTCGGAATTGTGTTCGTCACAACTGCAATATTTAAAATAACCTGAATCATCATATGTGCCATCGCTCCGGTCGCGATCAGCGCACCAAAAAGATCCCTGCTTCCAGATGCGATCAGGAAAAAGCGCCAGATCAGAAGCAGAAACAGAAAAACGATAATCCCAGCACCTGCGAGTCCAAGCTCTTCACAAATAATTGAAAAGATCATATCATTCTGTGCCTCAGGTACAAATCCCAGCTTCTGTACACTGTTTCCGATCCCGACTCCGAATACTCCTCCGGATCCAATCGCGTAAAGCCCCTGCAGGGTCTGATAACCCTTTTCATATTTTTCCGGATTTCTCCAGATAGCAAGCCGTTCCAGCCGATAGCTTTCAAGGGCAAGAAAAATCCCCATAAAGCAGGCGCCTGCGATTCCCATCAAGGCAAATTGCGCATACTTCGGGCTTGCCACAAAGATCAGGATCACACCGATTCCCAGAATAATGATCGCCGTGCTTAAATTACTCGCTCCCACAAGTCCCACGATTGGAAGGATCCAGAACATGATCCTGCAAAGTGTCCACATTTTTCCGATTGTTTTTACGTTCTTCGTCACAAGATCCGCCAGAAAAAGAATCAGTGCAACTTTCGCAAATTCTGATGGCTGAAAAGAAAACGGGCCCAAAGCTAACCATCTTTTGGACCCGTTAATTTCTCTGCCAAACAACATGACCGCAACCGAAAGTGCAACTGCTGCCAGATAACCAAATACTGCCAGTCTCTGCCAGATGTGGTAATCCATCCCTGCCACGAACAGCATCAGTACAATTCCAAGCACCGTCGCAAACGCCTGCTTTTTCAGATAGTAAAAGGAATCATGAAATTTCACCTGCCCGTTATATGCACTGGTACTGTATAAGATCACCAGTCCGATCACAACCAGGAGAACAACAATTAACAGAAGCGTGTAATCCATACGCCCCTTTTTCCCTTTTTCCTCCACTTTGTTTCACGCCCTTTGATACAGATTATATGAAATTATTTTATTTCTTTTATAATGCATTCACGTATTTTTTGAATTCTTCCCCACGCACTTCATAGTTCGGGAACATTCCCCAGCTTGCACATGCCGGTGACAGCAGAACTGCATCTCCGGGTCTTGCAAGCTCCACACAGGTATCGAGTGCTTCTTCGAAAGTATCTTTTAAAATACAGTCATGAAATCCGCACTCTGCTGCTTCTTTCTGAATCTGCTCTTTTGTAGCACCGATCAGTACCAGATAGCGGACTTTTCCATCAAAGCTCTGGATCCATTCATGGAAATCGGACTGTTTATCATATCCACCACCGATCAGGATCGTCGGGCGGTTCATTGCCTGGATTCCCTTGATCGCCGCATCCGGATTCGTTCCTTTAGAGTCATTGTAATAGACAACCCCGTTCTTCTCTGCCACATATTCAATACGATGCTCAACCCCCTTAAATGCAAGTACAGACTTACGGATCACATCCAGATCTACACCGTAAGCTGCTGCCATTGCAACCGCTGCCATAACATTCTCATAATTGTGGACGCCAAGGATCTGTAATTCGCCGGTCTTGCAGATGACCGTTCCTTCTTTCTCCTTTTCCGGTTTGTATACAATGTCTTCTCCATCAAGATAAATGCCCTGTTCCAGTTTATGCTTACTGCTGAAAAATAGAACACTCGCCTGAAATTCATCTGCCATCTTTCTTGTCTCTTCATCTTCATAATTGAGAACGCAGATATCTTCTGGTGTCTGATTCTTCGCAATATTCATCTTTGCACGAATATATGCTTCCATCGTATGATGGCGGTTCAGATGATCCGGTGTGATATTAAGAACTGCACTTACCTTTGGATGGAAGGTATGAATACTCTCCAGCTGGAAGCTTGAAAGCTCTGCCACGATCACAGAATCTTCTCTGGTATCTGCTGCGGCATTCGTATATGGTGTACCGATATTTCCCACAACAAAAACGCTGTCACAGGCATTTTTCATAATCTCGCCTAAAAGAGAGGTTGTTGTCGTTTTCCCATTGGTTCCGGTAATTCCAAGCACATCTCCTTTTCCGCATACATAGGCAAGCTCAATCTCGCCCCAGACAGGAATTCCTTTTTCTTTCATAGCCAGAACAACCGGCAGATCAGTCGGCACCCCCGGACTCATTACAACCAGATCAAGACTTTCCATCTCCTCTTCCGGAAAAGCTCCGAGAACAACGCGGACTTTGCTTCCCTCACCAAGCTGTGCTTTCATTGCCTCGGCATCTTTTTTATCATTTCCATCATACAGAATTACCTCTGCCCCTTCTTTTTCCAGCAATCCGCAGGATCCGATCCCACTGATCCCCGCACCGAATACCAACACTTTCTTTCCTTGTAAATCCATTTTTGTAAGCCTCCTATAATGCCAGCAGTGCAACCAGGCACAGAATTGCAGTTACAATTGAAAAAACTGCAACCACCCGTGTCTCGCTCCATCCACACAGCTCAAAATGATGGTGGATCGGCGCCATTTTAAAGAAACGCTTTCCGCCTGTTTTCTTAAAATATGTTACCTGGATCATAACTGATAAAACTTCTACCAGATAGATCAGTCCTACGATGATAATGAATAATGGCATCTGGAGCATGTATGCTGTCGAAGCAACAAATCCCCCAAGAGCCAGTGATCCGGTGTCGCCCATAAATACGCTTGCCGGATAAACGTTGAATAATAAGAATCCCAGCAACGCACCTACCACTGCACAGGTAATCGGTTCGATCCCACTCTTTGTTCCGATCGCAACAACTGTAAAGAAGGTTGCCACAAGAACTGTTACACTGGATGCAAGCCCGTCCAGTCCATCTGTAAAATTCACACCATTGACGGTACCGATCACTGCAATAAAAAGTACCGGAATGGCAAACCAACCGATGTCCAGATATTTCCCACCTGAAAACGGTATCAGCATGGTAAGCGGTATCTTTGCCACTTTCACGATGTAAAATGCAAAAATCGCTGTAATCACAATCTGGAGTGCCATCTTCTGCATCGGCATCAGTCCATCTGATCTGTGAAGAACAACTTTCAGATAATCATCCAGGAACCCGACCAGTCCGAATCCAATCGTTACAAAAAGTACCGGAATCACCTTCGGATACTCTCTTACATAGATCAGCGAAGTGACCGCAATCGCAAACAAGATCATCACGCCTCCCATCGTCGGCGTTCCGGCTTTTTTAAGATGCGACTTCACCCCGTCTTCTCTCTCTGTCTGATCCATCTTGAGTCTTCTTAAAACAGGAATTACCACCGGTCCTGCTGCCACACTGAGAACAAACGCGATCAGCACCGGTATGACCATTGTAAAATCCATAATACACCTCTGTCTTTCTTTTGTTTTCAAAATCAGCCCTTATCTTAAAGGCACAGATTCTACGCTTTAGTATAATGTATCTGCCCTGTTTTTTCAACTGCTTCACGGGTTTTCTTCCCGTTCGATTCCAAGATAGGGAAGAATATTGTCGAAAATATCGCGCACAACCGGAGCTGCTATCGTCCCGCCATAATAGATACCCTGTGGGTTGTAAATAATTGCCATTGCTGCTACCTGCGGATCACCTGCAGGTGCAAATCCGATAAAAGATCCTATATAACGGTTCGCACTTCTTGGCAGCGTCTGGCTGGTCGCTGTCTTTCCTCCGATCCGGTATCCTTCGATCTGTGCTTTTTTTCCTCCTCCCTCGGACACAACCGTTTCCAGTATCTTTCTCATCTTTTCTGACGTTTCTTTAGAAAGAATCCGTTTTCTTTTTCCATAAGAAATCGTTTCTTCTTTCTCTCCACTTTCCGCATCATAAACGGCAATGCCAAAATGAGGAGTGATCCTTTTCCCCCCATTCACCAGAGAACATACTGTTGTTGCCATCTGCATCGGTGTCACCTGAAAAGACTGTCCAAACGACATCGTTGCCAGCTCTACCTGCCCTACATTTTCCTTCTTGTGCATGATCGTTGCAGCCTCTCCCGGAAGATCTACACCTGTCTTCCCCATCAATCCGAATTTTTCAAAATATTTATAAAAATTCTCTGTTCCAAGCCGCATCCCTACTTCAATAAAAACCGGATTACAGGAATTCTGCACCCCCTGTACAAACGTCTCGGATCCATGTCCAGTCGTTCTCGCACACCGGATCCGGCGGTCTTCCACAAGCTTGTATCCAGGACAGTAAAAAGTATCTTCTTCTTTGACCACGCCCTCTTCCAACGCCGCCGAAGCAGTAAATACCTTAAAGATCGATCCTGGTTCATAAGTATCATTGATACTCCTGTTCCGCCACATCTGATTCAGCATTGCCTGTTTTTCTTCATCATTCAAAGCGGCATCTGTTCCCTCCGGTAATGTAAACGGGGCATTCAGATCAAACTCTGGAGCATTGACGCAGGCATAGATTTCCCCTGTTTTTGGATTCAGGATCAAAATCACAACTGCATCTGCCTGTTTTTCTTCCATTACTTTTTCCGCAGCCTGCTGTGCATATTCCTGGATATTATAGTCCAGGCTTACCTGCAGAGTGTCTCCGGAAACCGGTTCTACTCTGTCTTCCAGCGTATCCGCAAGCTCAATCCCTCTGGCATCAGTTGTTGTCAGAATCATTCCGTTCACACCTTTCAGATAATTTTCATACTTTACTTCCAGTCCAATGATTCCCTGATTGTCTCCACCGGTAAATCCAAGAACCTTTGAAGCCAGATTGCCATACGGATAGTACCGTTTAAAATCCTCATCTACCTTCACCCCGTCCAGTTCATATGCACGAATCCGGTCCCCGGTCTCTTTCTCCACATTTGTCTTTATTTTTTCTCTGGAAGAAACTTTTTCGATTCTTTTCCGAATCATTTCTTTCTCTATTCCCAGCTCATCGGCAAGAACCTGGATCACTCTCTCCGGATCTGTTATCTGACTATGGATAACAGATATGGTACACACCGCTTTATTGGTCGCAAGGACTTTGCCATTTCTGTCAATGATCTCTCCCCTTGCCGCCTTGATCTCCCTCTCTCTTTCGTGCAGCGTTTTTGCTTTCTGTTGATAATACGCAGCATCAAATATCATCAAATACACCAGTCTTGCGATCAGAAAAAAAATCATCAGAAGCGCGCTTAAAAATACTACCAGCATTTTCTTTTTATTATAAGTCTTATTCCGCATAAAAACCCCGAAAAACAGATTCTTACTATTACTGTATGATCTGTCTTCCGGGGTTATACCCAAATTACTCAGCCGGAGCCTTTGTAATATTCAAATACGGAAATGCTTCTGCCATAATATCAGAAGCGAGCTGCGAGATCAGGCTGCTGGTCGCTGACTGATCCGGAGCATTCGGTTCATCGATGACTACATAAATCATAATTTCCGGATTCTCCTGCGGTGCATATCCGATAAAGGATACCACGTTCTTATTCTCTCCACGGGGCAATTTTTCCGCTGTACCGGTCTTACCACCGATATCATAACCTTCTACCTGTGCATATCTACCACTACCGTTCTGAACAACACTGTACATATAACTTTTCAGTTTATCAGAAGTTTCTTTAGAAATTGTCTTCTTCTCCAACACCGGATCAATAGTCTGGATCACATTTCCGTTCTCATCCTGAATAGCTTTTACAAGATGCGGTTCATAATAATCGCCACCATTGATCAGAGAACAGAATCCTGTCGCAAGTTGAAGCATAGTTACGTTAAAATTCTGTCCGAAAGAGTTGGTTGCAAGATCCGTTTTGATCATTCCATCCGGTGACTGCAAAATACCAACCGCCTCACCCGGAAGATCAATCCCCGTATACTGACCGAATCCAAAAATACTCTGGTACTTACAGAATTCTTCCGGTCCGATTGCCAGACCAATCTGCATCAGGGCAACGTTACATGAATTTTCCATAACCTGTGTCAGATTCTGCTGCCCGTGTCCACCATTATCATAAGAGATACATTTAATCTCCCATTCATCGATCTGAAGGGAACCACCGCAGTAATAGGTCTCATCGCCTTTCAGTGCACCAATCTCCAGACCTGTTGCAACCGTAAATGGTTTGATCGTAGATCCCGGCTCAAAAGTATCGCTCACGCAGAAGTTTCTCCAGAGTTCATTCAGAGCATCGATCTTATCGTCACTGCTCATTCCGGTTATTTCTTCCTCTGTATAATACTTGGATAGATCTCTCGGATTATTCAGATCATAGGTAGGTGAGGAAGCCATTGCCAGAACTTCTCCGGTATTCGGGTTCATCATGATCACAGCTCCGTTTTTAAATCCCATCCCCTCCTGCGCTTCATCTGTGTGCGCCTGGTTAAACTCTTCCAGATGCTTTTCCACGATAGACTGCAGGTTCGCATCAATCGTTGTTACGATCGTATTTCCATTTATCGGCTCTTTCACCGTGTTTTCAATTGCCGAGTCTTCATTCTGATAACCATATCTGCGTCCATCTGTTCCATTCAACGTTGAATTATAGGATGCTTCCAGTCCGCTTGCTCCCACATTCCCCGATACGCTGAATCCCAGGACATCGCAGGCAAGTGTATTATATGGATATTTTCTGACATAATCCTCTTCCAGCCAGATTCCTTTGATCTTGGAATTTTTCTTCTCTGCCGCTTCAAATGCCTTCGCATCATCGTAGGAAATTCCTTTTTTCAGAATATTGTACCGACTGTCCGGACTGTCCGCGATAATTGCATCCACTGCCGATGCCTTGATCTGAAAATAACTTTTCAGCGCTTTTTTCGTAGCTGCTATGTTTTCAGCTTTTTTTGTCTCGTCTGAAAGTAAGACCTTTGCATCCAGAATCACATTGTATACACGCTCACTTGTCGCAAGCTTTGTGCCGTTTGTATCTACAATATCTCCACGCTTGAACGGAATCGACTGACTCATATACTGCTGCTGATCCAGTACTGTCTTGGTATAATCTTCTCCTGACGAGGCATTGATATAGGTAATTCTTCCGACAAGAATAACAAAAGCCAGTAATATCGCTATAAAGAGCATTACCAGCTTTTTCTGCATTCCAACCGTGAATTTATGCCTCAGAACGGAAGGCTTTCTTTTTCTTCTTTTTGACATGTTATTCACCTTTGTTCATAAACCTATTTATCTGTTGTCTGTCCAAGCACTCCGCTTTTCGGAATACTTTCGTACTGTTTTACATAATCATTAACCGGGTTCTGATATTCAATAATCTGATCCGAAGTCGCATATCCCATACCCAGATCATTGATTGCACGGTCTCTTACTTCTTCCAGATTCACAGAATCCATTACTACGTTATATCTAGTTGTATTCTCTTCTTTTGCATCTGCCAGTTCCTGCTGCAGCTCGGTAATATGCTCTGTCCGGCTTGTAAGCTCTGCACGTACCTGCAGATACCATACACAGACTACAAGTGCTGCCACTGCCGCAATTGAAAGAAACATCACATATGCAGGATTCATCCGCATTGCTTTTCTTCGATTTTTCAAAATCTGTCTGTCCAGTTTTTTCTTTTTATGTTCTTTTCTTGGTTCCTCTTGTCGCTGTGGCATGACTTCTGCCTGGCGAACTGTATTTCCGTATATGTACATTCCTCGGCTTGTTACTGTACGTCTGTCTGCCTGTATTCTATGACTGTATTTTGCCATACAGCACCACCCTTTCAAATTCTATACGCGCTCAAAGATACGCAGCTTCGCACTCTTAGAACGACTGTTCACTTCCATCTCTTCTTCACTTGGAAGAATCGGTTTTTTCGTAATGACTTTTCCTTTGGAAACTTTTCCACACACACATACCGGGAAAGTACTCGGACACGTGCATGGATTCTCATTCTTTTTAAAAATTCCTTTGACAATTCTGTCCTCCAGGGAATGGAACGTGATGATGCATATCCTTCCTCCCGGATTTAAAATATCGATCATATCGTCAAGTGAATCCCTGAGCACCTCCAGTTCCCGGTTACATTCAATCCGGATTGCCTGAAAGGTTCTTTTTGCCGGATGCCCCGACATCTTCTGAAACTTCATCGGTATAGACTGTCTGATAATCTCTGCCAGCTGCCCGGTTGTTTCAATAGGACCTTTCTCTCTTGCCATAACAATATGTTTTGCTATATTCTTCGCAAATTTGTCCTCACCATAGTCGCGAATGATCCGAAAAAGGTCCATCTCACTGTAGCCATTGACAATCTCCTTTGCAGATAAAGTCTGGCGTGTGTCCATCCTCATATCCAAAGGCGCATCTACGCGATAGGAAAAACCACGATCTGCCGTATCTAACTGATAAGATGATACGCCCAGATCGAGTACGATTCCATCGACCTTGTCAATCCCTTTCTCATGGAGCCTCGACTTCATATCACAATAATTGCTCCTGATTATTGTAACTCTCTCCCCGAAGTCGCTTAATCGGGTGCCTGCCGCTTCAATCGCCGCCGCATCCTGGTCTATTCCTATAAAACTCCCCTTGTTGTTTAAACGCCGACATACTTCGTATGCATGTCCGCCTCCTCCAAGTGTGCCATCAACATAAATACCGTCCGGCTTGATGTTCAGTCCTTCGATTGTCTCATCCAGTAATACTGATTTATGCTTAAATGCCATGGTGTCCTCCTAATTAAAAGATCTATTTAGATGCTAAGTCCCAAATCTTCCATGTCACTTGCAATGTCCTCGATATTTTCCTCAACATCAGCTGTACGCGCTTCCCACGCCTCTTTACTCCAGATCTCGACCTTGTCCAGCACACCTGCTAGAACAACCTCTTTTTCAAGATCTGCATAAGCGCGAAGAGAAGAAGATATCAAAACTCTCCCTTGTTTGTCAAGTTCTCCTTCCGTAGCACTTCCAAGAAAGAAACGCTTAAAGTCTCTGGCTTTTTTGTTTGTAAGCGGTAAAGTTCTAAGCTTCTCTTCAAAGGCTTTCCATTCGTTGTCCGGATACAGAAATAAGCAGCCGTCCATCCCTTTCGTAATTACGAAATGTTCTCCCAGACTCTCTCGTAATTTGGAAGGAATAATCAGCCTGCCTTTTGAATCAATACTATGATTAAATTCTCCAGTCAACATAGGATCACCTTCTTTCAAAGTGGTCTGCCACTTTCCATGCCACTTTGCTCCACTTCGCTCCACTTTCTACCACTTGTATCCATTGTACCCCACTTTTCCGCCCTTTTCAAGCACTTTTTCGAATTTATCCATTCTGAAAAAAGTCCGATAAATCATATTTTTTCCCATTTTTCATTCATTTTGTGGTGAAAAGTGGAGCGTTTTATACTCCATTCCCCACACAGTGCATAAAAAAAGTGGAGAAACCGTTCCACAATGGAACCATCTCTCCACTTTCTTCTTTTCATCTACTCAGCAGTGTTAAGTGACTGGACATAATCACTTACAGCAGAATAATCAACTTCTGCTACTGCTCTTGGCTGCTTTGATTCATACATATCATAAGCGGACCATCCAATCCAGACAACGATTGCAAGTGCAATCAGCCCAAGGATCGTATAATCAAAAGCTTTTCGCAAATTTTTCTTTTTTTCTTCACGCTTTCTGTTCGCTTTTGCCTGTTTATAATAATCTACTTTTTTCTGACTCATATCTGCAAGTCTCCTTCGCAATCATCTAACCAGTATATTTTATCACACTTTTACGATTGATACAAGCTATACTGCAATAATTACTCCGCCATCATTCGCATACATGCTACTGACACCTCTGGTATCCAGAATGATAATGTCTTTTAATTTCACACGTTCTTCCAGCATCTTCTTCACATCCTGTGCTCTCTGCGGGCAGTTACAATGCGAAATTGCAAGTACCTTGCTCTCTGGATCTTTCAGATCTGCAATCACACAATCCACCATATTCTTAAGTGCTTTTTTAATTCCGCGCGCCTGACCCAACTGACAAATCTCTCCCTTCGGAGTAGCCCCCATCACCGGCTTAATATTCAATACTGTTGCCGCAATTGCTTTTAATCCTGTAAGTCTTCCATTCTTACGAAGAGTCTCAAGCGTCTCAAGAACAAAATATGTGTGCTGCTCTTCAATATATGCTTCTACAGCAGCTACCACTTCCTTAAATGTCATGCCCCGCTCTTCACACTGCGCAATCTTCATCCCGATGAGCGTCTGTCCTACTGATGCAGATTTTGAGTTGAACACATAAATATCTTTCTCACCATATTCTTCTTCATATAAATTCTTGCCCAGTACGGCACTGTTATAAGAACCGCTCAGTTCAGAAGACAACGTAACAGCGTATACATGCTCCGCATCACAGTGATATCCTTCCATAAACGTCTCCGGAGACGGACAACTTGACTTTGGACATGTCGGGCATTCAGCTACGTTCTTCAAAAATTCAGCCTGATTGAAAGATTCATCATCAATTATATGACAATCTCCAACCTCCAGTCCCAGTGATGCTGTCTCAAACCGACCTGAAGCTTTCATCTCTGCTGTCAATTCTCCACAGCTGTCCACAATCACTTTATAACTCATAATCCAAACCTCCGAAACGTGTCATTTGCATCCATTATACGTGGTTTTCATTACCACTTATAACATCATATCACACTTTTCTTTGAAAAAAAAGCTTTTTTTACCCTTCCAGTTTAATTCTTCTGGAAATTCCAAGTGCCATTCCCATTTCTATCATCAGGAACAGGATGGATGTACCACCATAACTGATAAAAGGCAATGTAATTCCGGTATTCGGCATCATGTTCGTAACTACCATAACATTGAGAATTACCTGGATCGCGATATGTGACATAATCCCTGTCATAATCAGTGCTCCATACAGATCAGGTGCGTTCTGTGCAATAAAAAGCAGTCTGTAGATCAAAAGACCGAACAAAACCAGGATAATGATTGCTCCAAACACCCCAAGCTCTTCACAGATTGCTGACAGGATCATGTCGTTCTGCACTTCCGGTATTACCGTCTTTTGCACACCATTTCCCAGTCCTTTCCCGAAAAAGCCACCTGATCCGATCGCATATAGTCCCTGTACCGTCTGGAAAGAAATCGTTGACGCATATTTTTCCGGATTCAGCCAGGCAATGATACGTCTGAGTCGGAAGCTGGTGCTGTTCTCAAGAAGTCTTCCGAGGATATATGATCCCGCCACAAAAACAGCCAGCCCGCCGCCTGCAATCCACAGAAAAATCTTCTGCTTCTTATGTACGACAAAAAGGATACAGCAGGAAATTCCCATTACAATGATCGCAGAGCTTAGATTATCAGTCAGCACATAAACTCCCAGTGCTGCCAAACCTCCCCACTCCACAACTCCCAGCGATCCTTTCAGGGTGTGTACTTTATTCCCCATTCTGCAGATCAGGTATGGGATAAATATGATCACAGCGATCTTCATAATCTCTGCCGGCTGGAATGACTGGTTAGCCGGAAGCCGGAACCATCTTCGTGCACCATTTACCTCAATACCAAGTGGTGTAAATTTAACAAGTGCAAGAAGAAGCATGGATCCCCAGTAGCTCATTGCTGCATATTTGGAAAACATATGATAATCCAGGCGAGAAACCCACATCATCACAACAATACTTCCAAGTCCGATGAGGCCCTGCCTTTTCAGGAAGTACATCCCATCTCCGTATTCCGTTCGTGCTTCATAGGAACTGATACTGTATAGCATTACCAGTCCAAAACACATCAGAAATATAATAATCGCCAGAAGACTGTAATCAAAATAATGAACCGCCTGCTTTTTTACAGCCTTCCTTCGTCTGCTTTTAATTCTTTGTGCCATTTATTCACACTCCTACTTAAGCTATAACTACAAAGTCTATATCTTATAAAGTATACCATAATATCCCCCAGACGCACAAGCTTTCCGCACGAAAATAGAGCAGGCTAACTTCTATTCGATTTGTATACAAAAAAATGGTGCCGCTTCTTTGCGGCACCATCTTTGTTTTACCAGTTATTCTTTATTTTTTAGCAGCAACTGCTTCTTTGATCTGTTTGGTAAGTTCTGGTACGATCTTATTCAGATCTCCAACGATACCATAGTCAGCTACATCAAAGATCGGAGCTGTCTCATCTTTGTTGATTGCAATGATCAGATCAGATTCTTCCATACCTGCTACATGCTGGATCGCTCCGGAAATACCGATTGCAAAATATACCTGAGGACGAACTGTCTTTCCTGTCTGTCCTACCTGAAGATCTTTTGGTTTCCAGCCATTATCTACAACTGCACGTGAGCAGCTTACTTCTCCGCCAAGTGCTTCTGCAAGATCTTCCAGGATCTTGAAGTTTTCTGCACTTCCGACTCCACGTCCACCGGATACAAGAATCTTGGCATCCATGATATCAACCGTCTCAGATACAGATTTGACAACTTCCATAATCTCAACGTATTTATTATCCGGTGTAAATCCTGGATTAAACTCTTCTACATTTGCCTTTGCACCTTCGATCTTAGCGATCTTCTGCATAACACCAGGACGAACGGTTGCCATCTGCGGGCGGTTATCCGGGCAGGCGATGGTAGCGATCGTGTTTCCACCAAATGCCGGACGAGTCATAAGAAGCTGATTGTGCTTCTGCTCTTTTCCTGCTACCGGGTTGATCGGGAAATCACCGATCTCAAGCTGTGTACAGTCTGCTGTAAGACCTGTCTGTACTCTTGCGGATACTCTAGGACCAAGATCACGTCCGATTGCAGTTGCGCCGACTAACATGATCTCCGGTTTATATTTTTCGATAACAGATGCCAGTGCATGTGCGTATGGCTCTGTTCTATATTCTTTCAGTTCCGGATCATCTACTACGATTACTTTATCTGCTCCGTATGCTGCAAGCTCATCTGCAAGTCCTTTTACGTCAGAACCGATCAGAACGGCTGCTACTTCTGCATTTAAGTCTGCTGCAAGGTCTTTTGCTTTTCCAAGAAGTTCAAATGCGATTCCGCTCAGTTTGTTGTCTACCTGTTCAGCAAAGACATATACTCCCTTATATTCTTCTAAGTTCATGATATTCACCACTTTTCCTTCTTATTAAATGATATGTTTCTCTGTTAATTTTCCCATCAGGTAAGATACTGCTTCTTCCGGATCAAGAGTAACTTTTTCTCCTGCCCCTTTTCTTACTTTGTCAGATGCTTTCGCAATCTTTGTAGGTGATCCTGCAAGACCGATATTTGCATCATCCAAGGTAGTAAGATCTGCTCTTCCCCATGTTGTGATCTCAGCATCACAAGCATCGAAGATTCCGCCTGGTGTCATATAACGTGGTTCATTTAATTCTGAAAGTGCAGTGATAAGGCAAGGCATTTTTGCTTTCAGTACATGATATCTGTCTTCGAACTGACGCTGTACGATCACGCTGTCGCCTTCTACTTTGATATCCTGTGCATAAGAGATTACCGGGATGTCCAGATGTTCGGAAATCTGCGGTCCAACCTGTGCTGTATCACCATCGATTGCCTGACGTCCTGTGATGATCAGGTCATAATCGAGTTTACGGAGTGCTGCTGCGATGGTGCTTGATGTAGCCCATGTATCAGCTCCTCCAAGTACTCTGTCTGTTACAAGAATTGCTTTATCAGCTCCCATTGCAAGTGCTTCACGAAGCACATCGGCTGCTTTTGGAAGTCCCATTGTAAGTACAGTTACTTCTGCTCCATACTGGTCTTTTAATCTAAGTGCGGCCTCAAGACCTGCTTTGTCATCCGGGTTCATAATTGCAAGCATTGCAGCTCTGTTAAGTGTACCGTCCGGATTAAACTGAACTCCGCCTTTTGTATCCGGTACCTGTTTTACACAAACAACTATCTTCACGATTCGTACCTCCTATTTCAATAAGTTTCCAGAAATAACCATACGCTGAACTTCTGAAGTTCCTTCGTAGATTTCTGTAATCTTTGCGTCACGCATCATACGTTCTACATCGTATTCTCTGATGTATCCGTATCCACCATGTAACTGAACAGCCTTTGTAGTAACTTCCATCGCTACTTCTGCTGCATAAAGCTTAGCCTGTGCAGCTTCGACAGAGTAAACTTTCTGTGTAGCTTTTGCCATGGCAGCTTTGTATACCATCATCTTTGCAGCCTCTACCTTTGTAGCCATATCTGCAAGCTGGAACTGTGTATTCTGGAACTGACCAATCGTGCGTCCGAACTGTTTTCTTTCTTTTACATATGCGATTGTTCTGTCAAGTGCGCCTTCAGCGATTCCAAGAGCCTGAGCGGCAATACCGATACGTCCGCCATCAAGAGTATGCATAGCGATACCGAACCCCTTGCCCTGTGCTCCAAGGAGATTTTCTTTTGGAATACGGCAGTCTTCAAAAATAAGCTCGTATGTTGAAGATCCACGGATACCCATCTTCTTCTCTTTGGTTCCGAATGTGAATCCCGGAGTGTCTTTCTCTACGATGAATGCAGAAATCTCTTTCATCTTTCTGCCACGTTTTTCAACAATACCTGTTACGGCGATAATGATGTAAACATCTGCTTCTTTACCGTTTGTGATAAAGCATTTTGATCCGTTTAATACCCATTCATCTCCGTCGAGAACAGCCTTCGTCTGCTGTCCCTGTGCATCTGTACCTGCTCCTGGTTCTGTAAGACCGAAAGCTCCAAGCTTTCTTCCTGATGCAAGATCCGGAACATATTTTGCTTTCTGTTCCGGTGTTCCGTATGTCAGGATCGGGTCAATACAAAGGGAGGTATGTGCAGATACAATTACAGATGTTGTAGCACAAACCTTTGCAAGTTCTTCTACACACATTACGTATGTCAGGGGATCGCATCCCTGTCCTTCGTATTCCTTCGGTACCGGAATACCAAGAAATCCATATTTCGCCATTTTTTCAACTGTTGCTCTTGGGAAAACTTCTGTCTCGTCCACTTCCTGTGCAAGTGGTTTTACTTCGTTTTCTGCGAATTCTTTAAACAGAGTTCTCGCCATTTCGTGTTTCTTATCTAATCCGAAATCCATTTATTCTTCCTCCATGTCTTTATTTAGAACATCCATTACTGTGCATCAACCGGAGTTTTTGTGCGGTCTGCATTGTATACATAGAATCCTTTTCCGCTCTTAACTCCAAGGTTTCCACCACGGACCATCTTACGAAGCAGCGGGCATGCACGATATTTGCTGTCGCCTGTTTCTGCATAAAGTACATCCATGATAGCAAGGCAGATATCAAGTCCGATGAAATCACCAAGCTCCAGAGGTCCCATTGGATGGTTTGCACCAAGCTTCATTGCTGCATCGATTCCTGCGATGTCAGATACACCTTCCATCTTGATGAAAGCTGCTTCATTGATCATCGGAACAAGGATACGGTTTACTACGAAACCTGCTGCTTCATTAACCTGTACAGGTGTCTTTCCGATTTCTTCTGCAATCTTCTTGATTGCATCTACAGTTTCAGCCGGTGTATTTACGCCTGCGATCACTTCTACTAATTTCATACGGTCTGCCGGGTTGAAGAAATGCATACCGATCATTGGACGGGTAAGTCCGTTGCCGATTTCTGTGATAGAAAGGCTGGAGGTATTTGATGCAAAAATGCATTCAGGTTTTGCGATCTTATCAAGTTCACTGAATGTAGTTTTCTTAACTTCCATGTTCTCAAATGCTGCTTCTACGATCAGATCACAATCTGCGCAGAGATCTTCTTTGAGTCCCGGAGTAATTTTTGCAAGAATTGCATCAACTGCTTCCTGAGTTAATTTTCCTTTCTGAACAAGTCTGTCATAGCCTTTAGCGATTTTAGCTTTTCCGCCTTCTGCCCATTCCTGTTTGATGTCACAGAGTGCTACTTCATATCCATCTACCTGAGCAAATGCCTTTGCAATGCCCTGTCCCATTGTTCCTGCGCCAATAATTCCTACTTTCATTGAAATTACCTCCATTTTATAAATTTAATTTTCCAGGGGAGAGTTAATTCTCCCCTTTATTAAACGAACTTATTTATTAAGGAAAGCTTCTACTTTTCTCTTTTCAAGGAATGCTGCCATTCCTTCTTTCTGGTCGTAGGATTCAAAGCATCCGCCGAAGAGTTTTTCTTCTACTACGATTGCCTCATCCATTCCCTTTTCAAGACCTTCATTGATTGCCTGTTTGCAGTGTCTTACTGCGATCGGTGCATTCTTTGCAATGCCTGCTGCCATCTTCTTTGCTGCCGGCATCAGTTCTTCCTGCGGATATACGGCATTTACAAGACCGATTCTGTAAGCTTCGTCAGCTTTGATATTTCTTGCAGTGTAGATCATCTGCTTTGCCATACCAGGTCCGACAAGTCTTGCAAGTCTCTGTGTTCCACCAAATCCAGGTGTAATTCCAAGGCCAACCTCCGGCTGTCCGAATACTGCATTGTCTGAACAGATACGGATATCACAGCTCATGGAGATTTCACATCCGCCACCAAGAGCGAATCCATTAACTGCTGCGATTACCGGAATCGGAAGTGTTTCGATCTTACGGAAAATATCATTTCCTTTCTTTCCAAAAGCTTCTCCCTCTTCTTTTGTAAGAGTACTCATCTCAGCGATATCTGCACCGGCTACAAAAGATTTTTCTCCTGCTCCTGTAAGGATCAGGCATCTGACTGCATCAAGATCAACACCGTCGATCGTTGCATCAAGTTCATCAAGAACTGCACTATTCAGTGCGTTCAGTGCCTTTGGACGGTTAATGGTAATAATTCCAACCTGTCCTTCTACTTCATATGTAATAAATTCCATCATCAACATCTCCTTTTGATCTGGTTTATTAATCACGTTCTACGATTGTAGCGCATCCCATTCCGCCACCGATACAAAGTGTTGCAAGACCTTTCTTTGCATCACGTTTCTGCATCTCATGAAGAAGTGTAACAAGGATACGGCATCCTGAAGCTCCTACTGGATGTCCGAGAGCAATTGCTCCACCGTTTACATTTACTTTATCCATGTCGAATTTCAGATCATGTGCTACTGCAAGTGACTGTGCTGCGAAAGCTTCGTTTGCTTCGATCAGATCCATATCATCTACAGAAAGCCCTGTCTTAGCCATTACTTTATTCGTAGCTGCAACCGGTCCAACACCCATGATAGATGGATCTACTCCGCCGAGTGCTCCTGCTACCCATGTTGCCATCGGTGTAACGCCGAGCTCTTTTGCTTTTTCTTCACTCATAACAACGATTGCTGCTGCTCCGTCATTGATGCTGGAAGCATTTGCTGCTGTTACAATACCATCTTTTTTGAATGCCGGACGAAGTCTTGCGATTCCTTCTGCTGTTGTTCCCGGACGCGGTCCTTCATCTGTATCAACTACGATGGTTTCTTTTTTCTTCTTCACTTCTACAGGAACAATCTCATCTTTGAATTTTCCTGCTTCGATTGCTGCGCAGGCTTTCTGCTGGCTTGCTGCTGCAAATTCATCAAGCTGTTCTCTTGTGAGTCCCCACTGTTCTGCTACATTCTCAGCAGTGATTCCCATGTGATAGTCATTGAATGCATCCCAAAGTGCGTCATTTACCATTGTATCGATCATCGGTGCATTACCCATTCTGTATCCATAACGTGCGTTTTTCAGTGCATATGGAGCCATAGACATATTTTCCATACCGCCTGCTACAACGATATCAGCATCTCCTGCCTGGATCATCTGTGCAGCCATGTTCACACAGTTAAGTCCGGATCCGCAAACAACGTTAACCGTAACTGCCGGTGTCTCGACCGGAAGACCTGCTTTTAAAGAAGCCTGACGTGCAACGTTCTGTCCAAGACCTGCCTGGATTACACAACCCATATATACATGATCAACCTGTTCCGGAGCAACACCTGCTCTATTTAAAGCTTCTTTGATAACGATAGATCCTAATTCCGGTGCCGGAGTTGTAGAAAGAGCTCCACCCATACTTCCGATTGCTGTACGACACGCACCTGCTAACACGATTTTCTTTGCCATCACTTTTTCCTCCTTTTACATCTTAATGGTAAGTATCACTTCTTATTAAATATATACTGTTTTACTTTCCGTTTTTAAGATTTTCGCAAGGGACTTTTTTGTCCTCTTTTTTTAATATACTACCCATTTCCCGTTCTGTCAAATATTTATCAATCATTTTTTATCATTTAATTTTCTTTTAACATTTTCACCAACATTTTTTCACAATACATCTGCATTATTCGTCATTTCCAACACACCACTTTTATATTGACCTTTCCCAGATATGGTGCTACACTTAAGATTGTTAAAAATTATTCAACCAGAATACTATAATTAAATTATGAATGAGAAGGTGTGAAAATGAGCAAAAGTTTTGAAGAATTAATCTCAAAAGCAAATCAAAAAACCTTAAAGAAAGTCTCTGTTTCCAACGCACAGGATGAGCCGGTACTGCAGGCTGTCAAAGCTGCAAAAGAGCAAAATATCGCAACAGCCATCCTTGTCGGTGATGAAGCCAAGATCCGCGAGATTGCCGCTTCTATTGATATGGATCTGACAGATTTCGAGATCATCAATGAGCCTGATACCGAAGCAGCTGCATTAAAGGCTGTTGAGCTTGTACACAACGGCAAAGCTGATATCCTTTTAAAAGGATTGCTTGAAACAAAGACATTCTTAAAGAGCGTATTGAATAAAGAAGTCGGACTTCGTACCGGAAAGATGCTGTCTCATGTATGCGTATTTGAGATTGAAGGCATTAACCGTCTTCTGTTCTTCACAGACGTAGCTTTCAATACATATCCAACCCTTGCAGATAAAGTCAATATCATCAACAATGCAGTAGAAGTCGCACATGCATGTGGCATCGAATGCCCGAAGGTTGCTCCTCTGTGTGCAGTTGAAACAGTGAATCCAAAGATGCAGCCAACAGTCGATGCCGATAATCTCACCAAGATGTACGAGGGTGGCGATTTCAAAGGATGCCAGATCTACGGACCACTTTCCATGGATCTTGCGATCGATCCGGAAGCAGCTGTTCACAAAGGTGTGACTAATCCAGTAGCCGGACATGCTGATATTCTCCTCTTCCCGAATATCGATGCAGGAAATATCACATATAAGATTCTTGTCCGCACTGCAAAGGTCAAGATCGGTAACGTACTTGTCGGAACAAGCGCTCCGGTTGTACTTACATCACGTTCTGATGATTTCCAGACAAAACTGAATTCTATCGCTCTTGCGACCGTAATCGCAGGATCGATCACAGACTAAGGAGGATCTTTTTATGAGCTATAAAATTTTAGTAATCAACCCGGGATCTACTTCTACCAAGATCGGTGTGTACGAAGACGAAACTTTGTTATTCGAAGAAACACTCCGTCATTCCACCGAAGAGATTGCAAAATATGCAACCATCGTTGACCAGAAAGATTTCCGTAAAGAACTGATCGTAGATATTCTCGCAAAGAACAGCTTCGACATCAAATCTCTGAATGTTGTAGTAGGACGAGGCGGACTTTTAAAACCGATCCCAGGTGGAACCTATCCAGTATCTGACGCACTTCTTGCTGACTTAAAAGCAGGTGTGCAAGGACAGCATGCATCGAACCTTGGAGGCATCCTTGCCCGCGAAATCGGTGATGAGATCGGAGTTCCTTCTTACATTGTTGACCCGGTTGTTGTCGATGAGATGGAACCTGTTGCAAGATATTCCGGAATCCCGGAACTTCCGCGTATCAGTATCTTCCATGCACTGAATCAGAAAGCTGTCGCAAAACGCTACGCCAAAGAACAGAATGTATCTTATGATTCCCTGAATCTTGTAGTTGTACACATGGGCGGCGGTGTATCTGTCGGTGCTCATAAAAATGGCAAAGTTGTCGATGTCAACAACACGCTTGACGGAGACGGACCTTTCTCACCGGAACGTTCCGGCGGTGTACCGGCAGGCGCACTCGTAAAAATGTGTTTCTCCGGTCAGTACACACAGGCTGAAGTATATAAAAAGATCAACGGGAAAGGCGGTCTTAACGGATACCTTGGAACCAACAACATGCGCGACGTTGCAGAACGTGCCTTTGAAAAGGGTGACAAAGAAGCAGCCGGTGTATTCCACGCATTCACTTACCAGGTTGCCAAAGAAGTCGGCGCCATGGCAGCCGTACTTAACGGCAAAGTAGACCAGATCCTTCTCACCGGCGGTATCGCATACAGCGATTATGTAACATCCGAGATCAAGGAAAAAGTCGGATTCATCGCCCCGATCACCGTCTACCCGGGTGAAGATGAACTCCTCGCCCTCGCTCAAGGCGCTCTCCGTGTATTAAACGGCGAAGAAAAACCTCTGGTATATTAATTTTTTCCAAAACCCTAAAACATGCAAAACGCATATATCTCATCGTAGAAAAAAGTCTGGCACACCTCGCCAGACTTTTTTAGTTATTACGCTTTTATTTAATAATGTCAATAGCTTCGAGGGACAAATTGGGCAAAAGATAATGCGTCTATTCGTCTTTTGTGCAATGGAGATGAAACCCAAAAATCGTGGAAGCCTCTGCTGAACACGATTTTCGCTTTAGGGGTTCATCGGAATGGTTTGCACAACTAGAATAGACGCATTATCTTTTGCCCAATTTGTCAACACAACCTAAATCATTCAAAAAAGGCAGACACTAAAAAGCATCCACCCTTTTTTTCTATCCCTAATCTCTTTTAACTACAGCAGAGCATCCCATTCCGCCACCAACACAAAGTGTTGCAAGTCCTGTATGTACATCTTCTTTCTGCATCTCATACAACAAGCTTACAAGGATTCTTGCACCTGAGCAGCCAACCGGATGTCCGAGAGCAATTGCTCCACCATTGACATTCAGCTTACTAAGATCAAATCCAAGATCTTTTCCAACAGCTACAGACTGTGCTGCAAATGCTTCGTTTGCTTCGATCAGATCAAAATCTCCGATCTCCATTCCCAGCTTCTTCATAACCTTACGTGTTGAATAAACCGGTCCGATTCCCATGATTGCCGGATCACATCCTGCGAGTTCTCCGCCGATCCATGTTGCCATAGGTGTTACGCCAAGCTCTTTTGCTTTTTCTTCGCTCATAACGATAAGTGCAGCTGCACCATCATTGATTCCGGATGCGTTACCTGCTGTAACCATACCGTCTTTCTTAAATGCAGGACGAAGTTTTGCAAGACCTTCTTTTGTGATTCCTTTACGAGGACCTTCATCTGTATCTACAAGAATCGTTTCTTTTTTCTTCTTCACTTCGACCGGAACAATCTCGTCTTTAAATTTACCTTCTGCCATTGCTTTTTCACATTTGTTCTGAGACCATGCTGCAAATTCATCCAGTTCTTCTCTTGTAAGTCCCCACTGTTCGCAGATATTTTCTGCTGTGATTCCCATATGATAATTATGGAATGCATCGGTCAGACCATCCTTGATCATAGCATCTTCGATTGTCGCATTTCCCATACGATATCCATAACGTCCGTTTCTCAACATGTACGGAGCCATTGTCATATTTTCCATACCACCTGCAACGATGATATCTGCATCTCCAGCTGCGATCAGCTTCGCTGCAAGGTTTACACAGTGAAGACCGGATCCACAAAGTACGTTGATAGTTGTTGCCGGTACTTCATTCGGGATTCCTGCATATACAGCTGCCTGACGTGCCGGGTTCTGTCCGTTGCCAGCCTGGATAACATTTCCCATATACACTTCGTCAACCTGATCCGGAGAAACACCCGCTCTTTTGAGAGCTTCTTTGATTACGATCGTTCCAAGCTCTACAGCCGATGTATTTGCAAACTGTCCGCCCATTACACCGATTGCTGTACGACATGCTCCTGCTAAAACAACTTTTCTTGCCATGATAAAAATCCTCCTTTTATATTCACAAAAATCTGATAGTTCTATTATAATCCCCTTGTTTTCACTTTTCAATAGTTGATTGATATTTTTTTAACATTTTTCTTGTGTACTATAATAGAAACATCTGTTAACTTTATTGAAACACATCTTAATAAATGTTAAGATTTTGTCTTGTGTTTATATATTTTTAATACTTTTTATACTTATTTTATCGAAAGGATTTTATCTCACATGAACGAATTAAGACCAAAACTTTTCGACGTCATGAAGAGCTACACCAAAAAACAGCTGATCAAGGATATCATTTCTGGTATCATCGTTGCCATTATTGCTCTTCCCCTCTCAATCGCACTCGCAATTGCTTCCGGTGTCGGACCAGAGCAGGGACTTTACACCGCGATCATTGCCGGTTTCTTTATCTCTTTCTTCGGAGGGAGCCGTGTACAGATTGGCGGACCGACCGCTGCATTCGTTGTTATTATTTACGGAATTGTTGCCAGTTATGGAACCGACGGTCTGATCGTCGCAACCATCCTCGCCGGCATTATCCTTGTCATCATGGGAATCTGCCGTTTCGGTTCTCTGATCAAATACATTCCTTACACGATCACAACCGGATTTACCTGTGGTATTGCTGTCACCCTGTTTATCGGACAGCTGAAAGATTTCTTCGGTATGGATATTGCTTCCGTTCCATCTGAATTTCTGGACAAGGTCATTGTCTATGCAAAAAATATCAGTACGATCAACCTAACCGCCACCCTGATCGGTCTTTTAGCTGTTGCGATCATGCTACTTTGGACAAAAGTAACTGATAAAATTCCGGGGTCTTTGGTTGCCATCGTTGTTACCACTGCAATCGCTTATTTTGCAAAACTTCCGGTCAACACCATTGGAAGTGTGTATGGAAAACTGAATTCTGCTTTTCCTTCTTTCCATGTTCCATCTATTACCATGAACCTGATACAGCAGATGATCTCACCAGCATTTACCATTGCTGTTCTTGCAGCGATTGAATCCCTGCTGTCCGCAGTTGTATCGGATGGAATGATCGGCGATACCCACAAATCCAATGCCGAACTGATCGGACAGGGTCTGGGAAATATTTTCTCCGGTTTCTTTGGTGGAATTCCTGCGACCGGTGCAATCGCCAGAACTGCTGCCAATGTCCGCAATGGCGGACGGACTCCGATTGCCGGAATCGCACATTGTATTACACTTACAATCATTCTTCTGGTACTGATGCCACTTGCCGCCCTGATCCCAATGACAACACTTGCTGCTGTTCTTCTGGTGGTTGCCGCAAATATGGCCGACTGGAGTTCCTTCTTCCGTTTGTGTAAGAATGCTCCTAAAAGTGATATCATCGTTCTGGTTGCAACCTTCTTTCTGACCGTATTCTTCGATCTGGTTGTTGCCATCGAAATCGGTGTTGTCCTCGCCGCCTTGCTTTTCATGAAACGTATGGCAGAAACAGCTGATATCAAAGCCTGGAAATATACCGATTCACCGGACATTACCCCGGGGGAAGCAGAAAAACTACGTGAGATTCCACATTCCATAAGTGTATTCGAAATCTGCGGACCAATGTTTTTTGCCGCAGCCGATCAGCTTCTTGGCATCAACAGCGATCATCGTACCAAAGCAGTCGTCATCCGTATGCGAAGTGTACCGGCTATCGATGCCAGTGCAATGAAATATCTCCATGAACTTGCTGAGCGTGCAAAGAAAAAGGATATCCATCTGATTTTCTCCCACGTCAATGAACAGCCGATGAAGGTTATGAAAAAAGATGGATTCTATGAACTGATCGGAAAAGAGAATTTCCATGAAAATATTGTAAGTGCACTGGATTATGCGGAAACACTTGTAAAATAGTTTTGCGATTATTATGTTTTTTCAAAAAAACAATTTTGTCATTGACATTTATATAGCAATTTGTTAAATTAAAGTTGCTCATATGACTGACGGAAGTGGAATGAACCACAGGGAAATATGAGGATTTGATTATTTAGCCGACCGTCTGGGCGATTCAGCTCAGATGCCGGCTTTTTTTACGCATTTTTATAAGATTATCATAAATCAGGGCTATATAAAAGGCGTAAACATCCATCGGTTCTTCTGGCTGAACCTTTTCATATGTCTGGAATTTGCCAGAACTTTCCGGGCATAAACCGCAGCAATACAGTGTATAATAACCAGGTCATAGGTACTATGGCTCACCCACAAGAAGGAGGAATAACCAAATGATGCAGAAAGAACAATGGCAGGGATTTGAAGGAAGACTCTGGAAAGAAGAAATCAATGTTCGTGATTTTATCCAGAACAACTACACACCTTACGAGGGAGATTCTTCATTCCTTGCAGACCCGACCGAAGCAACAAACCAGCTCTGGGGCAAGCTTCAGGAACTCCAGAAAGAAGAACGTGCAAAAGGCGGCGTTCTGGATATGGAAACAGAAGTGGTATCTTCTCTTACCGCTTACGGTCCAGGTTATATCTGCGAAGAACTGAAAGATAAAGAACAGGTTGTGGGTCTTCAGACTGACAAACCTTTAAAACGTGCATTTATGCCGTTCGGTGGAATCAAAATGGCTGAGGAAGCATGCAAAACTTACGGATATGAACCAAACCCGAAATTTCATAAAATCTTTACAGATTATCATAAAACACATAACCAGGCAGTATTTGATGCCTACACACCGGAAATGAAAAAAGCACGTCACGCAAAAATCCTTACCGGTCTTCCGGATACTTACGGAAGAGGACGTATCGTCGGCGATTACCGCCGTGTTGCCCTCTACGGAATCGATCTTCTGATCACCATGAAGCAGGATGACCTTGCAAACTGCGGATATGGCTCTATGCGTGACAACGTGATCCGGCAAAGAGAAGAGCTTGCAGAACAGATCCGCGCCCTCAAAGGCATGAAAGAAATGGCTGCTGCCTATGGATTCGATATCTCAGAACCGGCTAAGAACGCAAAAGAAGCATTCCAGTGGCTGTACTTCGGATACCTTGCAGCAATCAAGACTCAGAACGGAGCTGCCATGAGTGTCGGACGTATATCTACCTTCCTTGATATCTACATCAAGAGAGATATGGAAGCAGGAATCCTTACCGAAGAAGAAGCTCAGGAATTAGTTGACCATATGACAATGAAATTCCGTATGGTTAAGTTCGCACGTATCCCATCTTACAACCAGCTCTTCTCTGGTGACCCGGTTTGGGCTACACTGGAAGTCGGCGGAATGGGACAGGACGGACGTTCTATGGTAACAAAGACAGACTACCGTTTCCTGCACACCCTGGAAAACATGGGACCTTCTCCGGAACCGAACCTGACTGTGCTTTACACAGAACGTCTTCCGAAGAACTTCAAGGACTACGCTTCACATATTTCTATTGAAACAAGTTCTATCCAGTACGAAAATGATGATGCAATGCGTCCGGTATGGGGCGATGACTATTCTATCTGCTGCTGCGTATCTGCAACACAGACAGGTAAAGAAATGCAGTTCTTCGGAGCAAGAGCAAACCTTGCAAAATGCCTTCTTTACGCGATCAACGGTGGTGTCGACTGCAAATCAAAAGATCAGGTAGGACCGGCTTACACACCAATCACTTCTGAATACCTTGATTATGATGAAGTAATGGCTAAATACGACAAGATGATGGACTGGCTCGCTGGACTGTATGTAAACGTACTGAACCTGATCCAGTACATGCATGACAAATACTACTATGAAGCATCTCAGATGGCACTGATCGATACCGATGTACGTCGTACATTTGCAACAGGTATCGCAGGATTCTCCCATGTAGTTGACTCCTTAAGTGCGATCAAATATGCAAAAGTGAAAACAATCCGTGACGAAAACGGACTCGTTGTAGATTTCGAGACAACCGGTGATTTCCCGAAATACGGAAATGATGATGACCGCGCAGATGATATCGCAGTATGGCTTCTTCAGACATTTATGAAGAAACTGAAAAAGCATCACACCTACCGTGAATCCGAACCGACAACTTCTATCCTTACCATTACCTCAAACGTTGTATATGGAAAAGCTACCGGTGCTCTTCCGGACGGAAGAAAAGCAGGCGCACCGCTTTCACCTGGAGCAAACCCAAGCTACGGTGCAGAACAGAACGGACTTCTTGCTTCCCTGAACTCCGTTGCCAAGCTGCCTTACGAATGGGCACTTGACGGAATTTCTAACACCCAGACCATCAACCCGGATGCAATCGGACATACTCCGGAGGAGCGCATTAACAACCTGGTAAATGTTATGGACGGATACTTCTCTCAGGGTGCTCACCATCTGAACGTCAACGTATTCGGAACAGAAAAACTTCTTGACGCTATGGAACATCCGGAAAAAGAAGAATACGCAAACTTTACGATCCGTGTATCAGGATATGCGGTTAAGTTCATCGACCTTACACGCGAACAGCAGCTCGATGTGATCGCAAGAACCTGCCACGATCGTATGTAATTACCGAACTTACACTCTTTTGCCAAACATATCGTTATGCTGAAAGTCATGCATTTTAAAATGCATGACTTTCGGCACATACAGAGATGCTGCTGGCAGCTTTTCCTGCATACTAAGGCATTTAAAAGACTCTGCCTGATCCGCAGTTTTCCAATCACACAATGAAAAAGGAGATTTTCATATGACTCAAATCAAAGGACTTATTCACTCTACAGAAAGCTTTGGTTCTGTTGACGGGCCTGGGGTACGTTTTATTATATTTGTTCAGGGATGTCCACTGAGATGTCAGTTCTGCCATAACCCTGACACCTGGAATATGACAGATAAAAACGGCGCCACCTGGCGCAGTGCCGATGAGCTTCTTGCGCAGGCTCTGCGTTACCGCACTTACTGGAAAAATGGCGGCGGAATCACCGTAAGCGGCGGAGAACCTCTCCTTCAGATTGATTTTCTGCTGGATCTTTTCAAAAAAGCAAAGGCAAAAGGTATTCACACAACGATTGATACTGCAGGCGGTCCTTTTACCAGAGAAGAACCATTTTTCTCCAAATTCCAGGAGCTGATGCAGTATACCGATCTTCTTCTTGTTGATATCAAGCATATCGATGAAAAATCTCACAAAGAGCTGACCGGAAAAACAAATAAAAACATTCTGGATATGATCCGCTTTCTCTCCGATATCAAAAAACCTGTCTGGATCCGCCATGTGCTCGTACCGGAGCGCAGCGACTATGATGAATACTTAAACCGGTTAAATGATTTTATCCAGACACTTGATAATGTAGAAAGAGTAGAAATCCTGCCTTATCACACACTTGGTGCCTACAAATGGAAAGAGCTGGGACTTGATTATCCTCTCGAAGGGATCAATCCACCTTCGAGAGAACGTGTGGAAAATGCAAAAAAAATCCTGCACTGTTCGTAAGACATATTTTAAAAAATAGATGGCAGCTTTCTCTTCATATTTTGCCTGTAATGTGCTATGATTGGTGTAGTGTATTTAAGAGAGGAGAATTATAGCAATGAACGAAAGAATGGAACGCGTATTGCAAAAAATGGAAAAAAAAGGAATCGATCAGTTACTTGTATCTGATCCACTCAGCATCCGCTTTTTAACGGGCATCATGGTACATCCAGGGGAAAGATTGTACGCTCTGCTGCTTCGTACAAACGGAAAGCACACCATGTTTTTGAACTATCTGTATTATGTATCTGATACAGGATTTGAAGAAGTATGGTTCAGTGATATGGATGATCAGATCGGGGTTCTGACAGAACATATCGATACCAAGGGCGTAATCGGTATCGACAAAGCATTTCCTGCTCGTTTCCTGATCCCGCTTCAGGAACGCTGCCCGGAACTGAAAACGATATGGGGATCTGACTGTGTAGACGGTGTTCGTGCTGTTAAGAATGAAGAAGAAATCAAGATCATGAGACAGGCATCTGTAATCAATGACATGGTTATGGAAAGAGCTGCTGCCTACATTAAAGAAGGCATGACAGAAAAACAGATTGCTGATTTCATTGAAGCAGAATACTACAAAGAAGGCGCAACAGGACTCAGCTTTGATACGATCGTATGCTTCGGTGCTAACGCTGCTGACCAACATCACTCACCAAGCGAGACAAGAACTTTGAAAGCCGGAGAATGCGTTCTGATCGATATGGGATGCATCTGGAACGGTTATTGCTCAGATATGACAAGAACCTTCTACTGCAAGAGCGTAGACGAAGAACAGGCCGCAATCCATGACCTTGTTCGTACAGCGGTTGAGAAAGCAGAAGCCATCATCAAACCAGGCGTACGTTTCTGTGATATCGATGCGCAGGCAAGAGATCTCATCGGCGAAGCAGGATACGGAGAATACTGGAAGATTCGTCTTGGACATTTCATCGGCCAGGAAGACCATGAATACGGTGATGTAAGCCCGATCAACAAGAACGTAGCTGAACCGGGTATGATCTTCTCGATCGAACCGGGAATCTACATCGAAGGCAAATACGGTGTACGTATCGAGGACCTCGTTCTCGTAACAGAAGACGGATATGAACTTCTTAACGTAGTAGATAAAAAATATAGAACAGTTGGTTAATTGTTCTTCCATTACTTCAATATAGAACCAAAAAAGACACGCATTACTGCGTGTCTTTTTTGGTCAACCCCTGGATCGCGTTAACAATTTCCATATACGTTTCTTCGATTGCATCCTGTCCGGGAACCCCACGTAAAAGTGTATTTCCCTTCTCTACAGCTGCTTTCAGCTCATTTACGGATTCATCGGTATAGGTCTCTGTATTAATAGATTCTGTGTTGTCAATTAATGCTTTTAACTGCGTCTTGTCTAACTTCTGTGGTGTGATGGTAATTGTATCGCCAACTTTTTGTGTGGTATTCTTTCCCCCATTCAAATTTTGCCGTACAAAATAAATACCTCCACCAATCACCACACATGCAAGAAGTATGACAAGAACAGAACCTATCTCTGTCCCGCGGTCACGATGAGTTTTCTTTGGTCTTTTTACGATAGTTAGATTCGTATGCTTATTCATATAGAAATATCCTTTATAAACTTCAGGTAGCTGTGAGAGAACTCACAGCCACCTGATTAAATTCACATCATCTGTGCTTATTGCTAAGACCAGATTATGCGTTTCTTCTTCTGAAGAATGCTACAACTGCTGCAGCACCTGCAATAAGAAGTGTTGCTACGTATACGAATACGTTGCTATGATCACCAGTCTGAACTGTATCAGATTTTTGCTCATTTGCTTTCTTAGCAGATTCCTTCTTGTTTGTCTTTTTGTCATCTTTTGCTACTGTTGTAGATGTTTTGTCATCTTTCTTGTTCTCTTCAATTGAAGTACCCGGTTTTTCTTCTGGAGTACTTGGTTTTGAAGGATCAACTGATGGCTGATCCGGATCAACTGGAGTTTCATTCTTTTCAAGAACAGCTGTTACTGTGTAGTCATCAGCTACTCCGTATGGGAATGCGATTGATGTTGCATTTGCATCAAGGTTGTAGATTTCTTCGCCAGCTTTGTTTGTTACTTTCCAGCCTTTGAATGTATATCCTTCATTTGCTACTACTGTCGGAAGGAATCCAAGGTTGTATTCTGCTTCCTGAAGGTTTTCGTTATGAAGTTCTGTTGCTCCTTCGTATCCTTCGAATGATCCTGCTACTGAATCGATTACAACTGTTGCATTTGCTACTGCTACTTCTTCTTCATTCTTTTCAAGAACAGCTGTTACTGTGTAGTCATCAGCTACTCCGTATGGGAATGAAATTGATGTTGCATTTGCATCAAGGTTGTAGATTTCTTCGCCGGCTTTGTTTGTTACTTTCCAGCCTTTGAATGTATATCCTTCATTTGCTACTACTGTCGGAAGGAATCCAAGGTTGTATTCTGCTTCCTGAAGGTTTTCGTTATGAAGTTCTGTTGCTCCTTCGTATCCTTCGAATGATCCTGCTACTGAATCGATTACAACTGTTGCATTTGCTACTGCTACTTCTTCTTCATTCTTTTCAAGAACAGCTGTTACTGTGTAGTCATCAGCTACTCCGTATGGGAATGAAATTGATGTTGCATTTGCATCAAGGTTGTAGATTTCTTCGCCGGCTTTGTTTGTTACTTTCCAGCCTTTGAATGTATATCCTTCATTTGCTACTACTGTCGGAAGGAATCCAAGGTTGTATTTGCTATCCTGAAGGTTTTCGTTATGAAGTTCTGTTGTTCCTTCGTATCCTTCGAATGATCCTTCGTTTGAATCGATTACAACTGTTGCATTTGCTACTGCTACAGCCGGTGTTTCTTCAACTTTTTCAAATTCAGGTGTAATTGTTACATAACCAACATTAGATCCTTCTGGGAAATGTGCAAGTCCTGTCACACCAAATGTTTTAGCATCTGCATCCCAATTCTGTGTTTCAGCGCCTTCAACTTTCCATCCAGTAAACTTGTATCCATCATTTGCTTTTACTGCCGGAATTTCAAACTGCTGGTCTGTGTCTGCAGCAATACCTTTGAAAGAAACAACTGTTGATGGTGCATAATCCGGGAATGATCCTTTTTCTGAATCAATAATATTGAAATATACTTCTACTGTTTTTTCTTCAGCTGGTTCTTCTTTAGCTTTTACATTAACATTAACATCTGCATCCTTACCATATTCTACAGAAGTACTCCACTTATCATCTGCAAGTTCGTATCCTTTTGGAATTGTAAGATCTTTTGCAGTAAACTCAGCGCTTTCTCCAACTTTACCATTCTTTTTAATGGTCTGGATATTATCTTTAATATAATTGTCTGAATTTACATCAACGTAATGTACACGTAATTCAGCATCTTTTTTCTCTACTGCAGCTTCTTTTTCTTTGAATGTCGCCTCGAATGTCACATATCCATCATTCTTGTCTTTTTCATAGAATGCTAATCCTGAAACATAAAATGTTTCTGACTCTGGTAACCAATCTGCTTCATTAGCTCCACTAACATGCCATCCAGTAAATTCATATCCTTCTTTTGCTTCCACTTTCGGAATAGGATGCGCGTCTCCGTCAGTTTCATCTAAATCATAAGTTACTACTTTAGCTCCAGCCGGGTCTGTAAATTTTCCTTTTTCAGGATCAACATTGAAAGCAACATGAGCAGTTTTCTTTATCTCTACTGGTTTAATAACTGCTTGAATAGCTACAAACTCTGAAGTACCAGCAGCTCTTACAATATCCTCATAACTCATTTGGGCAGTAGCATCAAAAAACTTATCATTAATTGTCCATCCCTTGAGCTCATATCCCTCTTCAACAGTAAGTGTTGGTGGCGTGATAGTATCACTGCTCGTCATCTCTTTAGTTAAAAAGTGTTGTCCGTCTGCACCCACTGCATAATCCCAGTAATTGAAAGTTACTGTAATGTTAAATGCTTTTTCATCTGTAGCAACAGTTGTAGCAGAACTATTGTTATCAGCCGCAACAACCGGTACAGCATTTACTCCAACGAGCATTACTGCGACAGAGAACGCACATGCCTGATGAAGTACTCTTCTCTTTTTCATCTCTAATTTCCTCTCTTTCTCATCTTAAAAAATTATATGCTTTTTTGCATACGTATCCTATCTTGGTTATTATAAGTCTTAATTTTTAAGAAGTCAACAGTATTATCTCTTTTTCTAGGACTTCCTGGTCTTTTTAACATACTTTTTTCAAAACATTTTATTTTTTCTTTTCTTTTTCAAAACAATTAAATGTTTTATTAACACTTTCACTATAATAGTGGGTTTTTAATGTTATTTCCCCTATTTTTCAGTATTTTAATAGGTAAATTCTTTATAAATAATTCGATAAAAAACCATAGTTTTCAAAATTGCATCTTCTTATCTTTGTGCTTTATAATAAGAAAGTAGTAAATTTGAAAGGAAACCGTTTTCATGAAAGACATTGGCAAGATTCTGAAATATGCCCGTGAGAATAAAAAATATACACAAAACAAGTAATGGAATTAACCGGCATCCACAGGAAATCGCTTTCTGGTTAAGAGAACAACGTTGCCGAGCCAAATCTATCAACCTTTGCGACTCTTGCCAATCTCTATGGTATTTCTGCCGATGAAGTATTAGATATTGGTGGAAAAGCTTCTTCCGACTCTCTGCCTCAATGTGAATTCCAGGTTCTTTCTTTATTTAAAGAACTTGACCCCAAACATCAGGAAGAACTCCTGATTCAAATCACCGCACTTGTCAGATTTTTGCATACAAAAAATATGGCGCCGCAAGTCTCACAATTCCTATTTCGTTAGAGATCATAGGCGGAAAAATTAAAGTTTAGAGATTAAAGTTTGAATATGATAGCACATGTGTATCTTTAATTTTAAGACTTTTTGATTTATTAGTACTTTTTCTAAGAATTCTACTCTTTTTAACGTCTATTTCTTATATAATAGCAATAGTACATACCACTTCACTTATATTATATATGAAATCTTCGAAAGGACGATCGCCCATGGAACATATAGGAGAAATTCTCCGGACAGCACGTGAAGATAATTTTTATACTCAGAAGAAAGTAATGGAACTGACCGGTATCAACCGCAAGACTCTGTCCGGCTATGAGAACAGTGTAGCTGAACCAGATCTTGACACATTTGCCAGATTACTCCGCTTATATCAACTTTCTGCGGATGAAGTATTAGGAATTAAGACTTCTACCCCCCCCTCGCATTTTTCCCTTTCGCGCTGCGAATGAAAAATGCTTACTCTTTTCCAAAAATTTGACACCAGCCACCAGGAAGAGCTTTTGATTCAGTTTCAATCTCTCGCAGACTATCTCGATAAAAAATCAAAATAAATTGTCATTGCTTTTTCCTGCTCTGACCATTTATAATGAACTTATACTATGTTTGAAGGGGGAACATTTTCATGAAAGATATTGGTAAAATTCTGAAAAACGCCCGTGAGAATAAAGAATATACCCAGAAACAAGTGATGGAATTGACCGGTATCCACAGAAAATCTCTGTCCGGTTATGAGAATAACGTTGCCGAGCCGGATCTCTCCACTTTCGCAACCCTTGCCAATCTGTATGGCATCTCTGCAGATGAAGCTTTGGAAATTGGTGAACCGGATCCTTCTGTTTCTTTGCTTCGTTTTGAATTCCAAGTTCTTTCTTTATTTAAAGAACTCGATGCAAAGCATCAGGAAGAACTTCTGATCCAGATCACCGCACTCGTCAGATATTTAAATGCAAAAAATATGGTGCCGCAAAATCATCAATCCAGATAATTTTGCGGCACCACCGATTTATACATGTAAATTCTTTTCCATTTCCTGACGCATTTCTTTTCCCTTGAAAAGCACCAGTCCGATCAGCATCAGCACGCCCATCCCAATTGAAATCACAGACGGAAATACAATTCGTACCTTACCAGTCAGCAAAAAGATAAATGGTAAGATCATTCCGTAAAGCGCCGCCATCACAAAGTACACCAGATAGTCCTTCGCCTGACGGTAATACACCCTCGATATGATCAGCATCGAAATCATAATCAAGCCACTGACTCCCGGAAGCACAAAGTCAATCGACCAACCATGCCAGCCGGTCAGCCAGTCCCAGATAATACAGCCGACTGTCACAATGATCAGCTGCCACATGGCATTCTTCAGCAGATTGTACCGCTTGAAGAAACCGACTGCGAGCGCCAACCACATACTGAACGCACCGCCGCACACAAACAGTGACAGATGGAAATTCGTATCAATGCTATAATCCACTCCCAGTGCCGCCACAATCGCGATCATGCAAAGAAATGTAAATATTTTGAAAATCTGCATTCCTTTCGCTTCTGTCATCACACTTTCCGGATACTCCACTTCAAGGATCTCAGGCTTTACTTCCTGCTCTTTCAGAATCTGGAAAAAGTTGTCCTTGATCGCATCACAGTCATATCTGGACGTAAATCCCAGATAAATCTTATCCCGGAAAGAACACATGCAAAGCTCTACCTTCGGCGTACTTGTATAAACACCAAAATACCTGATATACGTCTCATAGCTTTCCGGCATCCGGATGATTCCCATGTTGGAAAAAATAGCGGTCACATCACTTTCTGCCGTCCTCGCCCCGATATTGATACAGACATTTTTCAGTTCCAGCGGCGCAAATTTCAGGATTGGATGCACCTGCAAGGCGAAGTAATCGTTCATCCGCTTCTCCATCTTTTCCGCTGTCAGTTCTTCTTTAAAGCATGCATTTACTTTTTGCACAACATCTGTGAACTCTTCTTTTCCACCCTGAAAATGATATCCCGGTTCGATCCAGTTGAAGAAATTGAGCATTGTATTGGTCGGAAAGAAATTACGCAGATTTACCGGAACCATCAGTACAACCGGCTTGCTTTCCTGCCGTCTTGTCATTGTCCGGTGAATCGCACACAGATATACCGCAGTCAGAAATACCGTCATCGATACACCATAAGTCTTTGCCTGATGCCTCAGTTCTTCGACCGGAATTTCTGCCTCTGTCGTCTGCAGGCTTCCAAGCTCGCGCCGGTTTCCGCGAAGCTGATGCGCTGCCGGTTTTTTCTCCTTTTTGCGGTCTGCCTGACGGGAATAATATCTTTCAAATCCATCTGCTTCCTGATCGAAAAGGCTCTCCGAATACTCTGACAGAACCACATCCTCCAGTCCATCCTCATGATGTGCCAGATACAGATAATTTTTCACCAGCTCCCGTACAAATTCACTGGCACCGGTTCCGTCCGTCAGCACATGAAAGACCTCAAAATTGATTCTCTTTTTGTAATAAGTCACTTCAAAAAGCAGATCTCTCTTATCACGGATATAAAGGCTGCTGCACGGCTCCTTATACTCTTCTCTTACAACCGGTCTTTTATTACTCTGTTCCAGATAATGCCAGAACAGTCCCTTTCGCAACACGGACAGAAAGATCGGATATTTTTCCAGTGTCCTGTCTACCGCCTTCTGCAGGATCTCCTGCTGTATATCCTCTTTCAATTCACAGTAGAACCGGAATACACGGGTATCCCTTTTACTGCTCGCCGCCGGAAAAAGCTTCGCTGCATTGTCCAGCCTTCTCCAGTGCTTTACATTTGTCTGCGACATTTTCTATTCCCCCTCCAGAAAATGATTGATATATTCAAAACTTTCCTGTACATGCAGACTCCGGATTCCCAGTGCAAAATATCCGTGAAGTGCATCCTTGATCCGGTGTACTTCCACCCGGTTACCTGCCTCTGCAAGACGTCTTCCATACGCTTCTCCCTCATCCCGGAGCGGATCAAATTCTGACGTCAGGATCAGTGTATCCGGCTGTCCTGACAGATCTTTCTCCAGAATCGGTGCAAAATATGGGTTTAACTTGTCCTCTTCCGAACCTGCATAAAGATTGATATAATCTTTTAATTTGCCTGCCGTCAGAAGATAATCCTGCCCGTTCTCCCTTACAGAAGAGAACAGACTCTTCTCTGAATAATCATTATTGACTGCCGGATAGATCAGAATCTGTCTCTTTGGCATAAATTCGCCACGATCCCGTGCCATAATGGACAGTGCAGCTGCCAGATTGCCACCTGCACTGTCTCCAATCAGAGTAATATCCTCCGGCTTTGTATCCGGATGCGTATACAATGCTCTTGCCACGGCATAGCAGTCCATAAGCCCGGTCGGGAACTTGTGCTCCGGCGCCAGGCGGTATTCTACTGCTGCTACAGTCTGCCCCGTCGCCTGTGCCATCCGGGAACATACTCTCTCATAATTTTCCACATGCTCAGTCGCCCATCCTCCTCCGTGAAGGAAAAGCATGATCTTTCGTCCCTTGATCTGATCTTTTTCCAGACACGATGCTTCATCCGGGAAAAATACCCGGATCGGAACTTCATAATCGCCATTATATACCTGCAGATCCATTTTTTTATAAAAAATTTTCATCGGATCCAGTCTTTTCAGATCCGCAAGCTGCCTTGATACTTCTACATCAATCCCTCCAAAAGACAGGATTTTCAGGATTGCTTTTGTTGCTATATTGATCGCCATATTTTTCTGTCCTCATTTATTTTTTCATACAGATTTATTCTACCATAGAATGATGTCCCCTACCACTCTTTCTCTTTCCATCTTTGCTACATTAACCCATTTTCAATTTTTCAAATTTCACAATCATCTCATTATTTATTTGACACAGACTGTCAAAACAGTTACCATACACTTATGCACAAGGAGGGTGTATTTGTTTTATGAATAATAAAAAAAATATAGACGACTATTTTGATGACAACTTTGAAGTAACTTATACAGGCGATCTCCCGTCGATCCCTGTGGGGCAGGATGATTATGACGACCGGTATGACGACACAGACTATCTTAACGATTATGAAACTGACGACTACTACGATGAAACAGACAGGCTTGCTCCTGATTATGACGATGATTATGAAGAAGAGGATTCTTATTATGACCGCCAAAGACCAGCCAGACGGACAGAACGGAGAAATTCCCGCAGACGTCCCGATTCCTCTTCCGAAGAACTGGCTGCTCCAATCCGGAATATTGCCCGCACCGGAAGTACTGCCGCTGAGAAACTGACCACTTTCATCCTTCGCCCGGCACCGGTTCTGATGTCCGCCATCATCCTGGCGATTACCTTTTTTTCATTCTGGAATCAGCTGTCTGATTATGGAGATATCAATACACTGACATCCAATCCAGATCTTACTCTGATTGCTTATCTGGCTGTCGGAGCGGTTATGCTGATCTGGATGCTGTCTACGTTCTTTTTCACATTAAGTGGCATCCGGCACGGAACCGGACGCGGACTTACTTATTTTGTCCTGGTATATGTTCTGTCCTACCTCTTCAGTCTAGCCGCAGCTGCAATTCCTGCTGATGTTCAGTTGCTGACCGGTATCCGAGGCGGTATCCTGGTATTTGGTTCTCTTTACCCGGCATATTTTCCATTCTGCGTGGTGGGAATTATTACTTGTATTTTGCGGAAAGTTTTGAAGTAAAACATTCCTCATACTAAGGCATATGCCTTAGGGCATCCTCATATGGTGTTTTGCTTTATAAGTGAACAACAACTAATTACATGCGAAAAAAGAGTAAGTCAAATCACTCATCTATCTGATTTGACTTACTCTTTTCTTACTTTTGTTTCATTCCTGATGTGTTTTCCAACTTTTGTACTATTTTTTCTATATCATATTCCGGTGCATAGGTATTGGCAATATCATAGATTCTCTGTATCGTCAAGACATCCTCTTCCAGAAAATCTGCAATTTCCTCTGCTGACATCCCTTTTTGCAATTTTTTTATAACAATTGAAACTAATGCTTCCCTATACCCTTCTTTACGCCCTTCTTTACGTCCTTCTTTACGTCCTTCTTCACGACCTTCTCGCATCCCAATTATTTTTGCACTTTTCATAAACGAATTATGATCCCACAAAATTTTTTGTCTTTCTTCGTATTCTCTTCTTTTTCTTTCATCTGCACTCATCTTCTCCAGACATTCATAAGCTTCTTTAATATATTCATTTTGCTCTGCCATCTTTGCAAAATCCTTTCTGTTCTTTCCGCTCATAAATCGCATCCACTGGATGATCCCAGTTTCATTCTGACTTTTCTACTATAAATATTTTAACATACTGTCATCCTTTGTAAAGGCAAACTCCCATACTTCTATATTTTCTTTTGCTTTGTTCATTGTCGGGAGTTTACTCGAAAATTGAGCACCGAAAATGAGATACCTTCTGATTATGGTTAATTAGATACTTTTTCGATTTTAGAACTAAATCGAAGTAAAATAACTCTATCACATTTTCCTGAAATCTTATACCCTGCATAACATTTTCGAGCACTTTCATTGCATTTCAATCATCAGACCATTTTATATGCATATCCAAAAAAATCCCGTACTCCATGTACAAATCACATGAAATACAGGATCTTTTTATTTATCTAACTAGAATTTGATAACTCCAAGAATTATACCTGAGATCAGACAGATAATACTTACACCCCAGATCCAGAAGAAACTGTTCTTGATGTGATCTTTGATCTCCACACCGGCAAGTCCGGTTCCAAGAAAAGTAGCAGGAACAACCGGGCTGATGAAAGTTGCACAGTTACGGCAAACAACCATTGCAATGGCAATATGTGCCGGATTTACACCGAATTCGTTTCCGATTCCGATCAGTACCGGAAGCATTCCGAAGAAGAAAGAATCGGTATCAAACATCAGTGTAAGCGGTACTGATACCAGACCTACAATAAGCGGTAAAAATCTTCCCATAGACTGTGGAACCACGTTTGCAAGTACATTAGCCATATGAGTCATGATCTCTGTTTGCTGCATAACTCCAAGGAATACACCTGCACAAAGAATCGTAGATGCCATGGTAAGTGCCGGACCTGCATGGGATTTAATAATCTTACCCTGCATTTTTGCACCCGGGTAGTTTACAAAAAGTGCTACTGCACATCCTACCATAAAGATATAGTAAGACGGTACCTTTGCAAGAACCAGGTTTACGATCACTACCAGTGTTACGATTACATTGAATACAAAGAGTTTCGGTCTTGCAAGCTCATTCTTTTCATCATCTGTTACGGCTTCATCTTCAATTCCGCCATACTCGATCTTTTCTGCTGAAGAAGTGCCCGCACCTCTCTTCTTTTCGATATTTCCCCAGATAAATGCTGTTCCAAGTGCAATAAAAATACCTACAACCTGCATTGGAATGATCTGTTTCCACAGTGCATTTGGTTCAATTCCAAGGACAGTAGCCGCACGCATTGTCGGTCCACCCCATGGCAGAAGGTTCATTACACCCATTGCAGATACACAGATGAGCATCAGAGTTGTCGGTCTCATATTCAGACGTTTGTAAACCGGGAGCATTGCCGGAATTGTGATCAGGAATGTAGAGGCACCGCCTCCATCCAGATGTCCGATCATAGCAATGATACAAGTCATCATGGCAACACCGACTACATTACTTCCGACTTTCTTCATCAATGCATTGATGATCTTGTCGAACATTCCTACATCTGTCATAATTCCAAAGAAAAGTACAGAGAAGATAAACAGTGCTGCAGTACCATGTACTCCTGATACACCGGCTGTTACAAATTCCCCCATTTCTTCAATCGTAAATGTTCCGGTTGCTACAAGGATCGCACCTGTTACAGTTGATACACTGACAAATGCAAGAGCCGGTACCGTTACATTTCTTAAGAGCAACGCAATCACAATAATGATGGTTGCAAATCCCAATAAGGCAAGCATTGCTTCACTCATGGCATTTTCTCCTTCCTTTTGTACGGGTACTTTTTCGTACCATTTATTTGATGATTCCATTATAAAAACCCAACCTTACACTCTTACAGATTCCTCCTTACATTTTGTTAAGGTAAATCTTTAAAAGTATTAAGGTTGGGTTTGTCTTATCTTACACCTTACAGATATCTGCGTCTTTTTTCTTATACCGGCTGGCTGGCACAATTCCGAATTGCCTCAAGAATCGCGGTATCCGATACCGGTTTTTCTACATATCCGTCAATGATTCCTTTCTGCCGGGCCTCTGCCATCTCACGATTGACTCCATCAATAATAATAAGCTTCAGCATGTCCGGATATCTGCCTGCAAGCGACATACAGAAATCCACTCCACTGCAATCCTCCATCGTCTCGTCTACTACCAGCACATCTGCCTGCTGCTGTTCCAGACATTTTTGCAGTTCTTCTCTTTTCATACAGGTCTGAATCTGGATCCCGATCTTCTCAAAATTCTTTTTCAGCAGCTGCAATACCTTTGCATTGTCATCTGCCACCACGATCCGATAATCCTTTCTGGGAATATTCTGCACAATCTGTGGCATATGCTCTGTATCCAGTACCGGAAGGTAGATATGAAAGGTACTTCCTTCTCCTTTTTTGCTCTCTGCATAAATATATCCCTTATGTGAAGTAATAATCTGCTCCGCAAGTGCCAGTCCAAGTCCGGTACCCTCTCCCCCTTTTTTCGTTGTAAAAAATGGATCAAAAATCTGACGCAGCGTCTCTTTATCCATTCCACACCCATTATCTTTCACCTGGATATGGATATACTTTTTCCATACATCCGAAAGCTTTTCAATCACTCCCTGAGCCAGTTTTTCTTTTTCTTCTGAATGGCAGGATATTCTGATATTTCCTTGATTTTTTCCAATCGCATGCACCGCATTAACGCAGACATTTAAAAGCACCTGGTTCAGCTGTGTCGCATTTCCAAGGATCATTTCATCATCTACCCGAAACTCACTTTCCATATGGATCAGAGGCGTACAGACAGATTCCATCATCCTTTCTGCACGCGTCATGAATTTCTTTATCGAAATATTTTTATAAACGGTCTCTACATTCTTTCGACTCAGGGACGAAATCTGGCGCACTACATCCTTTGCTTTTTCCGAAGCCTCATAAATTTCTTTTGCACTGTCCTGTTCTTCTGATCCTTCCGGAAGTTCCATCATCAGAAGCTCTGCATATCCCATGATCGGAGTCAGAAAATTATTGAATTCATGTGCGATACCACCTGTCATAGTTCCCATGATCTGAAGTCTTTGCTGATGTGCGATACTCTGCTCACTCCGATGCATTTTTTCCAACTGCTCATTCAGTTCTTTCAGATCATTGATCTCCCGCACAGCTCTTCTCATATCACGCATCACTCTGCCAAATAAGACAACCGCAATACCGGCAGCCAACAAAATACCAACAAAAATACATACCATTTTCAAGAAACCTTCAGCTATCGGTTCGTACAGATCATCGTAGTCGATCACCGCACTGACTACCCAGAAGCTGTCTCCGATCTGAACCGGAGAATATGCACTGATTTTCTGTACTCTCGGACGTTCTTCATTTGTCCACCAATACGAATAATAATGAGAAATACCTTCTTTTCTCTTCTTCTGATCCTCAATCATCTTCTCCAGACTGGAGTAATCCAGATCCGGATACATTTTCTTCCTTCCTGCAATAACCGGAATTCCCCACTGTTCTTTCTTCGGATGCATGATGATCGTTCCTTCTGCATCTTTGACTACAATGTATCCATTCGTTCCGATGTGAATTCCCGAAATCAGTTTCTGATAATATTTTTCCGCATCGATCATCAGACAGATCTTTCTCCCATCCTTCAAAATACGCTTATATACATTATAGATTTTCCCATCTGTATCTTTTTCCATATAAATGCTATTCTTTGCCGAGCTTTGAGTGAGCAGCTGTGAACTTACAATCTGTACATCCTTGACACGCTCTGAAAGCTTTCCCTGTTCGTCTTCCAGGTACAGATTCGTGATAAAACTGGTCTGTGTGTCTATAAATTCCCGATACAGTTGTTTTGCCTCATCCTGCGGTCTGTTCTCTGCTGTTTTCGCAAGAAAACTTAAACTTTCCTCATATTCCTCTGCGGACATCGCCATATTTTCACTCAGGATTCTGGTTGTCAGGAGCATCTGTTCCTCCTGGTTCTGCATCAAAGTATCTCTGTACTTTTTCCAGACACCAAATCCTGCAAATACAAGAATTACGATTAAAAAAAGTGGAATCGCAGCAATCAGTGTCTTTTTGTTTTTCTTCATATATTCTCGTCCCCGGTTTGTTATCAATTGACTTGTTCTCTTTCTAATATTATAATGTTTTTTATAAGTTGTATAGAATTTTATTGAAATTTTTACTTTTGGGAGGTTGCCTCAATGGCTGACAAAATACTGATCGTAGATGATGATCCGGCAATCTGTAAGCTGCTGGAAAAGGTAATGCACAGCAATGAGCTGGAAACAACAACAGTAAACTGTGGCATGGATGCTCTGTCCATCCTGAAAAATCATACATTTGACCTGATCCTTATGGATATTATGCTGGGAGATATGGAGGGATTTGAGGTCATCAAACGGCTTCGCAATCAGGGGATCAGTACACCGGTTATGATCGTCAGCGGACGTAATGAAGACTATGATTCTCTGTACGGGCTTTCACTTGGAGCGGATGATTATATCACCAAGCCGTTCCGACCGCTTGTACTTGGTGCCAAAGTAAAAGCACTGATCCGCCGCAACAAGAATCTGGTACTCGACAATTCCGATACTCTGGAATGCGGTCCATTCAGCTATGATACCACAACCATGCGTTTTTACAAAAATGGCGAAGAACTTATCCTTTCTTCCAAGGAGTCTGCACTTCTTCTGCTTTTTATGAAGCATCCGCAGCAGGTTTTCACCAAGGATATGATCTATGAGCATGTCTGGGGCAATACGGTTGCCGTTGATGACAATGCGATCATGGTCTACATCAACCGGCTTCGTGGTAAGATTGAGGATGACAGACAGAATCCGGCGTATATCCTGACAATCCGCGGACTGGGATACCGTTTTGTTCCGTAAACGACCTTTTCATCAAGAAGAGGCTCCATCCAGAATCTTCTCCTAATGAATAAGAAAGAATGTGCCTCGGCACATTCTCGCGCTGAGCGCCAGTGGCGCTCGTTAAGCAACGACCGAAGCGGAGCGTAGACCGCTTGCGACATTCTTCATCTTCGTGCGAGTGCGCATCTCCGGCACGCAGTGCCTTTTATTTCATAGGAAGTTCCTTTGGAATTTCCTATGAAATAAAAAGATGACTTTTCACCCGCTCATTTGTGAAAAGTCATCTTTTTTATTCCTCACCAGTCTGGTGCAGTCCATATTCATGGCAGAAAATTTGATTCCCGTTCTCAGTTATTATACGCTCTATTTTACAACTGGAAAGAGGTTCAGGATTGCCCCGTTCTCGTTTGGAATTTTATTGCACAGCATCGCAAGAAACAGTGAGGTGGCAAGTAGATCGGCACACCCACCCGCGCTGATACCACGCTTTATATAATCCGCATCCATACGGATCAGTTTGTCTAACGCATCTTCTGAGTAGGCTCCGCCTTCCTCCAGAAACTGCATCGCTTCCATCTGTACCTGATAGAGTACTGACGGATTCTTTCTCGATAAAATGTTGGAATCCTGCACCCGGCTCATCAGTGCAAAAAGGATCTGTAATTTGATCCGGTTCCACTCCATTCCCCGCAAAAGTCCATCCTCCAGTACCGGAAGCGCAATATGAAAAACAGATGGGTATCCAGCAAGCGCTTCCCCGCGAATCCCTGTAGTCCCGTATTGTACGAGATTTTTCTCACCGTTACTTTTCGCAGGTTCCTTTCCCAACATCTCAATTTCGGCTCTTAAGATCCTGGCAGTCATCTTCTGCTCCATCCGAAGGATGGATTGTAAAGTAACCGTTCCGTCTTCCTGGATACATCTTCCCGCTGCCGCACTGAATATTCCAAGGGTAAAGATCATCCCTTTATGTGTATTCACATGTCCGGTTGCCCGATACATGGCTTCCTCCGCAAGCATTCCGGTCTTACGGATTTCACGGAAAAGATCTTCCGGCGTACAGGTCAGCTGATATCCCTGGTATGCCATTCTAACAAACCACGGATACAACGCCTCTGCACTTCTTTCAAAGGTCTGCACATCCATATCAGTGTGGGCACCACAGGAATACGGATCTACAAGCCCCGGTTTGGGAACCGTATAGACTTCCTCAAGCAGCGCCTGATACGCCATCCGGCCAATCGATTCTGCAAAGTATTCTGCTTTCTCTACTGCCTGATTCTTTCCCATACGGTTCTCCTTTTATATCCAATTGCCAATAACCTGTAAGTTTTCCGATCAGAATTTAATCATCAAATTCAAACGGCTTGATCTGACGGACAACATCCATGATGGTACCGTCACGGCTTTCAATGACACCGACAACACGATCTCCAAACTGTACCTTCTGTGGTTCCCCCGCGATAGAGTAAGCGATATCACGTAACTCTTCGATGGTCTTAAATGGAAGGTCTACATCTTTCATTGCTTCGATCAGATCCTGTCTCTTCGGGTTGATTGCAATACCATAATCTGTGATGACAACGTCTACACTTTCTCCCGGTGTTGTGACGGTTGTTACGTCTGTACAGATTGCCGGTGTTCTTCCCTGAAGAAGCGGTGCGATAACGATGGCACATTTTGCTCCGGCTGCTGTATCCGGATGTCCACCCTGCGCTCCTGTGATCATACCATTAGAATCTACAACAACGTTACAGTTGAAGTGTACGTCAACTTCCAGAGCTGCAAGAATTACGAAATCCAATTTATTGACAACTGCACCCTTGTTGAACGGGTTCGCATACTCACCTGCACTGATCCGGAAATGATGCAGATCTTTTACAGATTCTACAGCTGCAAGGTCAAAGTCCTGTGTATCCAGAAGTGCATCTACCTGACCGTTGATCAGAAGGTCACACATCGGCTTTGTAAGACCACCCACACCAAAACGCATACGGATATTTCTTTCTTTCATTACCTTTGCAAGTGAAATAGTAGATGCGATAGAAGCTCCGCCGACACCTGTCTGATAAGAGAATCCGTCTTTGAAATACGGTGTATTTACAACGAACTGTGTACAGTAATCAGCCATCATCAGCTTTCTCATATCTGTGGTCGGTTTTGCTGCACCTGTTGCGATCTTCTTCGGATCACCGATCTGGTCTACTTCTACAACATAGTCTACCTTTGTCATTGAAATATGTGCCGGAAAGTTCGGGAACGGAACCATGCAGTCTGTGATTGCTACGACTTTGTTTGCATGGAAAGCATCTGACATTGCGTAGGAAAGTACACCACAGTCAGATTTTCCACCGATACCACGGCAGTTACCGTACTCATCACAGGTAGGAGTTCCGATAAATGCGATATCGATCTGTGTCTCACCTGTTACCAGGGCACGTACACGTCCGCCGTGGGAACGCATGATCGCAAGACCTTTTAATTTACCATTGGAAATAGCTTCTCCGATCTTTCCACGCACACCGGATGACTGGATATTTGTAATGGTTCCATCTTCAATATATTCTACCAGAGGATCATGTGCTTTTCCAAGAGAGCTTGCACAAATTGTAATGTCTTTGATTCCCATATCGTGGATCTCTTTCATTACCATATTTACAACGTAATCCCCTTCACGGAAATGGTGATGGAAGCTGACTGTCATACCGTCTTTGATGCCACATTTTACAAGAACATCATGGATACTGTCTACCATCTTGCTTCCGTTGGAATTGATCACACATTCTACTTCCGGTCCGTGTTTTTTATAGACATGTCCGTCAAAATGATGAACACCCTGAAATACTTCTTTACCAGTTGCTTTTAAAATCTCTTCCGGGATATCTCTACCTACTGCGTTAATCATCTTATAAATCCCCCTTATACACACCTGAAGCTTTTGCAAGCTCGATTGTTCTCTTTGCTCCGTCATAGAAAGCGATATCGATCATCTTACCATCTACTGTAAATACACCGATCCCCTGTGCTTTCTTTGTATCAATTTCACGGACAACTTTTTCTGCGAAAATGATATCTTTCTGTTTTGGTGTAAAGATTTCATGTACAATGTTGATCTGTCTTGGGTTGATGATGGATTTTCCATCAAACCCCATCAGGTGGATATTCTCAACATCCTGACGGAAACCATCCATATCATCAAGGTCTGTGTATACTGTATCAAAGCACTGTACACCTGCCGCTCTTGCTGCGATTACCATGTTCTGTCTTGCTCCCATGAGCTCGATTCCGGTTCCGGTGATGTGTGTCTGAAGGTCTTTAGTGTAATCTCCGCCGGAAAGGGCAATTCCGAAAAGTCTTTCGGAAGATTCGCAGATATCAAGTGCACGCATCACACCTCGTGCTGATTCAATAGCTGCCATGATCAGAACGCTTCCTTCTTCACGTCCGAAATCTTTTTCAGCCTGAACAACTTCAGCTTCTACCACTTTTACGTCCTGTGCGGATTCTGTCTTTGGAATACGGATCGCATCACAACCGCCTGCTACTGCGCAGCGGATATCTTCTTTCCAGTAAGGAGTGTCCAGTCCGTTAATTCTGACAACACGTTCACATCCTCTATAATTAATCGTCTTAAGTGCATGATAAAGAGAAAATCTGGCTGCATCTTTCTGGTTTTCTGCAACCGCATCTTCCAGATCAAGCATGATGGAATCCGGTTTGTAAATATAAGGATCTTTGATCAGTCCCGGTTTCTGTGCATTTAAAAACATCATAGTTCTTCTAAGTCTTTTTTTATTCGGATTCATTATCTGATCGCACCTCCCCACGGTAAATCTTCGATCTGTCCTACCGAACGGTAAACAGCTGCTTCGATTCTTGCTTTGATCGTACAGTCAAGAGCTCCTTTATCTACGATTGTAAGCTTTACATTATCGATTCCCAGATTTTCCAGTGTTTCATAAGCTACTTTCTTAATCTGGTTTCCATACTGATTGATCACTGCGCTTTCCAGTGAAAAATCAACTTTTCCTTCTCCGGCTTCTACTGTTACCTGGCAGTCACTGGATTCTAATGTTCCTGCAATTGCAGGTTTCTTGATTTCCATTCGTGCTTCCTCCTTAACATCCATTTGCATTAGTATTTGCTTCGTTGTGTTTATCATAGGGCTCTTACCTTACAGAAACACCTATGGTTTTCTTAATATTTATTAAGGTTTGTAATTTTAAATCATTCTACTGATTTTTTCTTGCTCTGTTATAGTTGATCAGGCATCCGGCCTTTACAATCTTCCGCTCATCCGATGTCATATCTGCCACATAAAGCGAAATTTCTTCTGCTTTTCCCTGTCTGATCACATAAGCTTTAATCTCCTTCATATCCCCATCCAGTGCCTGACGGATATTCGGAACAAAAATATAATCACCGACTTCAAATCCCGGTTCTTCTTTCATCTGGAACGGAATCATTCCCCAGTTCATTACATTGGAACGATATCGTTTTGTCGCATATTCCTTTGTGATATTCGCAAGACCGCCGATCACTCTCTGACAACTTGCTGCCTGTTCTCTTGCGGAACCATCTCCCGGTTTCACCGCATAGATCATACTTCCTGTTTCCGTTTCTTCCGGTCTGATCTCTCCAAATCCCGGAATACCATGGATCACCTGGTAAACTTCTGTAAGTTCCGGATAAACTTCTGTCAGATTTTCTCCTGCGATTCTTGATTTTTCAATCTTATCCACTGCTTTTGAACGTCCCACATATTCCGGATCACGTCTGGAAAGTGTGAATTCTGCAAGTCCTAAAGGATTGGAACGGTAAGAAGATGTCTCTCCGGATGGAATCAGTTCATCTGTTGTTGTGACAGGATCCATAATTTTTGAGCATACTTTCAGAAGAATGTTGTCTGTCAGCGCACTCATTTCCGGCCAGTCTTTGATATTCGGTCCGTATACCAGATCTTTCTTCTCATCGCCCTTCTGGAAACCATAATAAATGCGGTTTCTGTAAACAGTATCGTCAAAAGTATATTCCGGTATCTCTCCCCAGCAGTCAAATTCTTCTGCTGATGTAAGGAATCCCTGGTTTGCCGCTGTTGCTGCGATGGAACGGGCATCCATAAGCGCAACGGCTGACATCTGTCCGTTTCCTGGTTTGGATCCTTCTCTGTTCGGGAAATTTCTGGTCGTATGACGGATACTGAGTCCGTTATTGCACGGCGTATCGCCTGCACCAAAGCACGGTCCACAGAAAGCTGTACGGATGATTGCTCCAGCTTCCATAAGGTCTGCCGTAATTCCTTTTCTTGCCAGATTGATAAATACCGGCTGCGAAGAAGGATACACCGCAAGTGAAAATTCTCCGTTCCCACAGTTTTTTCCTCGCAGGACATTTGCTGCTTCGACCACATTGGTGTAGTTTCCACCGGCACATCCTGCGATCACGCCCTGCTGAACCTTCAGCTTTCCATCCACGATCTTATCCGTCAGTGTGTAGTCTGCTCTTCCATTTCCTACGTGTGCTGCTTCTTTTTCCACTTCTCGCAGAATGTCTCCAAGATTTGCATTTAATTCATCAATTTCATAGGTGTTACTTGGATGGAACGGAAGTGCGATCATCGGTTTTACTGTACTTAAATCAACGTAAACACATCCATCATAATAAGCCACATCCGCCGGGTTTAATTCGTTATAATCTTCTCCTCTTCCATGAAGTGTAAGGAACGCCCTGGTATCTTCATCCGTTCTCCATACAGAAGAGAGACAGGTGGTCTCTGTCGTCATTACGTCGATTCCGTTTCTGTAGTCGGTCGTCATGGTTGACACTCCAGGTCCTACAAATTCCATAACCTTATTTTTTACATATCCGTTTTTGAATACCGCACCGATGATCGCCAGTGCAATGTCCTGCGGTCCTACCCATGGATTCGGTTTTCCATCAAGGTAAATAGCGATTACTTCCGGACGGTTTACATCATAGGTGTCACAGAGCAGCTGCTTTACAAGCTCTCCACCACCTTCACCGATCGCCATAGTTCCAAGAGCACCGTATCTTGTATGTGAATCAGAACCAAGGATCATCTTGCCGCATCCTGCGAACATTTCTCTCATATACTGGTGGATGACTGCAATGTGTGGCGGAACATAGATACCACCGTATTTCTTGGCAGCTGAAAGTCCAAACATATGGTCATCTTCATTGATTGTTCCCCCGACTGCGCAAAGTGAGTTATGGCAGTTTGTAAGTACATACGGAATTGGGAATTTCTCCATTCCGGACGCTTTTGCTGTCTGGATGATTCCGACAAATGTGATATCATGGGATGCCATTGCATCAAATTTAATTTTCAGTTTATCCATATTTCCGGATGTATTATGTGCTTCCATAATGGAATAAGCGATAGTTCCTTTTCTCGCCTCTTCTTTACAGACCGGTTTTCCGGCAAATGCTTCTGCCTGGTTTTCTTCCTCAGCAAGTCTGGTTCCCCCTACCAGATAAACTCCTTTGTCATACAGCTTAACCATTCTTGTTTCCTCCTACTGTTTTGATTGTTTTCCTAGATTTGATCGTTTTTAAGATTTGGCTTTTCCTGCTTTTATCATAAAATACTTTATTATCATTTTCAAATATGGAAAATCGTAGTTTTATATCGGTTTTACCGATAGCAGCAAATAAGAAAGAATGTGCCGAGGCACATTCTCGAGCCGAGCGCGTTGCTGAGCGCCAGTGGCGCTCGTTAAGCAACGACCGAAGCGGAGCGTAGACCGCTTGCGACATTCTTCATCTTCGTGCGAGTGCGCATCTCCGGCACACAGTGCCTTTTGTTTCATAGGAAGTTCCTTCGGAACTTCCTATGAAACAAAAAACAAGCCATAAATACATTTTCACACCGAATACGTATTTATGGCTCATAGTGCCTCACATTTTATAGAAAATTCTATTTGAATTTTCCACTCCAATTTTTAACCTAAGATATCATATTTCTCATCCGAATAAACTTCCCGGATTACCTTTTCCAGTTCGATTGCACCTTTTGAATGATATTCATCCGTAGAGTACGCCACTCCAAGATCCAGAAATTCTCCTTCTTTTCCGATCCTGATATACTGGATATCTTCATATTCTTCCGCACAGGACTGATAGGTAAACGCTATTCCCAATCCCTCTCTTGCCATCGCGACCGCCATCGCTGCGGAAATGTCGTTGTGATCTGACTTATATTTTAACTTTTCCCTGGTAAACAGCCTCCGGCTGAACCTGCCAAGGATCGTATCATATCCACTCATAATGAATTTGTAATCCCCGGTTTCTTTCAGATCGATCCAGTGGATCGGCATCCCTTCCGTCTGATGCATTGCTTTTGTAACCGGGTGACTTTTATTCGCCACCAGAATAATCTCATCCTTTTTCAGTATTTCAACCTTATTTTTTAATTTTGTTACCGGCATCGCGATCACTGCAATATCAATCTTTCCGTCCAGAAGCAGTTCTTCAAGACATATACTGTTATCCTCTACCACCTGAACCTTTACATTTGGATATCTTTCATAAAATTTCCTTAATATCGTTGGAAGCTTGCGCCGTCCACGAAAGGAACTGATCCCCAGAATTACTTTGCCCGACTGCAGATTTTCATTATCCCACAATTCATTCTTTGCCCTCTGATATTCGAGCAATATCTCCCGAGCATGCTCGATAAATCTTTTTCCACTGTAAGTCGGCGTAATTCCTTTTGATGTCCGCACAAATAATTTGGTTCCTATTTCACTCTCAAACTGATGTAAAAACTGGCTTAATGATGACTGCGCCATATAGAGCCGCTCTGCTGCCCTTGAAATACTTTCTTCTTCTGCAAGTACTGCCAGATATTTTAGTTCTTTCATGTCCATAATCCGAAATCCTCCCATCGTTTTTTCCGATACACATCATCTTTTTTTCTCTATTGCGCCTATATATCGTCTATTATAAAATAGAATCAAAGATTTGGCAATCCTGCACAACGCAGATATATTTTTTTTGAAAGGACTCACAAATATGAACAAAGATTTTTTGAAGAATATTATTGATATGCATGTTCATACAAACCCGGATCTCCGTCACCGCAGATATGACGATTTTGAGCTGATGGAAGCCGGAATCCGCGTCGGCGCACGTGCCATTGTAATTAAAACACACCAGGGTTCAACGGTTGACCGCGCTTTTCTCTGTAACCGTCATAACGAAATCGTCCACCAGGGTGATAATCATTTTACAATGTACGGAAGTATCACTCTGAACCGTCAAATAGGCGGAATCAATCCATTTGCTGTCGAAAGCGGACTGAAATTAGGTGGAAAGGTTGTCTGGCTTCCGACACAGTGGGCAAGAAACCACCGCCGGCAGATGAACCAGTCCACCGACCAATGTGTCGATATCATCCGTGATGGGAAACCGGTTTCTGAATTAAAGGACGTATTTCAGCTGGTCAAAGATTTTGATGTGGTTCTTGGCACCGGACATCTCTCTCCGGAAGAATGCTTTCGTGTCATCGAAGCAGCACGAAATGCGGGTGTCAAAAAAATTGTTGTCACCCATCCGGAATGGTGGCTCGTCGGAATGAGCCTGGAAGATCAGATCCGGCTGGTAAAAGACTACGGTGTCATCCTGGAGCACTGCTTCGCCCAGCCACTCGGCCAGGGTAAATATAAGAGCAACCTTCCGATGAATCTTGAAGCGATCAAAGCCTGTGGCTACAAGAATGTTATGATCAGCACAGATGGAGGTCAGGTCGAAAATCCTGCATGGGAAGATGCACTTTACCAGTATCTTCAGTACCTTGCAGACCATCAGATCCCGGAAGAGCAGATCTACTACATGACTCATACGATCCAGGCTGGACTTCTCAATCTTACTCTTTAAGATAAATTCATTAAAGGAGATTTATTATGCTTAGTTTCATCATCATAGCGGCAATCTTTATTGCCGTAATCATTGGATATAAAACTGGTTTTAACACCGGATTTTTTGCAATCGTGTTTGCCTATCTGATCGGTGCTTTCCTTCTTGGCATGACACCAAAGGAAATTATCAGCGGATGGCCTGTCAGTACAATGTTTGTCATCTTTTCCGTATCACTGTTCTATAATTTTGCACTGGCAAACGGAACTCTCGAAAAAACTGCACGCTGGCTGCTGTATGCATTCCGCAAGGCTCCGGGGCTTCTTCCTTTTGCCCTCTATGCAGCCAGCGCAGGAATCGCCGCACTTGGAGCCGGATTCTTTACAGTCATGGCTTTTATGGCTCCTCTGACTCTTCTGATCTGTGACGAGGCAAAGATGAGCAAACTGGTCGGGGCAATCGCAATCAACTGCGGTGCACTATCTGGTGCCAACTTTATGACCAGCGGAAGTGGGATCATTTATCGCGGACTTATGGAAGGAGGCGGCTATGCAGACCAGTCTTTCCGCTATACTGCTGTCATTTTCATCGCAAGTGTGATCTTTTCCCTGCTTCTGATCGCTTTTTTCAGATACGTTCCGAAAAGCAACCGTCAGATCGGACAAGGTGTTACCTTTGATAAACCGGAACCTTTTACAGATCTTCAGAAGAAAAATCTTTCTCTGATGATCACCATGATCCTGGTCGTCCTTATTTTTCCGGTTCTTCATATTCTTTTACCTGATATACAAGTAATCACTTTTATTAACAGCAAAATGGATGTCGGACTTGTAGCAATCATCTTCTCAGCAATTGCACTGTTCCTGAAACTTGCGCCTCAGAAAGAAGTGATCGCAAAAGTTCCGTGGAATACCATTATCATGATCTGCGGTGTCGGTATGCTGATCAATGTGGCAATTTCTGCCGGAACCATCGACCTGTTAGCTTCCTGGGCCGGAAGCAGTCTCCCGGCCTGGTTCATTCCGATCGCATTCAGTCTGATCGGTGCGGTTATGAGCTTTTTCTCCAGCACCTTAGGTGTTGTATGTCCGGCTCTCTTTCCACTGGTGTCCTCTCTTGCCCATACAGCAGGAATCGATCCGATGATTTTATTTACCTGCATCGTGATCGGTGCACAGAGTTCAGCGATCTCCCCGTTTTCATCCGGCGGAAGCCTGATCATGGGATCATGTGCTACAGAAGAAGAACGAAACACAATGTTCCCGAAGCTTCTGTTCCAGGCAGTTCCGATCAGTATGATCTCTGCGGTTTTATTTAATACAGTATTATCTTTTCTTTTATAAATAACAAGTTAAATTTTATTTACTTAGGAGGATTTATCAATGACTGCCTATGGTGTAGATGCACTCAGTACTGCACTTACTATGGTAATCGGTAAAAATCTTGCTCTTATGGTAAGCCCTCTGGTTCCCGCCACCTATCTGGCAACCGGTCTTGCCAATGTTGAACTGAAAGATCATATGAAGTTCAGTATTCCATGGTACTGGGCAATCAGTGTGATTATGATCGTTATTGGTGTGATTCTTCAGATTATACCACTGTAAATGAATAGGAAGTTCCTTCGGAATTTCCTATGAAATGAAAAGAAGGGAAACCGCAAGTGGCTCCCCTATATAGTAACAGCTATTTATATGACAGCCGTCAGCTATTGTAGTTGGCGGCTATTTCCATTTACCCTTGAAAATCTCATAGCAAAGACCTACAAGGGCAACTTTGTTTCCCTTACACTTCCGTAAGCGCCCCTGTCTCCGAATCCATAATGAATCCCTTGATCTTAATATCCTTCGGCATCAATGGATGTGTCTTCAGTGTATGCACAGTCTCTTCTACCGACTTCTCCACAGATTCAAATCCACCCAGCCATTTTTCCAGATCAATTCCGCTGTGTCTTACGATATCAATATGTTCTTTGTCGATTCCGCGCTCTACCAGTTCTCCTAACAGTTCATTTCCATCCATTCCCTGCACGCCGCAGTCAGTGTGTCCGATGACCATAACCTGCTCCACACCAAGCTCCAGAATCGCAACCAGAAGGCTTCTGACCACACTTCCGTATGGATGCGTAATGACTCCACCTGCATTCTTGATAATCTTTGCATCTCCGTTTTTCAGCCCCAGCGCTGCCGGAAGAAGCTCTGTCAGACGGGTATCCATACAGGTCAGCACGGCAAGCTTCTTGTTCGGGTACTTGCTGGTCAGGTACGGCTCATAGCCTTTATTTTCCACGAATTTCTTATTATACTCTACAATCTGTTCTATCATCCTGTGTAACCTCCCATTTGATTTTCACAACGATATTTCATAAAACAGATTATAGACTTTTTTTCTCTGTAAGTGCAAGGATTCTTAATGAATTTTAATGATGTTTTTTCTTCCAGTACTGAAAAAATGCCTCCTCCTGCTCTGAGCGGATTCCATACTTTCTTCTCGCAATGTAGAATTTGGAATTCCACCCTGAAGTCTTCACCGGAATCGTCACCACATTATGCAACCGCACGATATCCATATACGGCAATACGGAAATCCCGAACCCATTCTCCACAAGTCCTGTGATAACTTCAATCTCTTCCGCAGCACATACCGGCTTTACCTTAATTCCTTCTTCTGCAAAAATCTGCTCCTGCAGAGTACGGAAACCGCTGGTCTTGGAAAACATGATCTGTGGGTATCCAGCTGTCTCTTTCAGACTGATCCGTTCTCTATTTTCAAGCGGATGTCCCTTCGGAACCACTACTGCGATATATGAATCCCGAATCGGATAATATTCGATCTCATCCGATTTCAAAAGATCCGAACAAAAGCCGATATCATATTTTCCATCCAAAAGTCCTTCTGCGATCTCCGGTGTCATCCGATTGTAGATGATAAATGGAAATGTCGCCCCAAACTCTTTCAGCATATGTGGAATCGTCCCCGGTGCCAGAGGATACACACTGCCGATCCGCACCGTTTTCTCTTCCGTCCGAAGTCCTACCGCCCGCTCTTCCAGACGAAGATACGCTCCCAGAATTTCATCCACATCCTTCATCAGCTCTTTGCCGTAATGACTCAGGCTCACATTTCGCCCTTCTTTTTGAAACAGCGGAACTCCGTACTCTTCTTCCAGCGACTTGATCGCATGACTGAGTCCCGGCTGTGAAATATTCAGTGCCTTTGCCGCCTTTCCGTAATGCTGGATTTTTGCCAGCTCTGAAAAATATTTTAAATATTCGATATTCATATATTCCCTCTTTTATCTTCCGCAGTCATCTTATTTTTCAAAATCAACTCTTTACTCTCCATTATCTTAGCATATTTCATTCTATTTTAGAATCAGTTCATTCAAAATAATCATTTGTTTTTATCAGTTTTCTTCATTATAATGAGAAACAGATTAAATATAAAATTTTTGTAAATTATTATCTATCAGGAAAGAAGGATTTGTACCTATGAATAAAAAAAAATTTCATCTGGCCGGAGAAGTCGCTCTGCTCATCGTCCTGCTGATCAATTCACTCGGCGTGGATCTGATGTCAAAAAGCGGATTCGGGATCTCAACGATCTCCTCAGTGCCGCTTGTATTTAACATCGCCTTCCCGGTGTTCAGTTTCGGAACATGGAATTATATTTTCCAGACACTGCTTGTCATTACACTGATGATCCTCAAGCGTTCATTCTGCCCCGGCTACCTTTTCTCTTTCGTAGTCGGGATCGGATTTGGAAAAATGATCGACGTACACAACGCATGGATCCAGGCTCTGCCGAACTCCCTGCCTCTTCACACGATTTATTTCCTGGCAGGATTCTTACTGGTATGCTTCGGTATCTGCCTTGCCAACAACTGTATGCTTCCAATCATCCCGACAGATATCTTCCCTCGCGATCTGTCCGGTATTGTAAAAAAGAACTATAAAATCGTTAAGACAACCTTCGATCTCACCTGTCTGACGACTACTGTGGTTCTTTCCCTTGCAATCCTCCACGGATTCTATGGCATCGGAATCGGCACTGTCTTCTGTGCATTCCTGACTGGAAAAACCGTTTCCGCCATCCAGAGTTTTCTTGGAAAACACGTGGAATTCTACCGTGCAACTGGGAAAAAGAGAGTTGCTCTTGAAAAGAATATGAGACATGCATAAAAGAAAAAAGATTTCAATTTTGATACATACCAGATCGGATACATCAAAACTGAAATCTCTTTTGGATTCTGTAGCCAGTCTTATTTTCTCAACTTCTCCTGTCGCATTGACAAACCTTTTTCCCATCCCGTATACTAGAAGCAGACTAATATCCTGCAAGGAGGCTTAACTACTATGATTATCAAAAACGGACTTGTCATCGATCCTGCTTCCGGACTTTCCGAAAAAATGGATCTTCTGATTGAAGATGGCATCATCAAAGAAATGGCATCCCTGATTACAAAAGAAGGAGAGGAAGTCCTTGACGCAGCCGGGCTTGTGGTTGCACCGGGACTGATTGACACCCACGTTCATTTCCGTGATCCGGGATTTACTTATAAAGAAACCATCCACACCGGCGCACTTGCCTCTGCAAAAGGCGGTTTTACTTCCGTGATCTGCATGGCAAATACTTCCCCGACTGTGGACTCTGTTCCGGTTCTCAAAGACAACCTTTCGCGTGCTTCCAAAGAAAAGATCCGTATCTTCCAGGCTGCTTCGATTTCCTGCAACCTGAAAGGGCAGGAAGAAACCGATATGGACGCCTTAAAAGAAGCAGGCGCATGTGGATTTACCGATGACGGGATCCCACTTCTAAACGCAGAATTCTGCTTCCACGCAATGGAAAAGGCGGCAAAGCTTAACGTACCGGTCAGCCTTCACGAAGAAGATCCTTCTTTCATCCGCAACAACGGAATCAGCCACGGAAAGGTATCCGATGCGCTTGGCATCTACGGTTCTCCTTCCATTGCAGAAGAATCTCTGGTTGCAAGAGACTGCATGCTGGCACTGAAATCCAGCGCCGATGTTGTGATTCAGCATATCAGCTCCGGTATCTCTGTCGATCTGGTTCGTACTTATAAGAAAATGGGTGCAAAACTTCACGCCGAAGCCACACCGCATCATTTTACACTGACGGAAGACGCAGTCCTTGAGCATGGAACACTTGCGAAAATGAATCCGCCGCTCCGTACCGAAAAGGACCGTCAGGCGATTATTCAGGGACTTGCAGATGGAACCATCGACTTGATTGCCACCGACCATGCACCGCACAGCAAAAAAGAAAAAGCAAAACCAATCACCGAAGCTCCAAGCGGAATCATCGGTCTGGAGACTTCCCTTGCCCTTGGCATCACAAGCCTTGTAAGACCGGGACATTTATCTCTTATTCAGCTTCTGGAAAAGATGACCATCAATCCTGCAAAGCTTTACCACCTTCCATACGGACAGCTCGCCGAAGGAAAAGCAGCTGACCTTGTGATCTTCGATGAAAACGAATGTTGGACTCCAACCGAGTATGCATCCCTTTCATCCAACTCACCATTTACCGGAACGCCTATGTATGGCAAAGTGAAGTATACGATCTGTGGTGGGAAAATCGTATATCATGATTAAAAAAATCCACGGACTTTGAATCTTCTAAAGTCCGTGGATTTTTCCATCTTCTTATTTTTCTTCCAGCATAAAGTATTTCATACTTGTTCCGCTTTCCGCCACATCCGCAAGATTGATACAACTGTTTCCCATACGGTCGATCAGATGCAGGATATTGGTAAACGGAGCAGTAAGGCTTGCCTTACATTTTCCTTTATTGACACGCTCAATATGCGCTTTCCGCATCTTGATATCCAGATCCAGAAGCTTATCCTTTCGCTTCATCATCTTGCCTGGTTCGATACCATCATCTCCCTGCAGTGCCTTCAGAGAATCACAGAACATCTTATTCAGTACCTTCAAACTCTTCTGCAGCTCATCCATCGCTTCCGGTGTATATTTATACTTCCGGTCTGATCTTTCCAACATACATTCTGCCATTTCCACACTTAAGGTTCCCATACGTTCCACATCGCTGAGTACACACATGAGGCTCGCCGTCTGCGCTGCCTGCTGCTCGGTCAATAAACCTGAAGAAAACAAAGCTGCAAGATATTCGGTAATACACTTTCCAAGGCGTTCAACCTGTTCTCCGTTTTCTTTCAGACCGTCAATGGATTTCACTTCTTCATTTTTCACAAGCTCAATCGTTTTCTTCAGAATATCTCTTACCTGGTCACTCATACGGAAAATCTCTTTTGCCACAAGCTGCAGCGCTGCTGCCGGCTGACTGATGATATTTTCATCCAGATAAATCGGGCTGCCTGGATCTTCAACACCTTTTTTGCCATCCGGAATCAGTGTCATGACAATCTTCACCATCAGTTTAATCAGGCATACCCAGATCAGTGTCATTGTGATGTTAAATACAGTATGTGCATTTGCAATCTGTCTGGAAATCGCTTCAATCTCCGGACCTTTCGGCGAAATGTTCTGGATCAGTGCCGCAAATGGTTTTACGAACCAGATAAACAAAAAGCAGCCGGAAATATTAAAAATACAATGCGCCACAGCGGTTCTCTTCGCATCTTTTGACTGTCCGATACTGGCAAGGAGTGCTGTGATCGTTGTACCGATATTATCACCTAAAAGAATCGGGATTGCTCCTGCAAGCCCAAGTATACTCGTAACCCCGTCCGGTCCCGGCTGGGAAGCGAAGTTCTGCAAGACTGCGATCGTTGCACTACTGCTCTGTACAACCAGCGTCATAAATGTACCAACTGCCACACCAAGTACCGGAATATGTGCAACCCGTCCGATCAAGTCTGTGAATACCGGACTGGATGCCAATGGTTTCATGACATCTCCCATTGTTTCAATTCCAAGGAACAAAAGACCAAAGGCAAAAATCGTCTGGCCGATACTTTTTACTTTCTCTGATTTTGTTACAAATGAAATCAGAAATCCTATAAAAATAATCACATAAATATAGTCACTGATCTTAAACGCAATAATCTGCGCTGTCATGGTTGTACCAATATTTGCACCAAAAATGATGGAAATTGCCTGTGGCAGGTTCATCAGTCCCGCACTTACGAAACCGATCGCCATAACTGTCGTCGCACTGCTGCTCTGGAGTACCGCGGTTGTGAGCGCACCGGCAAGCACACCCAGAAGCGGATTCTTCGTCAGAAGTGCAAGAATGCTTTTCATTTTATCGCCCGCCGCCTTTTGCAGACATTCACTCATCATATTCATTCCATAGATAAAAACTGCCAGACCGCCAAGCAGTCCAAAAATGATCTGAATTTTCTCGTTCATGTTAATTCCTCTCTCAATTTACCCTGTGTTTGTTAATATCTTTTAAACTTACTTTTTACAATGATGTCTTCCCTTTCAGCTCATTTTCCATTTTATCTGTGGTCTATGCAATTCCAATCAAATCTATGTTAAGTTTAGGTTAAATTTTCTTTCTTCTATCATTTTTCTTTCCCATGATCATAGTTATGTAAAATCACATTCTCGCGCCGAGCGCGTTGCTGAGCGCCAGTGGCGCTCGTTAAGCAACGACCGAAGCGGAGCGTAGACCGCTTGCGACATTCTTCATCTTCGTGCGATTGCTCATCTCCGGCACGCAGTGCCTTTTGTTTCATAGGAAGTTCCTTCGGAATTTCCTATGAAACAAAAAGAGAGTTACCCTCTTACAAATCTTCAAATTTGCAAAAGAATAACTCTCCTGTTCTATCTATAAATCTATCCAATCCCAAGCACACCATATCCAACTATTCCAAACACCGTCGCAAGAATGATCACCTTCGGTACTGACCAATTCTTCTTCAATATCAGATAGAACATCACCACTCCGATCCCGCACCCAAACCAGTCAATCCTCGCATCCGGAAAATAATTTTCCTGCATCAGATCCAGAATCACCGCAAGGATCATTGCGATGCAGATCGGCTTGATCACATTTAACATACAGCTCATAATATCATTGCCACGGAACTTTGCGAAGCACACCGCTACGCCAAGCGCCAGCGTATAAGCTGGCATCAGCACGCCCATAACCGCTGCAATCCCACCCAGAACATCTGCCGTCTGCATCCCGGCAAAAGTCGCACAGTTAATCCCAAGCGGTCCCGGTGTCATTTCTGCGATAGCGATCAAGTTAGTCAGATCCTCCGCCGTCATCCAATGATTGACCTTCATCTCCTGCATAATAACCGGGATCATCGACATTCCGCCAAAGCTGGTAAATCCGATTTTCATAAACGCTGTAAAAAGTCTGAGATAGATCATGCCGTCTGTCCTCCTCTTGTCTTTTTCACCGCTCTTATAGAAAGCGCCAGTATCACTCCCGCTACGATCATCACCACATTACTGATATCCGTAAATACACAGAGCGCCAGTGCTAACGCACAGATCGGGATTGCTGATTTTCTGCGGAACGCTTCTTTCCCCAGTGAAAGTGCCGCACTTCCCATAATCGGAACTACCGCACAGCGGATTCCGCGAAGTGCCGCATAGCACCAGACATTACTATTCAGCACCTTATAAAATGCAGTAACAAACGACAGGATCAGAACCGCCGGACAGGTCATTCCGAGTACTGCACAGACACCTCCGAACCAGCCACCTACATAATAGCCAAACAGCATACTGATATTGGTGATCATAATTCCGGGAACTGACTTTCCAACTGCAACCATATCCAGCAGTTCCTCTTTTGTGATCAGCTTTCGTTTATCTACAAACTCCTGCTCCATCTGCGCCAGAATGCTCCATCCGCCTCCAAATGTAAAACATCCTATCTTAAAGAAAAATGCAAACAGCATCAGTCCATTTTTGATTCTCTCTTTACTCATCTCTTCTTCCTCCTGTTTCTTTACTTTATCATCTCTATTGACATTAGTAAAATATATGTTTTATTATTAAAAATATAGTTTAAACCTATGGAGGATTTTTTATGAACTGGAATCAGCTGCAATATGTCATCACCATTGCCGAAGAAAAAAGTATCACCAAAGCGGCGCAGAAGCTTTATATTTCCCAGCCTTCCCTTTCCTTAAGCATTCAGGCTCTGGAAAAAGAAACCGGAATCCCTCTTTTTGAGCGGAACCGTGGCGAGATGAAGCTTACCTATGCAGGCTCCCTTTTCTATGAATGGGCAATTTCTACCCTCCACTCTCATACCCAGTTGGAATGGAAGCTTGGTGATATCGTTTCCGGCTCCCGGACACTGATCCGGCTGGGTCTCAGTCCCCACCGAAGTGAACGGCTTCTGGCACCGGTTCTGGAACGCTTTTATTCCATGTATGAGAACTGTGATATCCAGATCATTGAGCAGCCGACCTATATCCTGCGGCAGATGCTGGAAGAGGACAAGCTGGATCTGATTCTCGATATTTCCAGCCCGGACACTATCAATTATGAGAGTGAGCTTCTGGTAAAGGAAAGTTTTGTCCTGGCAATCCCTGACTCTCTGTGTCCTTTTTCCGATCCATCACAAAAAGAGGAGGACATCTCTGCCACTCCCCAAATTCATTTGCCTGCGTTATCTGCAATTCCATTTATTCTGCTTTCAGAGGATCACGATCTCGGAAAGATCAGCCGCAAGATCTGCGAGACTGCCGCTTTCCATCCGAATATCCGCTGCATCTGTACCAGCAGTAATACTGCCTTTTCTCTTGCAAGACGAGGGATGGGTGCTACGTTTCTTCCGGAAATTTATGCACGAACAACTTCCTTTCCGAATATTCATTTCTTCACCCCGGATCACTTTCATGACACCAGGGACATCTGTGCTGTCTATCGGAAAAATATTTATCATCACGCACAGTTCCAGGCGCTTCTTGCTCTCCTCCGCGAGATCGTCCCGGCAATCTACAGGGCAGCTTAGTCTGCCCTGATCCGTACCTTAATTCTCTTATTTTCTGCCTCTTACTCTACATTTTTCAGTGCCTCATCCATCGGCACATGTTTAATCCTTCGATATTCTATCATTGCCACAACTGCATAGGTTCCGATTCCGATCAGGAATATTTCCACATAGATCTTCGGATCGATCCAAAGTGCGATCCAGCCGGAAATACTGGTCAGCATCATTTCCCGGAACAGCACATTCATAACTGCTTTCTCAATCGGCAGGCTGAGAAGCAGACAGATGATCACCACGATAGTTGTCGACCAGATATAAAGCCTGCTGATCTCTCCATTGGTATATCCCAGGATCTTCGTCATGGAAATAGCCTGTGCATTTTTCTCAATAATGATCTTGGATAACAGATAGATCACAACCATATAAATACCGATTGCAAATGCGTTGACCATCCCCATCATATTTCCCATAGATACATCCAGCTGTCTTGAAATCTTTGTCAGTGCTTCCAGATCAAGCACCGAACCGATGTATTTTCCGTCAATATCCTTGATCTTCGAATTGGAAAAATATCCACTGAAATAATCGTTTCCCAGATCAAAGGTATCATTCAACTTCTCCTGTGGCATAAAGACACAGATTCCACCGCTGTATTTGTAGATTCCTTTAACCTTGAATGTATACTTTGTCTTTTCATATTTTTCTTTCAACGTGATCGAGTCGCCCGGCTTCAACAGAAACTTCTCTGCATAGGCACTGGAAATATAGACACCGTCACCGTCCTCCAGATCTGCATCGATATATTTACTGTCCGGTTTGATTCCATACAGGATCACTTCATCTGTCTTATATTTGCTTGGCAATGTTTCCAATGAGTAAGCGCTGAACGCTTCCGCATCTTCATTTTCCGTCTTTGTTCCATAAGAGAACTGTAAAAGCTCCAGCATACTGTCCAGTTTGTTTCCGCTCATCGCACTTACCGGAACCTCCAGCATATACTGGTATTTTGCAAGCATATTGCTCTGGATATCCTGCTGATAGTGCGAAAGTACTGACGGCAGCAAAAGTCCAAAGAATAAAAGCAGATTCGCAAATATGATTCCAATAAAAAGTACAATGTAATTGCTCATATTCTGGAAGATTACACGGAGCCGGAATCGATGAAAGATTCCAAGCTTCGGACTTAGCCGGACTGCTCTTTTCCGCCTACTTCCAGAAAGATCTCTTCTCAGAAATTTCAGCGGTGAAAGCCTCAGCTTGTAACGAAGGATTCCATAGTTGACTACCAGCATGATCAGCACCGGAACCACCGTTGTCATCCAGAAAGCCTCTGCATTCCATACTGTCACATAGGTCGGCAGACTATAGCTTCCATAATACATCCCCGCACATACTTTTTTCAGTGCTGTATAACCCAGAATATTTCCGATCACCGCACCGATCAGCGTGACGATCACCGGAAGTGCCATGTAATGTCCGATCAGTTCTTTTCTTGTATACCCAGAAGCCCGCAGAGTTCCGATCACGCCTGCTTCTTTCCGGATTGTATTGCTGATCGTGATTCCAAATACAAACGCAATGATCACAATGATCATATAGAGGAGCATTGTGATCATTGCACGGTCACTCCCCATATCATCACCGGTAAATGTAATTGCCTGGTTCAGATACTGTGGCACAAAAGACTCCAGAGTGACTTCTTCCCCCAGTGCTTCCATCAGATCTTCCGACATCTTTTTTTCCTGTTTTTCATTTTTCGGTTCTTTGTCATACACCCAGGAATAACTGTACTGAATCTTATCCTGATTCAGAGATTCAAACTCTTCCGGTGTTACAACCGATACCCCGAATTTGATTGCATCAAACATGCTGTCATTATTGTTCTGGAACAGGCAGCTATAGTCAGACAGTGCCACAAATCCTGTGACTTTCCACTTTTGTGAACCACTTTTCAGTGTATCTCCGACAGAAATCTTATTATTGTCCGCATACATACGGTCAATTGCCATTTCTCCTGCTTTTTCAGGAAGCTTTCCTTCCATCAGGCACACCAGGTTGATCTCTTCCCTGTTTTTGAAAATACGCATGGTACTTCCATTATCCAGTGCCTCTTCCAGATAAAAGTTTTCATACAGCGTCACACCATTTTTCTCGATGTTTTCCTGTTGTGCTTTGGTAATTTTTTTCTTTACCCGGAAATTTCCATCTTCAATCTTGTATTTCTCAAAGCCTTCATTATATGCTTTTATCATGCTTCCGTCAGCAACCAGAAAGCCGGATACAAACCCAATCGTTGCAATCATAAGGATCAGAACCACCAGGTATTTTCCAATTTCTCCCTTCAGTTCTCTCGGAAGCCGTTTTCTCAACGGACTCTTCATAACACGCGTCCTCCTTACCATTCCAGCTCACTTGCAGAAAGTTTATGCTCATTACAGTAATTTTTGCGGATCATTCCATCACGAAGTTTTACCACCCGGTCTGCCATATTCTTGATTGCATCGTTATGGGTAACCATAACAATGGTATTCCCATATTTCTGATTGACTGTTTCGATCAGCTTCAGAATTTCCTTGGATGTCTTATAATCCAGCGCACCGGTTGGCTCATCACAGAGCAGGATGTCCGGATTTTTGACAATTGCACGTCCAATCGCGGTTCTCTGCTGCTGTCCTCCGGAAAGCTGGTTCGGCAGCTTGTTCTGATGTTCATAAATACCCAGCGTTTGCATCAGCTCATCCACATCCAGCGGACGATTACTTAAATAAGCACCGATTTCAATATTTTCTCTAAGTGTCAGGTTTGGAATCAAATTGTACATCTGGAATATATAACCCAGATGCTTTCTCCGGTACAGGGACAGCTTCTTCTCTGTCATATTCTCCAGCTGTTCTCCATCAATCGTAATACTTCCTTCATCTGCCCCGTCAATACCGCCTATAATATTCAGAAGAGTCGATTTTCCGGAACCGGATGGTCCCAGAAGCACACAAAACTCTCCTCTTTCAATTTCCAGATCAAATCCTTTCAGAACATTTACCCGGCTGTCGCCTGTTCCAAACGACTTTTTGATCCCCTTAATCTCTAAAAACATTCCTCTACTCCTTCCTTTAGTTACTCGTATCATAGTAATGTTATATTTCATACACTCATGTTAGTTTAGGCTTACTTTTTTGTCAATATTTTAATTGTTATTTTTTCAAAAAGATATTGACAAATGGAAATAAAATTTTTAAAATAACTATCTGTGTAATTTTATACCAAAATCTTTGTGGATTTTTCTGGATATCAAAATAGATATCTACTTTTCGCCACATAACTTGTTGCATACAGCAACAGTTATGTGGCTTTTTATATATCGGGCTTCTGCCCTTTTTTACAGATTTTGTACCTTATGCTTTATATTTATCAGGAGGAATGTTTATGAACCAGACTTACATGAAAGAAAAACCGATTCTGCCGCTTCTGCTTTCCATGGCTCTGCCAATGGTGATCTCAATGATGGTCAACTCTCTTTATAATATTGTTGACAGCTATTTCGTTGCACGGATCAGTGAAGAAGCAATGACTGCTCTGTCCTTAGTCTACCCGATCCAAAATTTTATCACCTCAGTCGGTGTCGGCTTTGGAATCGGGATCAATGCTGCCATTGCCTTTTTCCTTGGCGCCCAGGATCAGAAAAAAGCGGATACAGCTGCCACACAGGGACTTTTTCTCTCTGTCATCCACGGTATTGTTCTTACCGTAGTCACAATTGCCGTAATGCCGCTATTTTTACAGATTTTTACAAAAGACGTGACCGTTATTCAGATGGGAAATGCCTACTCCCGGATCGCATTTGGATTTTCCATTGTAATCTCTCTTGAAATTACCTGGGAAAAAATTTTTCAGGCAGTCGGACGGATGCGCGTGTCCATGATCTGCATGATGAGCGGATGTATATTCAATATCGTACTGGATCCACTTCTGATCTTCGGAATCGGACCGTTCCCGAAAATGGGAATTGAAGGAGCCGCACTTGCAACCGGTCTTGGTCAGGTTGTCACACTGGTACTGTACCTTGCCTTTTATTTTACCAGACCGCTTCCGGTGAAGATTCATAAAAGCTGCCACGTAGACCGTGCCATGGCCGGACGGCTTTACGCGGTTGGAATCCCTGCCACTTTGAATATGGCACTTCCATCCCTGCTTATCACCGCACTAAATGGGATTCTCTCCGCCTACTCCCAGGTTTACGTGGTGGTGCTCGGAATCTATTACAAGCTTCAGACCTTCCTGTATCTTCCGGCAAATGGAATCATCCAGGGAATGCGTCCGTTGATCGGATACAACTACGGTGCCGGTGAGACAAAGCGTGTCCACAGACTGTTTGCCGATACCCTTTATCTGAGTCTTGGGATCATGCTCTTTGGTACCGTTTACTGCCAGATCTTCCCGGATTCACTGATCGCACTGTTCAGTTCTAATCCGGAAACCATTCAGGCAGGAGGAATAGCACTTCGGATTATCAGCCTCGGATTTTTAGTTTCTTCCGTGTCCATCACCAGCTCTGGTGCACTCGAAGGACTTGGAAAGGGAACACCGTCCCTGATCATCTCACTGTGCAGATATACGATCATCATTATTCCGGCCGCATTTATCTTAAGCCGGATCTTCGGGGCTTCCGGGATCTGGTACGCATTCGGAATTACCGAATTTGCAACTGCTGTGATCGCCTATATGACTTACCGGCGGGCAACCATAAAAAAATAGGCATATCTGCATCAAAAAGTTCTACTACTTTTTCGATACAACAAAAACCGTAAATCCGGATTTGCTCTTTACAATACTGCAAATCTCCGGATTTACGGTTTTTAATTTTCTCTTTATTTTACTTTTCCATCCCAGTCCGACTTTTTATTTGCAGACTATTCTTCTTCGCTGATAATATGTCTCGCAACATAAACACCACTTGCAGATGCATGGGACAGAGAATGTGTAACACCACTTCCGTCACCGATCACATACAGTCCCTTATGGCAGCTTTCCAGATTCTTATCGATCTCTACTTCCATATTGTAGAATTTTACTTCCACACCATAGAGAAGGGTATCGTCATTTGCTGTACCAGGTGCTACCTTATCCAGAGCATAGATCATCTCAATGATTCCATCCATGATTCGCTTTGGAAGAACCAGACTCAGATCACCAGGCGTTGCTGATAAGGTTGGTGTTACCAGACCTTCTTCAATACGCTTTTCTGTACTTCTTCTTCCACGTACCAGATCACCAAAACGCTGTACGATCACACCACCGCCTAGCATATTGGAAAGTCTTGCGATACTTTCACCATATCCGTTACTGTCCTTAAATGGCTCAGAGAAATGCTTTGCAACCAGAAGGGCAAAGTTGGTGTTGTCCGTCTTTTTTTCATTTCCTTCATAGCTGTGTCCGTTTACTGTGATGATACCGTTTGTATTTTCATTTACCACAATACCGTTCGGATTCATACAGAAAGTACGCACATTGTCCTCGAATTTTTCTGTACGGTATACGATCTTGCTCTCGTAAAGCTCATCTGTCAGGTGTGAGAAGATCACTGCCGGAAGCTCTACACGGACACCAATATCCACACGGTTTGATTTGGTCGGGATTGCAAGATCCTTGCAGACCTTTTCCATCCATTTGCTTCCGCTTCGTCCGACAGAAACCACACATTTCTTACATTCATAAGCGCCATTTTCACATATAATGCGGTATCCGCCATCAGTGATCTCGATTGTCTCAACCGGTGCATCAAAGAAGAAGTCCATTTTATCCTTCATCTGATCATAAAGATTCTGAAGAACGACATAATTGATATCTGTTCCCAGATGACGTACAGATGCATCCAGAAGATTCAGCTTATTCTGAAGGCAAAGCTTTTTAAATTTTGTTCCGGCTGTGGAGTACAGTTTTGTCCCTTCTCCACCATTTTCCATATTGATCTCATCGACGTACTTCATCAGCTCAACAGCCTGTTTTTTACCGATATACTCAAATAAAGTTCCGCCGAAATCATTGGTGATATTGTATTTTCCATCTGAAAATGCTCCAGCTCCGCCAAATCCGCACATGATCGAGCAGCGTTTGCAGTTGATACAGCTCTTTACTTTTTCGCCATCAATCGGACATTTTCTCTTTTCCAGCGGATAACCTTCTTCAAATACTGCAATCTTGCAGTCTGGTTTCTTTTTCATCAACTCATAAGCAGCAAAAATCCCGCCTGGTCCGGCACCGATAATAATTACATCATACTTCATCCGTATATCTCTCCTTTTATTTGCATGATAAAATATAATTTTCACTAAATTGCCTGTGTCATAAATATAGACTGTAATATATGTGCAATTCTATACTATGTCACATAATAAAACTGCCGCATATCTGTCTGTATCCAGATGATTCTGCACGGCAGTTGTTCTTCTTTTGCACAACCTTTCATATTTTAAGAGAAATCTTTCTTTTCGTCAAGGTGTTTCTTTCTTTTTTGTATGAATTTTGCATGAATTTATTTTGTTTTTTATATAGATTTTGTTATATTTTTCATTATCCAGTTTTTATATTTGCACTGTCAAAAATCTTTCTGTTTCTATATTGCTGTTTCTGCTACCCTTTTCATTTTCTGGCGGATTTACAGCTTCACGATGGTCGGCTCATGTTCCATTGCCGGAATAATCTTCTCCACCAGATCTTTTGTCCGAAGTCTGAGACTCGATGTATTGATGCATGGATGACATCCTATATATTCTCCTGTAAGCACATCTTCATCGATCAGAAGCCGTACCATCCTGTCCTTATCATTCATCAGTCCAAGCACACTTAAAGATCCCGGCGTGATGTCCAGATATTGTTCCATATACTCCACTTTTGCAAAAGAAAGTCTGGACGAACCAATCTGCGCTGACAGATCCTTTGTTTTAAACACCTTATCCCCCGGAAGCATCAGTAAATAAAACTGTGTCTCCTGTCGGTTGCATAAAAGCAGATTCTTGCAGATCGTCGCCTCCAGCGTCCGGTCGATTTCCTCGCATGCCTCCATTGTCATTGCGGCTTCATGGTCGATTCTCTGGTATACGACTCCAAGCGAATCAAGGAAGTCATATACGCGGATTTCCTTGTCCAATCTGCCTTGTGTGTCTGTTGGTCTTCCGTTTACTAATTCCATGTAGTTCTCCTCCGTCCTAGACTTTATTCTTTTTAAACATTTCATTCTCTGCATACTTGTATAGCAAATGTTCATCGCGGTGTAAGATTTTTCCAAACAGCTCTATCTCTCCATCAGGGTATCCTTCTCCCCAACAAGCTAATTATATCATAAGTCCTTTTATATCAAATATTTTTCTATCAGATTCTCTATTATCTTTGAATTCAATACATTTTGTTCTGTCTCAAAAGATATAATCAACCGATCGCCTGGATATATATGATTTATTTGATACAATTCTATTTTTCGCACAGCTGCTCTTGCATAATCCTGTTTATCCATCATTCCTTCATGTTCCCAATATATTTCCCGGTAAGTCTTTCTTGACAAAAATGTAAAATCTGGATACACGGTACCATACCCTTTCAGATGAAGTGGCTTTTCATATTTGTAAAGAATATTCTTTCTATAAAAATAATCTGCTAATATCTTCTCTGACTTTGATCTGACACGTTCTCCCTTCTCAGTAAGAATTAATGGTGTTCCCTCCTTGAACTCTTTCCCCTGATATTCTTCTTCATACCATTTTGTAAGCAGCTGATCCCATGTTGGTTCGATCGGAGTTACCAGTAATTGTCTCGCTTTATTCATAGACGTATAAATTTTCTCAATTTCATCATCCGAATAATTTTTTGTTATTTTCTTTATTTGTTTAAGCCTTGTTTCCCCTTTTTTTATCACCGCTTCATTATAACCTTTTTGTGCAAGACGTCTCGGCAACTCTTTTTCATCTCTTGGAATGTAAATTCCTTTGCTGTCATTTATGCATTGATAATAACGTGGCTTATTTTGATCTATCGAAATTCTAAGGTGTCCTTCTGGTTCTGTACTTAAGTTAGTTTTAGCTTGCATAACGATTTTCTCCAAATGTTTTTGCTCTTGGAGAAGCATATTTTTTAATTTATACATAGACTATCCCCCTTTATTTGAAATTGTTTTTTATCTATCGTTTTATTTCTTTTTGATTTATTTTCGTGTTTCTAATTTTCCAGTCAAGTTATTTCCAGAATTTTCTTGATCTATTTTCTAATTTTTGTATTCCAGTCAAGCAATTTTCAAGATCTTCTTGATCTATTTTTAAGTCTTCAAACATACGGTCAATCTATTTCCTGAGTCTTCTTGATCTGTTTTCAAGTTTTAGCTTTTCCAGTCAATCTATTTTCGTTTTTTCCTTGATTCATTTTCAAGTTTTTAAAGTTACAGTCAATCTTTTTCTACAATCTTCTTGATTTGTTTTTAATTTATTGGATTTACAATCAATTTATTTCACCAATTACATTGACCTAAGATTTAATCATTTGATATATGATCAACATTTCCTGTCGCTTCCATTGATTTACTTTAGATATTTGTGGATTACAATCAATTTTCTTCTTCATCACAATTGATTTATTTCTTATTCCATAGAATATCATCAATTTTTCTTTCCACTATTATTGATTTGTTTTAGATTTTAATAACTTGCAATCATCTTACGCTCTTCTAAAATGATTTTATAAGAATATTTCAGATTTAATTGGTTCATTGTATCATATACATTTTAAAAAAAATAGTGATTTTTTTATTTTAGCGCAAATTTAATGTTTTTAAATTTTAACGATATAAAATAAAACTCACCCTGCAAATTATATTCCTTGCCACAGCAATCATCAAAGTCTCCTAAAATTAAAGACTTTGACTTGTTTCCATGAAACATGGAATGCATTCTTTACCAGAAAAAATCTTCCCGATAGAAAAATCCCCCTGACATCCATTTCATAGATATCAGGGGGATTCTATTATTCATTATTCGCTATAATATCTGTATATGCTTATTTTGCATTCTTCTGAGCGATTGCAGCCTGAGCAGCAGCCAGACGAGCGATCGGTACACGGAATGGTGAGCAAGATACATAATCAAGACCAATGCTGTTGCAGAATTCTACAGAGCTTGGATCTCCACCATGTTCTCCACAGATACCAACGTGAAGTTTCGGATTAACCGGTTTTCCGAGTTCGATAGCCATCTTCATAAGTTTACCAACACCTGTCTGGTCAAGTTTAGCAAATGGATCATTCTCGAAGATCTTAGCGTCATAGTAAGCTTCAAGGAACTTACCAGCATCATCACGTGAGAATCCGTATGTCATCTGTGTAAGGTCGTTTGTACCGAAGCAGAAGAAGTCAGCTTCTTTTGCGATGTCATCAGCTGTAAGAGCAGCTCTAGGAATTTCGATCATTGTACCAACTTCGTACTCAAGGTCGCTTCCTGCAGCAGCGATTTCAGCGTCAGCTGTTTCTACTACAAACTTCTTAACATATTTAAGCTCTTTGATATCGCCAACCAGCGGGATCATGATTTCCGGTTTAACATTCCAATCCGGATGAGCTTTCTTAACATTGATAGCAGCACGGATAACTGCGCTTGTCTGCATCTTAGCGATTTCCGGATAAGTTACAGCAAGACGGCATCCACGATGTCCCATCATTGGGTTGAATTCGTGCAGAGAGCTGATGATTGCTTTGATCTGGTCAACAGATTTGCCCTGTGCATCAGCAAGTTTCTTGATATCTTCTTCTTCTGTTGGAACGAATTCATGAAGCGGTGGATCAAGGAAACGGATAGTAACCGGATTTCCTTCCAGTGCTTCATAAAGTTTTTCGAAGTCTCCCTGCTGTTCCGGAAGGATCTTAGCAAGTGCAGCTTCTCTTTCTTCTACTGTTTCAGAGCAGATCATTTCACGGAATGCATCAATTCTGTTGCCTTCGAAGAACATATGCTCTGTACGGCAAAGTCCGATACCTTCAGCACCAAGTTCGCGGGCTTTCTTAGCATCAGCTGGTGTATCAGCATTTGTACGAACTTTCATAGTTCTGTACTTGTCAGCCCATCCCATGATTCTTCCGAATTCACCTGCGATTGTAGCGTCTACAGTCGGGATGATTCCGTCATAAATGTTACCTGTAGATCCATCAAGAGAGATTGCATCTCCTTCATGGTATTCTTTTCCACCAAGTGTGAATTTCTTGTTTTCTTCATCCATGTTGATGTCACCACAACCAGATACACAGCATGTTCCCATACCACGTGCAACAACGGCTGCGTGTGATGTCATACCACCACGAACTGTCAGGATACCCTGAGCAGACTTCATACCTGTGATATCTTCCGGTGATGTTTCAAGACGTACAAGAACAACTTTTTCTCCTCTTGCAGCCCATTCTACAGCATCATCAGCTGTGAAGACGATCTTACCACAAGCAGCTCCTGGAGATGCTCCAAGTGCTTTAGCCATCGGTACAGCAGCTTTCAGTGCAGCTGCATCGAACTGTGGATGAAGCAGTGTATCAAGGTTACGAGGATCGATCATAGCAACTGCTTCTTCTTCGGTTCTCATTCCTTCATCAACGAGATCGCAAGCAATCTTAAGAGCAGCCTGAGCTGTTCTCTTACCATTACGTGTCTGAAGCATGTACAGTTTACCATGTTCTACAGTAAACTCCATATCCTGCATATCTCTGTAATGTGTTTCCAGAGTCTTGCATACTTCTTTGAACTGTTTGAATGCTTCTGGGAATTTCTGTTCCATTTCTGAAATGTGCATTGGTGTACGAACACCTGCAACTACGTCTTCTCCCTGAGCATTTGTAAGGAATTCTCCGAACAGTCCGTTATTTCCTGTAGCTGGGTCACGTGTAAATGCAACACCTGTACCACAGTCATCACCCATGTTACCAAATGCCATCATCTGTACGTTAACAGCAGTTCCCCATGAATACGGGATATCGTTGTCACGACGGTATACATTTGCTCTCGGGTTGTCCCATGAACGGAATACGGCTTTGATAGCTCCCATTAACTGTTCCTTTGGATCTGTCGGGAATTCAGCACCGATTTTTTCTTTATATTCTGCCTTGAACTGGTTAGCTAATTCGTGAAGATCTTCTGCTGTAAGTTCAACGTCCTGTTTAACGCCTCTTTCAGCTTTCATCTTGTCGATCAGTTCTTCGAAGTATTTTTTACCTACTTCCATAACTACGTCAGAGTACATCTGAATAAATCTTCTGTAGCAGTCCCAAGCCCAACGTGGGTTGCCTGATTTTTCAGCAAGTACATTGACAACGTCTTCGTTAAGACCAAGGTTCAGGATTGTATCCATCATACCAGGCATAGATGCTCTTGCACCAGAACGAACGGAAACAAGAAGTGGATTCTCTTTATCACCGAATTTCTTTCCTGTGATTCCTTCCATCTTTGTAATAGCTTCCATGATCTGAGCCATGATTTCTTCATTGATCTGTCTTCCGTCCTCATAATACTGAGTACAAGCTTCTGTTGTGATTGTGAAGCCCTGTGGCACTGGAAGACCTAAGTTTGTCATTTCAGCAAGGTTAGCGCCTTTTCCACCAAGCAGGTTTCTCATATCGGCATTACCTTCTGTAAACATGTAAACCCATTTTGTTGCCATTTTACAATTCCTCCTCGTTATTGGTAATTGATATATATAAAACTTGAAAATCACAGTCAGACTGGTAACTGTCTGCTCTTTTCATATCTTATATCGCCCTTAAAAAACGGATTTTACCGCACTAATATTGTAAATGTTTTAACTGTGATAGTCAACCCTTATGCACTTTTTTTCGTACAAAAAAAGTGAATTTATCGAAGAGTTCAATTTCTTCAAGTGATTTCTTCTATAAAAAAATCTCCGTAATTAAATTTCTTTTATATACTAAAAATTTTGTTATTATCAAAAAAGAACTCAGGCAAAACCGGACTGCATCCATTGTTTTGCCTGAGTTCTTTTCATCTCTTACATATTCAGAAGAAATGCTCTATATCCCTTTACTGCTTCATACACATCAGCTTTGCTGCTGACTTCATAAGGTGCATGCATAGAAAGTACAGCAACACCGCTGTCGATCACTTCCATACCATAATTTGCCATAATATATGCAATGGTTCCGCCGCCGCCTACATCGACTTTACCAAGTTCTGCGAACTGGTAAGTAACGCCTGCATCGTCCATCACCTTGCGCAGTCTTGCAAGATATTCTGCATTTGCATCATTGGATCCGCTCTTTCCGCGGCTTCCTGTAAACTTGTTGAATGCAAGTCCCTTTGTAAAGAAAGCGGCACTTCTCTTTTCAAATGCTTCTGCAAACATCGGATCATAAGCAGCACTTACGTCAGAAGAAAGCATTCTTGAATTAGCAAGTGCACGGCGTACCTTCAGTTCAGATTCACCTTCTGTAAGTGCAACAAGCTCTGCAACTGTATTTTCAAAGAAACGAGAATGCATTCCAGTTGCTCCGACGCTTCCGATCTCTTCTTTATCTACTAACAGACAGCATCCTGTACGCTTTGCATTTTCCACATCCAGCATGGCGAACAGAGAAGTAAATGCGCAGACTCTGTCATCCTGTCCATAAGAAAGGATCATGCTGCGGTCAAATCCACAGTCTCTTGCCTTTCCGGCCGGAACAATTTCCAGCTCAGCCGATGCAAAATCCTCTTCTTCGATTCCATAGTTCTCTTTTAAAATATGAAGTACGTTAGCCTTGATCGTTTCTTTTTCTTCTTCATCAAGTCCCTCCGCTTTATCAAGTGGACTGTTTCCAATCAGAAGATCCAGCTTTTCTCCTTCGATCACTTCACTTGCTTTCTTTGACATCTGGTTTGCTGCAAGATGAACAAGAAGGTCTGTAATAACAAATACCGGATCAGACTCTTTTTCCCCAATGCTGATCTCTTCTACGCTTCCATCTTTTTTCGCAACAACACCATGAAGTGCCATCGGTCCTGTTACCCACTGGTATTTTTTGATTCCACCATAGTAATGTGTATCCAGATAAGCCATTCCTTCACTTTCATATAATGGATTCTGTTTCACATCAATACGTGGTGAATCGATATGAGCTCCAAGGATATTCATACCGTTTGAAAGCGGTTCTTCGCCCATACGGAACATGGCAAGCATTTTTTCCATGCATACCGCATATACTTTATCTCCTGCTTTCAGGCTCTTTCCTTCTTTCAGAACATCTTTGATATCCTGATATCCTGCTTCTTTCGCCATCTCAACCGCAAGCTTTACGCATTCACGCTCTGTCTTTCCGGCATCCAGGCAAGCTTTGTACTTTTCATTGATTTCATGAAGTTCTTTTTTGGCAGCTTCATCATAAGAGCTCCAGAGATTCTTTTTTTCTTCCATTTCTATACCTCTCTTCAATTCAGTTGGGATTCCCCACAATGCTTTCAGTATAACCCTCTCCCGATAAGAAGTCAATTATTACCCTTTAACTTTACAAGCATTTCCGTCATCGTTTCCTTCAAAACCGGATGCCGTTTATGCGGTGCGATCTCACACATTGGTCCAAGCACAAATTCCCTGTTCTGCATATCGATATGTGGTATACATAAATCATCCTCTTCAATGATCTGATCCCCATAGAAAATGATGTCCAGATCCAGTGTTCTCGGTCCCCATCTGCGGATCCGCTTTCTTCCGGCTTCCTGCTCAATTCGGTGTAACAGCTCCAGAAGCTCATGCGGGGTAAGCAGTGTTTCCATTTTCAGTGCCCCGTTCAGGAATTCATCCTGATCCGTCACGCCATATGGCTCGGTTCCGATCAGTTTCGATACCTTCAGGACTCTGCAAAGTTTTTCATTTTTCAGCTCTTCTACCGCATTCTCAATGTATTTTTTCTTATCACCCATATTCGATCCGAGTGCGATAAACGCTTCATTCCAGCAACGTTCAATCTTCACAGAAACCGTCTCAAGCGGCAGTCCTACCGGTGCCCATGGTTTCTTTACTTCCACCATGACTTTCCGGATCTTCTCATCAAATAATAAGATCTCTTCTGCAAGCTGCTCTGCTACTGCTTCGATCAGCCTGTAATTCTTCTCTTCCATCTTTTCTTTTATCAAATGGGAAATGGTTCCGTAATTCACAGACGCTTCCAAGTCATCCGTTTTTCCCGCCTTGCGTGTATCCACATACAAAATGCAGGAAACCAGAAACTTCTGTCCCAGTCTGTTTTCTTCCGGATACACCCCATGATTTGCAAATATTTCTAGGTTTTCAATTTTTATCTGATCCATCTTTTTCTCCTGCTTACTCTCTTGCCAGAATCACTTCTGTCATCTTGATCGCTCTGCGGTTTTTCTCAGCATCATGAACGCGCACAAATCCATAATGACTCTGTACTGCCATCACGGTTGTGACAAGAGTTCCTTCTTCTCTTTCTGTTACCGGCAGATCCAGTGTCAGACCGATCATGGATTTTCTGGAAGTTCCAAGAAGCATCGGATATCCAAGTCCGTTAAAAAGCTCCAGATGCTTCATCACATCCAGGTTCATCTCGTAGGTCTTTCCAAATCCAACCCCCGGATCCAGCATGATCCGGTCATCTCCAATCCCAGCCGCTTTCGCTGTATCTACACACTTCTGCAATTCTGCATACATATCCTTCAGGAAATTCTTGTACACCGCCTCATTTTTATTATGCATCAGACAGCATGCCGCATCATATTTTTTCACAAGACCTGCCATCTTTTCATCGTACTGGAATCCCCAGATATCATTTACCAGATCTGCCCCTGCCTGAAGTGCTGCCTCTGCCACATCACTCTTATAAGTATCAATCGAAACCGGCACATCAAAATTCTTTTTAACAGCCTCGATAACCGGCGCAGTTCTTGTAATTTCTTCTTCTGACGTAATCTGCTGGTGTCCTGGTCTTGTGGACTCTCCTCCGATATCCAGGATATCGGTTCCGCCTTCTAAAAGCTCTTCTGCATGACGCATTGCCGCATCATAACCGTTCCACTTTCCCCCGTCCGAAAAAGAATCCGGTGTCACATTCAAGATTCCCATAATATAAGTATGTTTTGCTGTGTCAAATTCTTTATTCCCAATTTTCATTTTGTTTCCTCGTTTTCTACCAGATGATTTTCTGATTCTTCTTTTCTCCGCTCCAGTTACAGTCCTTCTCAGCCGGACACGTATAACACGCACGGGAAATCTTATCTGCATCATAAAGGATTTCTGCAAGCTGCCACTTATCCTGCCCTGCATTTTCTGTCTCTTCTGCATTGCCCCGGTGACTTAAAATTGCAAAAAGAATCCTGTCCGACTCCTCCTTTGTAAATCCAGTCTCTTCCAGAATCCTTTTTGCAATTTCAGCACTCGCTATCTCATGGGGAACTCCCGCCTTATACTGCTGCCATTTCCCGATATCATGAAGTAATGCCGTCGCATAAATCTCTTCTTTTCCAAAGGCATATCCACGCTCCATCGAAAAAATATACATCAGACGTGCCACGTCCAGAAAATGGTTCATATCATGATGGCAGAATATTCTTTCCTTTTCTGCATCTTTATTCTTTACCAGTCCTTCTATAAAAAGAGGATGCTCATATATTTTCCAGATTCTCTGCATGCTCCTCTGCTCTTCCAGTTTTCGTTTTATTTCCATCGCACTAACCTATCATACGGAAAAACATGTTCTGCAGCTTTTCATTTTCTTCAAATGCACCTCTTGTAACAACACTGACCGTCTTGCTTCCCGGCTTCTTGATTCCACGCATGGTCATACACATATGCTCTGCCTCAGCAAGTACCATTACTCCCTTTGGATGAAGATTCTCCATCAGGGCATCCGCGATCTGTGCTGTCATCTGCTCCTGCAGCTGAAGTCTTCTGGCAAACACTTCCACAGTCCGTGCAAGCTTGCTAAGTCCCACTACCTTTCCATCCGGAATATAGGCAATATGAACCTTTCCGTAAAATGGCAGCATATGATGTTCACACATGGAATAAAACGTAATATCTTTTTCCACAACCATCTCATTGTTTTCTGCTGTAAATGTCTTTTTCAGGTGTTCCGCTGCATCCTCATTCATTCCGCCACAGATTTCTTCATACATTCTTGCAATCCGGTCCGGTGTCTCAGCCAGTCCTTCCCTATCCGGATCTTCACCGATTCCTTCCAGTAAAAGACGGATTGCCTGTTCTACTTTTTTATGATCTACCATAATGTTCTCTCTTCCTTTTTTCTTTCAAACACGTTTGTTTCCCGTTCAAGTCTTATCACTTCTCCCAGATAAGATAAGGAACCAAACACCAGAACAACATCTTCTTTCCCACATTCTGCTTTTGCTTTTTCAAGCGCATCTGCAATGTTCTCTGCCGGTTCTGACTGTATGTTCTTGGCCTTTAATACTTCACATAATCTCTCTTTTCCCAGATTCCTCTCCCCATTTGGAAGATCGATCGTATACACCTTTGAAAGATACGGAGCCATGATCTCTGCGATTTGTTCATATTCTTTATCTTTAAAAACCCCCATCACACCGACAATCTTTCTGTCCGTCAGATAGGTTCTCACATTTTCCGCAAGTCTTCTTGCGGCATCCCTGTTATGTGCTCCGTCGGCGATCACGGTCGGTTCTTTTTCAAGTACCTGAAACCGTCCAGGCCATGTCACTTTCACAAATCCCTTTCTTACAGCGTCTTCCGGAATCGAAACACCGTTCCTTCTTAACGCATCCACAGCTTCCAATACTGTCGCCGCATTGTCAATCTGATATCTGCCAGCCAGGCGAAGACGGATATCTTTATATTCTCCATAAGAGAAAATCTGTCCATCCATCGTTTCTTCAGAAATCACAGCCTTTTCCGGATGCGAAACCACAAACCGGCATCCACACTCTCCGGCCTTTTTCTGGAGAATATCGGTCACAGACATCTGCTGTGGCGACGTGACAACTGCCAGACATGATGGTTTTATAATTCCGGCTTTATTTTCTGCTATCTCTTCTAATGTGTTTCCCAGCACTCCGATATGATCCATACTGATCGATGCAAAAATACTCAAAACAGTTGTATCTATTACATTTGTCGCATCAAGAAGCCCACCCATCCCGGCTTCCAGAACGACATAATCACACTGTTTTTCTCTGAAATAGAGAAATGCGATCGCTGTTTCTATCTCGAAAACAGTTACGGTGAGATCCGTTTTTTCTTCTACTTTTTCTGCTGCCTCTTTCACCTGAGATACAAAAGGGGCGAGCTCGTCCTCCGCCATCCATTGGCTATCAACCTGAAATCGTTCCATATATCCCATCACGGTCGGAGAACAGTATCTTCCGGTTCGGTATCCAGCCTGCTGCAGGATACCGGAGAGTCCGGCGAGAATCGATCCTTTTCCATTAGTCCCGGCTATATGTATAAATTTCAAATCTTTCTGCGGATTTCCAAGCTCACCCAATAAGCTCTTTATACTATCTAAGCCAAGTACACTTCCGTATTTCGATACATGATCCAAATATACCCTTGCTTCTTCGTATAACATGATTTAATTTTCCTTTTTGTACTTTTCAGCATATGCTGATATCTGAATATTTTATCATATTCCCTTACTGCTGTACAGTTCTATTTCTTTTTCTTTGGTACAACGTGGATCGCTCCACCCTCTGCTTCTTCCAGGGCTTCTCCGATTCCTTCATTATACGTCGGATGTGCACGCATTCCCTTCAAAAGCTGTGCAACCGTCATTTTGTTTGCGATCGCAGTTACAAATTCACCAACCATGTCTGTGGCTCTTGCACACATCATCTGTGCTCCGAGAATCACATCTGTCTCTTCATCTGCCACAATCTTGATAAATCCTCTTTCTTCTTTTGTAATAAGCGATTTACCATTGGCACTCATGATAAATTTACCAGTCTTCACTTTGATTCCCTGTTCTTTGGCTGCATCTTCGGTAATACCTGCTGATGCGATTTCCGGATCTGTATAAACACATCCCGGAACCACATCCAGATTCACAGAAGGTTCTTTTCCCGCCAGCTGTTCTGCAACAACGATTCCCTGTGCACTTGCTGCATGGGCAAGCTGTGCACCAAAGATCAGATCACCGATCGCATAGACTCCCGGAATACTGCTTTCGAATTTGTCATTTACAAGAACGCGTCCTCTTTCCATATCCGGAGCAGCACCTTCTGCAAATAATCCGTCGGTATTCGGGCATCTTCCGACTGCACACAGAACATATTCTGCTTCTACAGTCTGTTCTTTTTCTTTTTCAACGAAGGTACATACACAAGTATCCCCTTCCATATGCACACCCTGTACTGCTGCTGATGTATGGCTTTCTACGCCACGTTTCTTCAGGATCAGTTTCAGGTTTTGTGCGATCTCTTTATCCATATTTGGAACCAGGCGCGACATTGCTTCAAGAATGGTAACCTTAGATCCAAGTGCGGAATATACGGTTGCAAATTCTACACTGATCACACCACCACCGATGATAACCAGACTCTTTGGAACTTCTTTCAGCTTAAAAAGTTCATCACTTGTCAGAACTCTCGGAAGATCCATTCCCGGAATCGGAAGAATCAGTGGTTTGGAACCAGAAGCCAGAATGACATTCTCTGCTTCGACAGACTGTTCTTCATTCCCTGTAATCTTAACTTTTTTCCCCTCAAAAAGTGTGCCTTTTCCATAATATCTTGTTACGCCGTTTGCCTGCAGAAGCTGTTCTACTCCCTGAACAAGCTGTCCGGTTGTCTGCTCCTTATATTCCAGTATTTTTTCAAAATCATAAGTAACATCTGATGCTGAAATTCCGAAACGATCCGCTTCTTTGATTTCACGATATAATGTCGATGCATGAATCATTGCTTTTGCCGGAATACATCCCCTGTTCAGGCATGTTCCGCCGACTTCTCTCTCTTCGATCACTGCGGTCTTCATTCCAAGCTTCGCAGATTTGATTGCTGCCACATATCCTCCCGGACCGGCTCCAATTACTACTACATCAAACTTCTCACTCATTTTATTTCATCCTCCTACAGTTCCTCGCCCCGAATCCATTCGATAATGTCTTTCATCATCTCTTCTTCCTGTGGATCATCTGACCAGAAAAGCCCCAATTCCGTACAGATACTTTCCTTTCTGTACTTCAATCCTTTCAGATACTTCGGAAGTGTATGTATGAAATCCGGATTCAGTGCATCCGACCATGCAATTGCATCCTTGATCTTTCCTGATTCTACTGCAAACTGAAGTGTAATCCCTCCCCATCCAAAACGGTGGGAAAGCTCATACTGAAAATCAATTTTTCTTCCATAAAGCCAGTTCCATGAAGAGAAAAATTTCTCTCTTTCTGCAATTACTCCGGTATCAAGGTCTTCTATTTTTTTATCACGTACCTTTAATCCGTATACCTTTTCAAATGACTGTTTAAGTGCCACCTTCAGTTCTTCCATTGTAAGCTCCGGAAGATAATCTCTTAAATTTGTCACTCTGGATTTTACTGAATCAACCCCCTTTGATTTCAGTTTATCCTTTGATACAGTCAGATATCTGGATAAGGTTTCCATATTTACTCCTACCATGATCGTGCCATGATGATAGCAATGCTTTTCCTGCTCATAAAACGCATTCCCCGAGAATTTCTTTCCATCGATCAGGATATCGTTACGCCCGGATTTTTCAGCCTTCAATCCAAGGATCTCCATCGCTCCTATGATTACCTGAAGCTGCCGGTCCAGATTATATTCTTCTTTATTGATCAGAAATGTGAAGTTCATATTTCCCAGATCATGGTACACAGCTCCGCCACCTGACAGGCGTCTGGCAAGATGACCACCTTCTTCTTCAAGCTTTGTTGTTCTACATTCTTTCCAAGCATTTTGATTCCGTCCGATAACAACTGTATTCTGATTCTGCCACAGATAAAGAATACATTCTTTATCCTCGCAGTGGAGGAGCAAATACTCCTCCACTGCAAGATTTCTATATGGACTGAACTGATTGCTTTCAATATAAGTAATCTTTTCAATCATAGTTTTTCCCTCGCTTTAAGCTATAACTTATTAGTCCTGCCATTCGTATCGCAGATATGGATGTCTTGCTGCTCCAACCTCATCCATTCTTGTAACCGGTGTTGTAACAGGCGCCTGATGAAGCTGTTCGGCATCTGTTTCTGCGATTTCATACAGTTTGCGTAATACTTCTACTGCTTCATCCAGAGTTTCTTTGGACTCTGTCTCTGTCGGCTCTACCATCAGTGCTTCCTCAACGATCAGCGGGAAGTACATTGTCGGTGGATGGATACCGTTATCAAGAAGTCCTTTTGCAATATCCATTGCAGAAATTCCTGTTTTCTTTTTCAAATCTGCAAGACTCATTACGAATTCATGCATACATACCTCGTCATACGCCATTGTATAAAGGTCTTTCAGTTTGTTCATCATGTAATTTGCATTCAGAACTGCATTCTGGCTCGCTTCCGGAATACCTTCGCGTCCCAGTGTCTTCACATAAGTAAGTGCTTTTACGATGACTGTAAAGTTTCCATAGAAGCTCTTCATCTCACCGATGCTCTGTGGTTCTTTTACAAATTTCAGTTCTTCTTCCCCATCTACTACATAAGATGGAAGGAACGGAACCAGCATGCTCTTGCATCCAACAGGTCCGCTTCCAGGGCCACCGCCACCGTGCGGAGTTGAGAATGTTTTGTGAAGATTCAGATGGATCACATCAAATCCCATATCTCCAGGGCGAACAGTTCCCATAACTGCATTTAAGTTTGCTCCGTCATAGTAGCAAAGTCCGCCACAGTTATGAACGATCTCCGTAATCTTCAGAATATTCTTATCAAAAAGTCCTACCGTATTTGGATTGGTAAGCATAAGTCCTGCTGTATCCTCTCCGCATACTTCCTGTAATTTTTCAAGATCAACACCACCATCCGGTGCAGATTCAATGCTGACTACCTGGAATCCTGCCATTGCCGCACTTGCCGGATTGGTTCCATGTGCAGAATCCGGAACGATAATTTTCTTTCTCTTTTCGTCTCCACGGCTCTTATGATATGCTTTGATCAGAAGAAGTCCTGTAAATTCTCCGTGAGCACCGGCTGCCGGCTGGAATGTCATACGATCCATACCTGTGATCTCGCAGAGAAGATTTTCAGATTCTTTGATGACTTCCAGGCATCCCTGTACCGTATGTGTCGGCTGCAGTGGATGGATCTCTGTGAATCCCGGAAGTGCTGCCATATCTTCATTGATCTTCGGATTGTATTTCATTGTACAAGATCCGAGTGGATAAAAACCATCATTCACACCATGTGATTTCTTTGCAAGTTCTGTATAATGTCTGCTCAGTTCAATTTCAGAAAGCTCTGGCAGATGAAGTTTTTTCTCTCTTTTATCTTTTTCCTGTGGAAGTGTTACTTCTACATCGCATTCTGGCAGTAAATCGCAACCTCTTCCAGGTCTGCTTTTTTCAAATATTAACATTACTGCACCTCCTTCAGAATCTGAACAACTGCGTCCATCTCTTCTTTGGTATTCACTTCTGTACAGCACCACAGAATTCTGTGTTCGTCAAGCGGAAATCCTCCAAGGATTCCTTTTTCCTCAAGTGCTGCAAGTGCTTTTGCGGCCGGAACATCGGATACAGTTACGAATTCATGGAAAAATTCTCCTTTGTTCTCGGTCTGATATCCAACTTTTGCAAGTTCTGCTGAAAGATAATGTGCTTTTGAAGTTGAAAGTGTTGCTGCTTTCTTAATCCCTTCATTGCCCATTGTTGCCAGATAAACGCCTACTGCAAGTGCGCAGAGTGCCTGGTTTGAGCAGATATTGCTGGATGCTTTTTCACGACGGATATGCTGTTCTCTTGCCTGAAGAGTAAGTACATAACCTTTCTTTCCATTGTGGTCTTCTGTCTGTCCAACAATACGTCCCGGAAGATTTCTCATCATCTTCTGTGTTGCAGCCATAAATCCAAGATATGGTCCGCCGAATGCAATAGAAAGTCCAAGTGGCTGTCCTTCGCCAACTGCCACATCAGCTCCATATTCTGCCGGTGTCTTTACTACACCGAGAGAAATCGGATTGACATTCATCACATATTTCGCACCAGCTCCATGTGTGATCTCACCAATCTCGGCTGCTTCTTCCAGATTACCGTAATAGTTCGGATGTTGGATCAGTACACATGCTGTCTGTGCATCTACATGTTCTTTCAGATATTCAATATCTGTAAGTCCGTCTTTTTCCGGAATTACTTCTATTTCCATTTCATTACCGAAGCAGTATGTTTTGATTGTTTCAAGAACATATGGATTCACGGTAGCTGAAACAAGTGCTTTGCTACGTTTTCTGTCACGGCACATTGCCACACCTTCTGCGGATGCTTCTGCACCATCATATACGCAGGCATTGGAAATATCCATTCCTGTCAGATCACAGATCATGGTCTGATATTCAAAGATCGACTGCAGGATTCCCTGGCTGATCTCTGCCTGATAAGGAGTATATGCAGTTAATAAATTTTCTTTTGAAATCACGCTCTTTACTGTTGCCGGAATAAAATGCCGGTAAGCGCCTGCGCCGCGGAAAATCGTCTTAAAGACCTGATTCTTTGCAGCAATATTTTCCATATCACGACGTACTTCTAATTCTGTTTTTCCTTCCGGAATATTAAGACCGCCCTGGATCTTTACTTCTGCCGGAATGTGTGCGAACAAATCATCAATTGTCTGAAACCCGATTTCTTTCAGCATTTCCTGACGCTGTTCTTTTGTATTCGGTACATAGCTTCCCATAAATGGTCCACCGCCTTTCCCTGATTATTCTTCGCTTGCTACAAATGCCTCATATTCTTCTGCTGAAAGAAGTTCCTCTGTTCCCGATACATCTTTTACTTTGATGAACCATGCATCATACGGAGCGCCATTGATCTTTTCTGGTGCGTCAAGAAGTTCTTCGTTGATTTCTTCAACTTCTCCTGTTACCGGTGAGTATACATCTGATACCGCTTTTACAGATTCAACATCTCCAAATACTTCTCCGGCTTCTACACTGTCTCCAGCTTCCGGAAGATTTACGAATACGAGATCACCGAGTGCTGACTGTGCATAATCCGTAAGTCCAATTGTCCAGACTCCACCTTCTTCTTTTACCCATTCGTGTGATTTTGTATATTTTAATTCTGCTCTTACTTCCATGATTTTAATCTCCTTTTCTTTTCAACTGCCGATCGCCTTTTCCAAACACTCTCTATCGCTTTTTTCTGCGACCGGACTGTTAATCTATTTTCGTTATTATTTTCTTTTATTTTGCTCTCTTATAGAACGGAAGCTGCACAACTTCTGCTTCCACTCTTCTTCCACGTACATCTGCTTCTACCTTGTCGCCAATTGCTACGCTTCCGGCATCAACAAGTGCCATGGCGATTGGATATCCAAGATAAGGGCAATGCGTTCCGGATGTTGTATGTCCGATCTTCTGATCTCCAGCATACAGATCCTGATGTTCACGGATGATTCCTCTTCCTGTTACTTTAAGACCAATTCTTTCGATCTTTGGTGTTCCTCTGTCTTCTATGGCTTTCTTTCCGATGAATTCGTCTTTCTTCATCTTAACACCGAAGTTCAGACCTGTTTCAAGAGGTGATACTTCATCATCCATCTCATGTCCGTAAAGAGGCATTGCAGCTTCCATGCGAAGTGTATCACGAGCACCAAGTCCACAAGGGATTAGTCCCTCTTCTTTTCCTGCTTCAAGAAGTGTCTCCCACATCTTTTCTGCCAGATCACTTGCCAGGTAGATCTCTACACCATCTTCACCGGTATATCCTGTCTTGGATACGATGCAAGGCATTCCGGCAACTTCTGCGCCAAATACTGCATGATAATATTTCTTTGGAATATTTTCTTCTGTTGTAAGTTTTCTTAAGATTTCCATCGCCTTCGGTCCCTGAAGAGCGATCTGTCCATACTGGTCGGATACATCTGTAAATGTAACCTCTCCTGACTGATGTGCGAGCATCCACTGATAATCCTTATCCTTGTTTGCTGCATTTACTACGATAAAATAGTGATCATCTGATCTTTTGTATACGATCAGGTCATCTACAGTTCCACCGTTCTCGTTACACATCGGGCTGTATCTTGCCTGTCCGTCTACCATATTTGTAAAATCGTTTGTAAGGATGTGCTGCAGATTGACAAGAGCATCTTTTCCTTCACAAAGGATTTCGCCCATATGAGATACATCAAAAAGTCCTGCCTGTGTACGTACTGCCATATGCTCTTTGATCACGCCTGTCTCATACTGAACCGGAAGAAGGTATCCGGCAAACGGCACGATCTTTCCACCTGCTTTTACATGAGCGTCATAAAGGGGTGTTTTTAATTCCATTATTTTTTCCTCCTGTTATTCATAAAGTGGATATTTATCGCAGATCTTTGTAACTTCGGCACGGATTTCATCTGCTTTGGTATCAAAGTCTGTAATCGTCATCTTGATCAGTTTTGCGATGGTCTTCATATCTTCTTCTTTCAGACCTCTTGTTGTAACAGCCGGTGTTCCGATACGAACTCCACTGGTCACAAACGGACTTGCAGGATCATTCGGAACTGCATTCTTATTAACTGTAATGTAAACTTCATCCAGTCTGTTCTGAAGTTCTTTTCCTGTGATGTTCATGTTCTGAAGATCTACCAGAATCAGATGGTTGTCTGTTCCACCACTGACAAGGTTGAATCCTTCTTCAACCATGGCTTCTGCAAGTGCTTTTGCATTCTTGACAACCTGTTCCTGATAGGTTTTGAATTCCGGTTTTAATGCTTCTCCGAAGCATACAGCTTTTGCTGCGATAATGTGCATCAGAGGTCCGCCCTGTGTTCCCGGGAAGATTGCTTTGTTGATCGCTTTTGCATATTCTTCTTTGCACATGATCATTCCACCACGAGGTCCTCTGAGTGTCTTATGTGTTGTTGTTGTAACTACATCAGCATAAGGAACCGGGCTCTGGTGAAGTCCTGCTGCAACAAGACCTGCAATGTGTGCCATATCTACGAAAAGATAAGCTCCAACTTCTTTTGCGATATCTGCAAAAATATCAAAACGGATCTCTCTTGGATAAGCCGAAGCTCCTGCTACGATCATCTTTGGTTTGCATTCACGTGCAAGCTTTCTGATTGCATCGTAATCCAGAACACCGTCATCATTGACATTGTAAGGTACGAAATTGTAAAGGATACCGGAAAGGTTTACCGGTGAACCATGTGTAAGATGTCCGCCGTGTGCCAGGTTCAGTCCCATAACTGTATCACCTGGTTTGATCAGCGCCTGATATACAGCTGTATTCGCATTTGCTCCTGAATGCGGCTGTACACATACATGGTCACATCCGAATAATTTCTTTGCACGTTCAATTGCAAGATTTTCAAGAATATCTACATCCTCGCATCCGCCATAATAACGTTTTCCCGGATAACCTTCTGCATACTTGTTTGTCGGTACAGTTCCCATCGCAAGCATAACTGCCGGGCTTACGATATTCTCTGATGCGATCAGTTCAAGGTTTCTACGCTGACGGTCAAGTTCTAACTGCAGCGCTTTCCCTACTTCTTCATCACATTCAGTAATGTAATTTGTTACATCTTCAATTCTGTTCATTCTCTTTTACCTCCTTAGAACCAACTACCTGGTCTTTTTTGCTCCCCTTCCGGTGTATTTGATTCAGAATTTTATCGTTTATATATGTATTTTTCTGAATATTCCCCTTTTTAGGGTACAAAAAAAACAGGCAAAAAAGTTTTCGTCATTGAAATCTTTTTTGTCTGCCTCTGTCCGTTCACCTGAAAGATCACCCGGACTTTTGCGCTATATAGTCCAGACTACTTCTTCGGTACAATACATATATATTGTTCTCCAGAGTGTTGTCCGAATATGTTCCTTTTGCCTGAGAGTTTCTGCCTGCCCCTTCGGCTCATGCTATACATTAAATAACGGTGCGCGCCGTCTGTACAACAAGTATCTCACATATTCATCTTCCAACCTTAACGTTAGTCTCATTATATAATTGTCGTTACAATTAGTCAAGCGTTAAATAATTTTCTTTATTGTTTATTATTTATCAGAATATTTAATAGTTTTTCCCTATAGGCATTGTTTTTATTAACTATTTTTTAACTATATCATCGATTTTCTTTGTCTATTTTTACAAATCAAATTTTTTCTCAAAATCCACACATTCTAGCCAACCTATCACGATTACACTCCCTAGTCTCTGCTGACATAATTTTCGCTTTCAGAGGCTCCTCAGAATGGTTGGCACAACGGAATTTGAACACTTATATTTGTCCCATTTGTCTCACAACCTCCCAAACAAACTTTTTTTGCACAAAAAGATCCGGACTTCCCAAACCTGGGAAATCCGGATCTTTTCAAATCTCTACCACTCAAATTTTTTCTCAAAGTATGCTTTGAGATCTTCAATTTTAATTCTTTCCTGCTGCATTGTATCACGGTCACGAACAGTAACTGCTCCGTCTTCTTCTGAATCGAAGTCATAAGTTACGCAGAACGGTGTTCCGATCTCATCCTGACGACGATATCTCTTACCGATATTTCCTCTGTCGTCAAATTCACAGTTATAATACTTGCTCAGCATTGCATAAACTTTCTCAGCACCTTCATTCAGCTTCTTGGAAAGCGGAAGTACACCGATCTTAACCGGTGCAAGTTCCGGATGGAAGTGCATAACGGTACGTGTAGAACCGTCTTCCAGTTCTTCCTCATCATATGCTGCGCAAAGGAACGCAAGTACCACACGGTCAGCACCAAGTGATGGCTCGATAACGTATGGAATGTATTTTTCATTGGTCTCATCATCAAAGTAAGTCAGATCCTGTCCTGATACATTCTGATGCTGTGTCAGGTCATAATCTGTTCTGTCTGCGATTCCCCACAGCTCGCCCCATCCAAATGGGAAGAGGAATTCTACGTCTGTTGTAGCCTTGCTGTAGAAAGAAAGCTCTTCTTTGTCATGATCTCTGTAACGGACTTCCTCATCCTTAAGTCCAAGAGAGAACAGCCAGTCAAGACAGAATTTCTTCCAGTAAGCAAACCATTCAAGGTCTGTATCCGGTTTGCAGAAGAATTCAAGTTCCATCTGTTCAAACTCACGGGTACGGAATGTAAAGTTACCCGGTGTAATCTCGTTACGGAATGATTTACCGATCTGACCAATACCAAATGGAAGCTTCTTTCTTGAAGTTCTCTGTACGTTCTTAAAGTTTACGAAGATTCCCTGCGCAGTCTCAGGACGAAGGTAAACAACGTTCTTTGCATCTTCTGTTACGCCCTGGAAAGTCTTGAACATCAGGTTAAATTCACGGATCTCCGTGAAATTGTGTTTTCCACAGGTCGGACACGGAACTTCGTGTTCTTTTACAAATCCTTCCATCTCTTCATGTGACCATCCGTCAATGCTGTCCGGAATATCAATTCCATGCTCATGTGCATAATCTTCAATGATCTTATCTGCACGGAAACGTTCGTGACATTCCTTACAGTCCATCAGCGGATCACTGAATCCTCCCAGATGTCCGGAAGCGATCCATGTCTGCGGATTCATCAGGATCGCACAGTCAACACCTACGTTATACGGGTTCTCCTGTACGAATTTCTTCCACCATGCTCTCTTTACGTTGTTCTTAAGTTCAACACCCAGATTACCATAATCCCATGTATTTGCAAGCCCACCGTAGATTTCAGACCCCGGATATACAAAGCCTCTTGATTTTGCCAAAGCTACAATTTTGTCCATTGTCTTTTCTACCATAACACTAATCCTCGCATTCTTTTTATTTTTCGTTAGAAGAACAACGCCACTTATCGCGATAACATTTATTCCTCTCTGATTCACCTATTATACCTATTGCATATAGGTTTTGCAAGCTTATCCTGCTAATTTTTGCCGAATTTGTCTTTATTTTCTAATCTAATATACAATTTTCCGGTTATTTCAGCCCTATGAGCTGCTCCAGAATCTCAAGCGACTTGAATCTGTGAGCCACGTATACATCCAGATAACGCCCCATTAGCTTTCCCAGTTCCTTTAAAACTTCATCGCTTAAGGTAAAGGTATAGAGCTTTTCCACCGGTGTCCCGACAATGAACTGCATAGCATAAAGGGTAGACGTATTCAGCCGCATTCCGTCATAGACATTCTGACCGCATTCACTGCAGACCAAACCACCCTCCTTTACACTGAACACACAGGGACGTTCCCTGTTCCCGCATCTGACACACTGAAATACCTGCGGTCCTTCCCCACTGACACTGAGTGCCTTCAGTTCAAATATGTAGCGTACCAGCTCAAATGGAATGATCTTTTTCGTCAACACGCGCATCGTCTGATAAAGAAGCTTCAGCATTTCCCGCTCGTCATTGGCTTCCCTTGTATAAAAATCTGCAAATTCGAGAAAATAAAATGCATAGTATGCCGCTTCCACATCCGTGCGGAGCTCTGCAAAATAATTTTCGATCTCTGCCGACTGGAGAGTGTTGGAATTTCTTCCTTCATACAGCATGAATTTTCCGAAATTACAAGGTGTACAAGCCCCTGCAAGCGGACTGTTCGGTCGTCTCGCCCCTTTTGCAAACGCTGATATTTTCCCTTTTTCTTTTGTCAGGATCACGACTCTTTTATCATACTCACCAATCGGTGCTACCGACAGAATCATCCCTGTCATTGTTGTTAACTGATTCACTGCATTTGTCCCCGTATTTCTCCGTTTTCGCTTTGCAGACTTCCTTTTCCCGGTAGGAGAGATAATCCTCCACCCGTCCTGTTCTTGCAAACTGATCCCAGTATTCCTGATTCATCCTTCGGTCACCTCATCTTTTTCTTATGCCTTTTAAGATTAGGTTCTCCCATATTTTCAGATGCTATACTGCGTAATATCTGCCAACTGTTTTTCAGAGAAACACCTTGACATTTTTTACTCGTCTTCTCGGTATCCAAAGTTTTTGATCAGGAAATCACTGTCTCTCCAGTCCTTCTTTACTTTTACCCAAAGCTGGAGATTTACCTTACATTCGAGCATCTGCTCGATCTCATATCGCGCCGTACTGCCGATCTTTTTCAGCATGGATCCCTGCTTGCCAATGATGATTCCTTTATGTGAATCACGTTCACAGATGATCGTTGCCTCAATATCCATCACTTTTTTGCGTGCTTTCATCTTCTCGATTGATACCGCAATTCCATGTGGAATCTCCTCATTCAGGCAGTGCAGTGCTTTCTCACGGATCAGCTCTGCCACGATCTGCCTTTCCGGCTGGTCGGTAATGGTATCTTCATCATAAAACTGCGGTCCATACGGAAGATATTTCATGATGACCTTTAAAAGCTCGTCTGTATTTTCACCGGTTCTCGCAGATACCGGAACGATATCTGCAAACTGGTATACTTCATTGTATTTTGCGATACACGGAAGAATATCTTCCTTCTTCACGGTATCTGCCTTGTTAATGACCAGCACGACAGGTGTTGTCACCTTTCCAAGCTGCTGCACAATGTGCTGCTCTCCGGCTCCGATAAAGGTACTTGGCTCAACCAGCCACAGTACCACATCAACTTCATTTAAGGTGCGCTCTGCCACATTTACCATGTAGGTCCCAAGCTTGTTCTTCGCCTTATGGATTCCCGGTGTATCGACAAATACAATCTGTCCTTCATCGGTCGTAAGTACCGTCTGGATCCGGTTTCTGGTAGTCTGTGGTTTATTCGATGTAATAGCGATCTTCTGACCGATCAGATAGTTCATAAGGGTGGATTTCCCCACATTCGGCCTGCCGATCAACGTTACAAATCCTGATTTAAAATCTGCTCTCATGCATTCTCCTTCTAAAATAAATTCTCAACTGTCATAAATAATTCTTTTTCTTCTTCTATCTTTGCTTCATTTCCGATCACACAGATCTGATCATTTGCAAGCACTGCACGTGCCACACCTGCAAGTGCGCGGATATCCTCCTGGTTTGCTGTAAGGATCTGTTCTCTTTCTTTTCTGATCATCTCTGCACTGACATGATTCATATAAAGGTTCATGGAACGGTCTCCCTTGGTTGCCGGAGTCATCGGCTGATCAATGTTGCTGATCGTTCCGATAATATATTTTGTCATATCGCGTTCGCTGACCGTGAAATTCTCCAGATATTCCGGAACTCCGTCGTAGATTTCCAGGGTTCTTCCAAGATTCGGGTCACGGTAAGATACAAAATAGCCCTCACCAATGCGGTTGAAGTTACTCATGCAGCCATACGCACCACCTTTTACGCGGATATTGATCCAGAGGTATTCATAACTCATGATCACTTTCAGGATCTGCAGTGCCCCGTTATATTCCTCCCCTGCGTCGATAAAGTTGCCTGCCTTTGCCGCAAACTGTACTTTAGAAGAAGTTTTAAATCCTTCATTCTTCTTTTCACAGTGCAGGATGCATCGGCTCTCTGGCGTTCTCTCCAGATAAAGAGCTTCTTTTAAGCTTCCGATCTCCTCTTCCAAAACGGCAAGTCCCTCTCTTGAGGCTGTGTAACTGATCATCACATTGCCTTTTCTGAAAAGCAATTCCGACAAAGCCTTCAATCCGCTGATGATTTCTTCTTTCTTCTCATCAAAATGTTCTTCCATCTCACGGATATTCTGGTAATATTCTATTCCATTCGTCGTATCTTTGAATTTTGAAATCGGTGACTTATAAGACATTGCCCGGAGTGCTGCTGCGGAATGTCCTGCAGACAGGAAACGATCCTGCAATCTGGTCTTTGTCATAGAAAGAATCTCTTTCAGACGTTTTTCATCATCCAGTTTCGATGCTGTCAGAATCTCTTTCATCATACGGATGGCAAATGGAATCTGTCCATAAAGTGCTTTCCCTTTGATTTCAAAAGTTGCCTTGAATTCTTTTTCTTTTACTTTCGTCACATCCGGGTAAAGCTCCAGTGAAGTTCCGATTCCTCCGGTGTGTCTGTTGATTTCATTAAAAAGTTCTCCATATTCATAATGCTCAGTGTCAATGATTCCGAGAACTGCCTGCAGAAGCCCCACCATCGGGAGATCCTTTTCCGGCACATCCGAAAGGTCAAACATCAGATCCAGATAACCGATCCCGTTCGTCTCAATCTCATGGAATACCGTCGGGATATCTGCAATCTTCATCTCTTCATTATAAATCGGTGCGATCTCGCGGGAAATATCCGCTCTTGTCAGCATCGGTATCTTCTCCAAATCCTCCTGACTTGACGGTTCTTCCTGATACTCCTGTAAATGCTTTGTATCTGCAACCAGCTTTTCGATTTCTCCCCTGCTAAGGCCTTCTTTATATACCTGCAGTTTTTCTTTTAATTCCGCATCCAATCTGGCTGTACGTCCCGGTTCCGGCACGATCGTGACCAGTGCTCCATGCTGGTTATCCAAAAGATATGTCTGAATCAGCTTTTCAAAATACCCGGTATTGATCTGTTCTTTTAAGAACGCAAAGGTGTCCAGTGCCTCCACATGGATAAACGGCTTTGTCTCATCATAAAGCCAGCTGTCAAATATCTGCAGACCATACATCAGTCCCTTTGGATAGCCTCCGAAGTCTGCTTCACGGTAACGGAATTCATGGTAATTGATTCCCGCTTCCAGTGCCTTTTTGTCCATTCCGTTTTCTACGATAGCCTTCAATGTATCTTCGATCACTTTTACAAATTCTGCTTTCTGTTCTTCATTGGCATTCTTTGCCACAATGGAGAAGATCGGCTGATAGGTGCTGCTGTCATACGACCCGCTGATATCTTTTCCGATTCCTGCTTCCAGAAGTGCTTTTGTAATTGGTGCTCCCGGTGCAGAAAGCAGTGCATAATCCAAGATCTGGAATGCCAGATACAGCTTTTCATCCAGAGAAGTCCCAATGACCTTATTGTAGGAAAGATAGGTGTTATCTTCTGTCGATTCATTACTTGCGATCGAATACGGCTTTGTGATATCATGCATTTGCTCAAACGGCTTCTGCAGATGGATCTCAGAATCTACTTCTTTTCTATCGTAAGCAGACAGATATTCCTGATCCAGCCAATTTAATTTCTCTTCCATATCCATATTTCCATAGAGGTAAATATAGCTGTTGGACGGATGATAATAGGTTCTGTGAAAATTCAGATATTCTTCATAAGTCAGTTCCGGGATCACATCCGGATCTCCGCCGGACTCATTTGCATAAGTCGTATCCGGGAAAAGAGAATTCAGGATCATACGGTCCAGAACACCATCCGGTGAAGAAAAAGCTCCCTTCATCTCATTATAAACAACTCCGTTATAAGAAAGCTCCCCATCTGCTTCCTCCAGGTGATAATTCCATCCCTCCTGCCGGAAGATCTCTTCGTATTTATAAATATTCGGATGCAGAACTGCGTCCATATACACGTCCATCAGATTCTGAAAATCCTTTTCATTACAGCTTGCAACCGGATATACCGTCTTGTCCGGATAAGTCATCGCATTCAAAAAGGTGTTCAAAGATCCTTTTACCAGTTCCACAAACGGATCCTTGGTCGGAAACTTTTCCGAGCCACACAGAACAGTATGTTCCATGATATGTGGCACTCCGGTACTGTTCGTTGTCGGTGTGCGGAATCCGATATTAAATACTTTATTTTCATCATCATTGGAGATCAGAAGCACCCTCGCACCGCTCTTTTTATGTCTTAAAAGCGCTCCTTCCGATTTCAGATCCGGAAGAGGTCTGTGCTCAATGATCTCATATGCTGTAAGCTTTGTTAAATCCATATATGATTTCCTCCAAGTTCTGTAGTTAGTCTCATAAATAACATTGTACACATTTCTTTGATTTGATACAAGGTCTTGGTGGGAATTGTTTTTCATAATCCGCTGTACCTCCCCAGTTCTTTATGACTTTTCCGCCAACTATGAGAAACACGCTCCGCGAGTTTCTCAAGTTATCGCGGCAGTCACCAAGGTCTCGTGCAAGCACGGACTTTGATTCATTACTCGCGTAAATAAAATAAGGAACAGCTACGAAAGCCATTCCTCATTTTCTCTATTATGCTTCTTTCTTCTGTGAAAAAGCTGCTGTCTGCTTTTTCTGTGAAAATTTCATGAATGTCACAAAGGCAAGCATCATGATGATTCCTGCTGGAAGTGCGATCCATGCACTCTGTACGAATCCGGCAATAATATAAGTGATAAACGAGATCACCGCGCAGCTTGCCGCATATGGAAGCTGTGTATTGACATGATTAATATGATTGCACTGTGCACCAGCAGATGCCATGATCGTTGTATCCGAAATCGGTGAACAGTGGTCACCACAAACTGCTCCGGCCATACATGCGGAGATAGCAATGATCATCATCGTCTCATTCTTTCCTTCAAATGCATGTACCACGATCGGGATCAGGATTCCGAATGTTCCCCAGCTTGTACCGGTTGCAAATGCAAGGAAGCATCCCACAAGGAAGATGATTGCCGGAAGAAGATTTACCATACCTTCCGCACTTCCGGCTACAATACCTGCTACATATTCCGCCGCTCCAAGACTGTCTGTCATAGATTTCAGTGTCCATGCAAAAACAAGAATCAGGATTGCCGGAACCATCGCCTTAAATCCATCCGGGAGACATGCCATACACTCATCGAATTTCAGCACACGTCTTACCAGATACAGCACGATTGTGATCACAAAAGCAAAGAAACTTCCGTACACCAGTCCCTGGGAAGCATCACTTCCTGAAAATGCTTCTACAAAACCGACTCCGTCAAAGAACCCACCGGTGTAGATCATTCCGATCACACAGCAGATGATCAGTGAAATAATCGGGATCAAAAGATCCATTACTTTTCCTTTACCGTTATCCACTGTCTCTTCCTCCGCATTTGCATACGGTCTGTCCGGTGTGGTGTAAATATCACCTTTTTTCGCATTATCTTCATGAACCTTCATCGGGCCATACTCAACCCTCATCACAACCATTGCGATCATCATCACGATGGTAAGGACTGCATAGAAGTTATATGGAATTGCACGGATAAATATCGAAAATCCATCTTCACCTTCTACAAAACCGGTAACGGCTGCTGCCCAAGATGAAATCGGTGCAATGATACATACTGGAGCTGCTGTCGCATCGATCAGATACGCAAGCTTTGCTCTGGAAACATTCTGCGCATCCGTTACCGGACGCATCACGCTTCCGACTGTCAGACAGTTAAAATAGTCATCGATAAAGATCAGCACACCGAGAACGATTGTTGCAAGCTGTGCACCGACACGGCTCTTGATATGGGAACTTGCCCATTCACCGAATGCGGTAGATCCTCCTGCCTTATTCATCAGGCAGACCATGGTTCCTAAGATAACCAGAAAAATCAGGATTCCCACATTATAGCTGTCAGAAAGAACACCTACGATCCCTTCCTGAAAAATATGGGTGATGGTTCCTTCAAAGGAAAATCCGGAATAAAACATTCCACCCACTAAAATCCCTACAAATAACGAGCTGTACACTTCTTTTGTGATCAGTGCCAGTGCGATCGCAACCACCGGTGGAACCAGTGACCAGATGCTGGCATACATCTTCGGTACATACTCTTCCGCGTCTGCTGCAAAAGCGACAAGGGGACTTGCCATTACGCAGATCATTATAGCTGCGAGCAGACTGCTTAACTTTTTCATTTTTTCTCTCAATTAAAAAACCTCCTATTTTAAAACATAAAAATGCCATGAATAACGCTTGCACCGTCAAAACGCATTCATGGCATGTATAGTCTTCCTTAAATGTTCTTCCGATAGCGCTCCACATGTGTGACAGTACGCTGCATCTTCTGCATCGTCCCAGAAACCGGGGTTGGGGTTCCGGCTCCTTCGGCGGTATTTCCTTTCTCTTCTGTCGGCTTCCCTGCCGCATCTTTCAGAAGGTACTGATAAATCCCGCGCCTCTATCAAGCTGAATATTCATCATTTTCTTTATCAACCATACTATAAAATTTTCATTTTTGCAAGAGATAATTGCTATTTATACATAAATTTCCAGTCCCTTTCCACCACATACCACTCCCAGACTTTTGAATGTGCAACGACAAAAGGAGTCAGAGACTTTCGTCCCTGACCCCTATTCAAGTCAATCTTATTCTTCAGAACCGTACAGTGTAACGAGTTTCTGCAGATATGCATATCTAGCTTTTGCTTCTTCTTCGTTCTTAGCAAACAGAACTTTAGCCTTTTCAGGATTGAATCTAGCAAGAGCGTTGTAACGAACTTCTCCGTTAAGGAAGTCTTCGTATCCAGCAAGGTCTGGTGCTTTGCTGTCAAGAGTGAACTTAGATCCTTCAGCTGCCGGATTGAAACGGAAGTTGTTCCAGTATCCACATTCAACTGCAAGCTGTTCTTCTGTCTGAGCTTTGCTCATACCTTTCTTGATACCATGGTTGATACATGGAGCGTAAGCGATGATCAGGGATGGTCCCGGATATGCTTCAGCTTCTGCGATAGCCTTTACAGTCTGGTTGAAGTCAGCACCCATAGCGATCTGTGCAACGTATACGTAACCGTAGCTCATTGCGATAGAAGCAAGGTCTTTCTTCTTAGTTTCTTTTCCGCCTGCTGCGAACTGAGCGATAGCACCAGTCTTAGTAGACTTAGAAGACTGTCCACCTGTATTAGAGTAAACTTCTGTATCGAATACCATTACGTTGATATCTTTTCCACTTGCAAGTACGTGGTCAACACCACCGAATCCGATATCGTAAGCCCATCCGTCACCACCGAAGATCCACTGGGATTTCTTAGCAAGGAAGTCTTTCTTTTCAACGATATCTTTGCATGTCGGGCAGTCGCATCCTTCTAATGCAGCAACAAGTTTGTCTGTAGCTGTTCCGTTAGTAGCTCCACATCCGTATGTTTCAAGCCATTCGTTGCAAGCAGCTTTTGCTTCTTCGCTGGCTTTATCTGATGCAGCAACTTCTTCAACTTTCGCTTTCAGACCTTCTCTGATTGCTTTCTGAGCAAGTAACATACCGTAACCAAACTCAGCAGCATCTTCGAACAGTGAGTTAGACCAAGCCGGTCCCTGTCCCTTAGAGTTTACTGTGTAAGGTGTAGACGGTGATGAGTTACCCCAGATAGATGAGCATCCTGTTGCATTAGCAATGTACATTCTGTCACCGAATAACTGTGTGATAAGTTTAGCGTATGGAGTCTCTCCACATCCAGCACAAGCTCCTGAGAACTCAAGCAGTGGCTGTTTGAACTGAGATCCTTTTACTGTATTTTCTTTAAATTTAGTAACAACTTCCGGTTTTACTTCGATTTCTGTACCAAAGTCAAAGTATACCTGTTCTCCTGCGTTCTCTTCCATGTTACCCATAACAAGAGCTTTTTCACCCTTCTTACCTGGGCAGACATTAGCACAAGAGCCACATCCTGTACAGTCATAAGCTGATACAGTCATTGTGAACTTCATTCCCGGCATACCGATCATGTCGATTGCTTTCAGTCCTTCTGGTGCTTTTGCAAGTTCTTCTTCTGTAAGAGCTACCGGACGGATTGCAGCGTGCGGACATACATATGCACAACGGTTACACTGGATACATGTCTCTGACTGCCAGATTGGGATATCTACTGCGATACCACGTTTTTCGTATGCAGCTGTTCCTGACGGTGTAGATCCATCTACATAGTCTTTGAATGCAGATACAGGCAGTGTGTTACCTTCCTGAGCATTAACTTTAGCCTGGATGTTCTTAACGAATGCTACTGCATCTTCTCTTCCACCCTTAACTTCTGGTGTGAACAGGCCTTCGTCTTCGCAGTTCTTCCAGCTTTCCGGTACTTCAACAGCGTTAACCTGTTTAGCTCCGGCATCGATCGCATCGTAGTTCATCTGTACGATCTTATCACCTTTCTTACCGTATGTAGCCTTTGCAGCTTTCTTCATAAGGTCGATAGCTTCTTCTTCCGGAATGATGTTAGCCAGTTTGAAGAATGCAGACTGAAGAACTGTATTGATACGTCCGCCAAGTCCGATTTCTTTACCGATCTTGATACCATCGATTGTATAGAATTTGATGTCATGGTTGGCGATGAATGCTTTAACCTGTCCCGGAAGATGTTTGTCAAGTTCTTCTGCTGTCCATGGGCAGTTAAGAAGGAATGTACCACCATCTACAAGTTCCTGAACCATGTTGTATTTGTTGATGTATGACGGGTTGTGGCATGCAACAAAGTTTGCTTTATGAATCAGGTAAGTAGATTTGATCGGTTTCTTACCGAAACGGAGGTGAGACATTGTAACACCACCGGATTTCTTTGAATCATAATCAAAGTAAGCCTGTGCATACATATCTGTGTTATCACCGATGATCTTGATAGAGTTCTTGTTAGCTCCGACTGTTCCGTCAGCTCCAAGTCCCCAGAACTTACAGTTGATTGTTCCTTCTGGTGTTGTAACCAGTGGAGCACCAACTTCAAGAGAAAGTCCTGTTACATCATCAACAATACCGATTGTGAATTTAGCTTTTGCTTCGTTCTCGAATACAGCAACAACCTGAGCCGGTGTTGTATCTTTAGAACCAAGTCCGTAACGTCCTGAGTTGATCTTAACAGCGTCGAATTTGGTTCCTTTAAGAGCTGCAACAACATCAAGGTACAGAGGTTCTCCAAGAGATCCTGGTTCTTTTGTTCTGTCAAGAACATTGATGTACTTAACAGAATCTGGAATTGCATCTACAAGTGCCTGTGCGCAGAATGGTCTGTAAAGACGAACTTTAACAACACCAACCTTCTTGCCCTGAGCAAGTAAGTAATCGATTGTTTCATCGATTGTGTCACAAACAGATCCCATAGCGATGATTACGCTTTCAGCGTCTTCTGCACCATGGTAGTTGAACAGTTTGTAGTTTGTTCCGATCTTAGCGTTAACTTTGTCCATGTATTCCTGTACGATTGCCGGCATAGCATCGTAGTATGGGTTACATGCTTCACGAGCCTGGAAGAATGTATCCGGGTTCTGAGCTGATCCTCTTTCACATGGATGGTTCGGGTTCAGTGCATGTGCACGGAATTCCTTGATTGCATCCTTATCTACGAGATCTTCCAGATCTTCGTAATCCCATGTTTCGATCTTCTGGATTTCGTGTGATGTACGGAAACCATCGAAGAAGTTAATGAAAGGAATTTTACCTTTCAGTGCTGCACAATGTGCAACCGGTGTCAGGTCCATAACTTCCTGTACGCTGGATTCACAGAGCATTGCGCATCCAGTCTGACGACAGGCGTAAACATCTGAATGATCACCAAAAATATTAAGAGCGTGTGAAGCTACTGCACGGGCAGATACGTTGAATACACCCGGAAGCTGTTCACCAGCAATTTTATATAAGTTAGGAATCATAAGAAGTAAGCCCTGGGAAGCTGTGTAAGTAGTAGTAAGCGCACCTGCTGACAGTGAGCCGTGTACAGTACCTGCTGCACCTGCTTCAGACTGCATTTCTGTTACCTGAACAGTCTGACCAAAAATATTCTTTCTTCCTTGTGTTGCCCATTCGTCTGTGGCTTCAGCCATTACAGATGAAGGTGTGATCGGGTAAATAGCAGCAACTTCTGTATAAGCATAAGAAGCATGAGCAGCTGCATGGTTACCATCCATGGTCTTCATTGATCTTGCCATTTTCTTTGTTCCTCCTTAGATTGTGTCAAAACTTTTACTTGTGTTAAAATTTTTTTACACTTTCGTTCGATATTATTATAGCTGTTCATATATGAAAAGTCCAGTCATTTTACTGTTCTGATTGTTCCTTTTGACGTACAACCCCTGTATTTCACAGGGTTGTTTTATGCAAACTGCAGTAAGTTTTAACTATCCTATATTATAAAAGAGACGGACATCTGTCCGCCTCTCACCATACATTATCAATTACTTTATTAACGACTATTATACGTTGAATCTGAACAGAATAATATCTCCGTCCTGTACAACATAGTCCTTACCTTCCAGTCTTACCAGACCTTTTTCTTTTGCAGCGTTATAAGTGCCACATGCCATCAAGTCATCATAGGATACGATTTCAGCGCGGATGAATCCTCTTTCAAAATCAGAATGGATCTTTCCTGCTGCCTGTGGTGCTTTCGTTCCTTTTTTGATCGTCCATGCACGGACTTCCGGTTCTCCTGCTGTCAGGTAACTGATCAGTCCGAGAAGGCTGTAGCTTGCCTTGATCAGCTTTTCAAGGCCAGATTCCTTAAGTCCCAGTTCTTCCAGGAACATGCTCTTTTCATCATCATCAAGTTCCGCAATCTCCTGCTCAATTTCCGCACAGACAACGAATACTTCGCAGTCCTCTCTTTTTGCATACTCACGGACTGCCTGTACTCCCGCATTACTTGCACCATCATCTGCAAGATCATCTTCTGCCACATTTGCAGCAAAAATGACCGGCTTGTAGGTCAGAAGATTGTAGCTTTCCAGCCACTGCTGTTCATCTTCGTCATTGATATCATCAAAGCTCTTTGCCATCTTTCCATCTTCCAGATGTGCTTTAATTCTTTCCATCAGTGCCAGCTCTTTTGCGATCGTCTTGTCATTTCTTGCTGCTCTGACTGCTTTGGAAATTCTTCTTTCCAGGATCTCAAGGTCTGAAAAGATCAGCTCCAGGTTGATCGTCTCAATGTCACGCAGTGGATCGATACTTCCGTCTACATGGACAATATTGCTGTCCTCGAAACAACGTACTACATGAACAATTGCATCAACCTCACGGATATTTGCAAGAAACTGGTTTCCAAGACCTTCTCCTTTGGATGCACCTTTTACAAGACCTGCGATATCTACAAACTCAATCGCTGCCGGGATGATCTTTTTGGTGTGATACATCTCACCAAGCACATTCAGACGTTCATCCGGTACAGTAACAACGCCCACATTTGGATCAATGGTACAGAATGGGTAGTTGGCTGATTCTGCTCCTGCTTTTGTCAGTGAATTGAATAAAGTACTTTTTCCTACATTCGGTAATCCTACGATTCCTAATTTCATTTTTTCTATTTCCTCCTATAAATCCTTTGATTTCAAGGGATTTCAGCATACTTATTTTTGCAAGTGGGCCATTTAGTGGGCCATTACATTGCCATAAGTGCTTCTGCTACCAAGTCCATTTCTTTTTTCTTTTCTTCCTCGGTAGTATGAACATATAAGTTCATTGTAATTCCAATATTCGAATGGCCCAGTAACATCTGAAGTGTTTTCGGTTTCATTCCTGCTTCAATACATCTGGTAGCAAAAGTATGTCTCAAGATATGCATCGAAAATCTTGGAATTTTTGCTTTGTCACAGATTTTAAACAGCGCTGTATCATATGTACTGTTCTTGACAGGTGTTCCTTTTCGACACAGAAACACAAATTCTTCCCATTCTGTTGAAATTTCTGAAATCCTCTTATTCTTTTCTTTTTGTTTTTTTAGTATAGAAACCGCTTCTTCTGTTAAGGGTATCGTACGGTAACCTGATTTACTCTTTGGTTCTCCGATACGCCACTCCTTTGCACTGTAACGATATTCCATACTTCTGCGAATCTGAATTGTTTTGGATTTAAAATCGACATCTCCCCATTTCAATCCTACCAATTCGCCTGTTCGCAATCCGGTTTGTAGTATAAAACGATACTGATTTTCATAGCTTTGATTTTCTGCATATTGTAAAAATGTTTTTTGTATGTCTCTTGTTAAAGCAACCTTCTTCTCAGAAGGCTTTCCCATATCACTTTTCACAGATTTTTTACAGGGATTGCTACGCAAGACTTCATTCTCTTTTGCATACTCAAACATATTGTATAATGCAATTCTTGCCTGATAAATTGTAGATGTGCGATACCCCTGATCTGCCATATCATAAAATATTTTCTGACATTGAAGTGGTTTCACGTCTGATAGTGTCATCTTCCCAATTACCGGTTTAATATTTTTAATATATCTCTCCGTATAATTGCGAACAGTATTTGAACGGACTGTTTTCTTTTTTATCCCAATCCAATAATCAAACCATTGATCGACCAGCATATCTGATGGCATTGAAATATCACTGTGTTCATCCACATAAGTCGCATCAGCAATCCATGCTCTGCACTCTTGCAGCTTTTTGAATCGTTTATGTTTTCTCTTTCCAAACCGATCTACAAATCTGGCTGAGTATAATCCCGTACTTTCCTGGGATATTCCCTTGCCAAGTTCTTTGCCTTTTAAATCTTTTCCCATATTTCAGCTCCTCTCATAAGAAGCCCTAATACAGTACCTTGTATTATACCATAGCATCTTATTTTTGTGAATATTCATTTTCATCTCATCTCCTGCCCCATCTCCTGTCAATCATTTATATTTCCACACTTTCCGAAATGAATTTTTCAAATTCTTTTCTCTTTACAAGTTTTTTCGTGCCTACGTAAAGCACAAACGGACATCTCGGTTCTTTCAAAAGACCACTTATTCTGTTTTGTCCAATATTACTGTATTCTGCTGCCTCTTCAATTGTAAGAGCCACTTTTTCACATATCGCAACATGTTGTTTGCTCATAAAATCCTTCCCTTATTATTTAACGTGCGTAGCATACACTTCTATCCGCAATACACACGATCATTCTTTGTATTCAACAACGTTTTCGCTTTCTCCATTTTCATACTTGCAATCGCTTCTCGTTTACTTGTACCTCCAACATACATTGGTGTACACATTTCTAAAATACGATCATAGATACGCCTTTTGTCCAACATGGTCTCGCTTTTTATTTCTTTCAGCGGAAGATTGGTTGTGATGATCAAAGGTCGTCCCGAACGGATCCTGCGGTCTATGACGCTAAAAACAATTCCTAACGCATATTCTGAATTTCGTTCCACTCCAAGATCATCAATAATCAAAAGCTGGTAAGAAGCCAATGCATTGATATATTCCGTTTTGTCTGCCAGTGGAAATATATCATCAATAATGGTATTGAAATTTGTCATCTTTACCGTTACTTCCCGCTTAAGAAGTTCATTGGCAATGCATCCGGCAACATAACTTTTCCCGGTACCAACCGGTCCCCAGAACAAACAGCCTATATGATTTCTTTTCATTTTCTCCCAGTTATCAACATAATTTTTTGCCTTATGCATTACCGCATCTGACATATCTGCATTCTCAAATGTCCACTCTTCCATTCTGCTCTCGTCAAAACAGATGCTTGTATTTCTGCTGACTAATTCCCGGTGCTCTTTGTCTTTAAAATATTTTTGTTCTTCTTCATACGCTTTTCTGTCACAGACACATTGCCTGGAATGTTTCTTCATTCCCATAAAGCCCCCCTTGGGGAAAAATGCTTCTTTCGCTTCCCCACAGACTTTGCAGTATTTCAAACCATCACTGCCTACACATACAGTATCTTCTTCTCTCATCACAAACTCTCTCCTTCCCCATAGCAATAATTTACTTCATGATATTTATTTCTTTTATATTTCTCAGTTACTTTACTAGGTGCCACATTTCCGACTCCTGCACAGCCATTTTTGCAACCAGATGATGGGTGCTTTCCCGACTCTGTTGCAGCCATCTTTTCAACCGCCTTATCATCAACCGTCTGTAAACCTATCTCATCAGATGGAATTTTTACATATAAATGATTGGGTTTTGAAAATCCACCGGATCTGCGAACCAATAGTCCCACATCATCCAATTCCTTCAATGCTGTTTTTACAGAAGATTTGCATTTGCCGATTTGAACAGACAATTCATCAATTGGAAATATCAAATAAACATTTCCATACTTGTCTATCCAGCTATTCTTTCTCGATATCCGCGCCCGGTCATACAAAATCATATAAAGAAATTTTGCATTTTGAGAAATTCGAAGCTTTAGCAAAAACTTCGGAAACCGGAAGTACTGAAGCATCTGCTCTGACTCCTTCATGTATTCATATTTCATTCTTTTCTCGCCTCGTTTCTATTTCTAAGTGTTGTAAAAAACATTTTTATGCCGGCTCAAAAATGTCCTTACATATATTCAAAAGATGAAGGGCATAAATACAGGTTCTTGATGAAAATTTTTATATTTTTCCTGTCCAAAATACCCTTACATAAAACGAAACGCTGAGAGACATTTTTACAGCCCCCTGAGGAAAACTTTTTTATTTTTACGATTAATTAAATATTTGAAAATAAAAAAACACTCACCTATCCAGGTGAATGCCTTATCAAAATTTTCTTATTTTGTTGTCTGTGATGCTTACTCAGAAACACTTGCGTGTCTGCTAAAATGTAATTGCCAGCAATTATATTTTCACGTGGGCATGGGGATGTAATCCCCATCAAGTCTACTACTCGTAAGTAATACAAAATTGTCAAAATGACAATACTGTAATACACGGGTGGATCTTGCTCTGGTTGTAACGTATGAATTCATACAATAATAGGCCCAAATGGGCACTTTCACCATTTGAGCCTATATATTATATATGTCTTTCAAATGATAGCTTAAAAAATAGCTGTCTAGACGGTATGTTTTTAACGTAGAATTGATTTTATGGAAGACAAGGCATGGAATGCATTGTACCTTTAATGGAAAAATTTAATGATATTTACCATGTACAAAAAAGAAACGGCAGATAAAAAACATCACACGAATCCTTATCGTGCTGTAAACTATATAAGAGATGAGAACGGAAATCCTATATGCCCTATTGGACGTAAATTTCTTTTCAAACGAAAACAACATGTAAGATATAAAAAATATGGACGTACAGAAGAAATCTATCCAAGCTTATTAAGTGTACCCTTTTTACATAAAACAGTGACGATTTTCAAAAAACATATATTAATGTAAAGAAACGCCAGAACCAGCATTTGTCGGAACTAGCGTTTCTTTAGCAGAGACTTATTTTACAGCCCCGTTTTTTGCTTATATTATTTTCCTCCGTTGGATCTCAATTTTGGAAAGAAGATGACTATCTTAAAGCCCTTTTCCCACGGGGAAGCAGCTTCCAGACGAAGGTTTAGATCGTCAGCCATCTTCTTAACCAGGTAAAGCCCTATACCGGTAGCTTTCTTTCTGCTGTCAGTAGAATCCCCGGTAAAGCCCTTTTGAAAAATATACGGCAGATCATATTTTTTTACACCGATGCCATTATCCTCAACTGAAAGAACATCTGCGATCTCCGAATGTATCATAGAGATTGTTAGCATGGGACTATCGCTGCTATATTTTATGGCATTGCTCACGATCTGTCCCAACATAAACTGAAGCCCTCTACGGTCTGTATAGACTGTTTCAGATTGCAGTTTATTGATAATTACAAACTGCTTTTCTTCCAGAAGTGGGGCATAGTCCTCCAGAACTTCCCCCAAGCAGTCATTCAAATTGATATCCTTAAACTGATAATCCTTTGTACTGCTCTTTAACCGGGCATAGTATAACATCTGAGTGACATCCTCCTGAAGCTGACTGCGGACATAATCCAGTTTTGCTTGCAGGGGAGGAGACATTTCGTTGCTCCGATTATCCAGGAGCATGGTCAACAACGATAGGGGCGTTTTCGCTTCATGTGCCCAGCCCTCCACATATTCTTCATAGTCCTGTAGGGCATCTGCCATACTGTTACTCTCAGTTTTGTGTTCCTGTAAAACTGATGCCAGAAGCCGGATAGATTCTCCTTCTTCCCGGCTGATGGCACTGAGCAGCCGTTCCTCGTTGCAGATGGTAGGATCACTGAGGAAATCCCGGAACAGCTCTCGGCGGGTGGTCTCCCGCTTGTTTAGTACAAACAGAATTGCTGAAAACAAAAGGAGGCTTGTCAGAACTACTAACCCACTCAAGGTTTGAAATGCCTGAATGTCAGAAATCCAAAGAATGATAGCACAAAAGCAATCCACGCCCAACAGCAACAGCAGCCAGGGGTAGTACCGTTCTATCATGCGCCAAAGCCGCTTCATGGAGCCACCCCCGTTTCCAGACGATAGCCCATCCCACGAACCGCAACGATTCGCTGCTTCATCTCAAGACCGGACATCGTCTTTTTCAGCCTGGTCAGATTAACCTGCAAGGCATTTTCGTCTATGTATTCCGTGGTTCCCCATAGTGCTATGCAAAGTTGCTCCGTCGTGACCAGAGCATCGCCGCCGGACAAAAGAGCAACCAACAGTTTTCCCTGATTTTTTGGAAGCACGACAGAGGTATTATGAATATAAAGCGTGTAGGTCTGCTGGTCTAACAGGAAATCTGGTCCCTCTATGAGATTGGTACGGCCTTCATACCTTTTGAGAATATTGGATACCCTGGCAAGAAGTCGATCTTTTCTGCACGGCTTCGTCAAATATTCATCAGCACCCAAGTGGAACGCTTGCAGTTCATCCTTTACCTGATCTCTGGAAGTCAGTACCAGGACGGGGATAGCGGTTTTATTCTTTAGTTCCTGGCAGATTTGAAAGCCACTGATCTCCGGCAAATTCAGGTCTAAGATCACAAGGTCAGGACGGAGGGCTGCCAGGAGCCGAACGGCATCTTCCAACTCGGTGATTGCCTCCGCAAGATACCCGTCCTTTTGAAGCATATTGCAGAGTTCTTCCCGCATATAGACTTCATCTTCCACAACAGCAATTCTTTTCACGGCAGCACCTCCTTCCAAATTATTCTTCTCTCTGTGGCTGCATCAGTGTCAGCAAATACCGATCACTGGAGCGCTTGACCACTCTCATATAAATATATTCTATCACGCAAAGCAGCAAAATCATAGTAGCAGATACAAGCAGCATTTCAGACACTGTCCCACGGGTTCGAGACGAGAGTATCCCTGTAAATAACGCCCTGACTCCAAACAGACTGCTGACAGCCGCAACCAATACAGGAAGTCCCATAAACCAGGTAATTTGCTTTCCAGCAGACTGGCAAAGGGTTTCGTAAGTAGCTCCCAGGCGGATCAGAGTCTGGTATCTGCGCCCGGTTTTCTGCTGACTCATCAGGAACTGAACACCCACGATGGTGTTGGCAACTACCAGGAAAACAATTGCTAGATATAGGGTAATATAACTGGATGCTATGGTGTAGAAAAGCTGACGACCCATATTCTGAAGATAGCTTTCATATTCAATGCCAGTTTCGTCCAGCTTCTCGTTCAAATCCAAATATGCAGTCATAAGGCTATTTCCATCCAGAGCCTGTTCACTGAGCACCGCATTGACATAGGTATCATACATCCCCTGGCTATAATATAGGAATGCTTCATCCGGAAGAATCAATGCAAAGGACAAGGTTATAGAACGGTCCGTGACCAAATTCACAGACTGAACCTCTCCTGTAAGATGAATCGGACTACCATCCAGTTCCACCTTGGGATGCCCGGCCAATACTTGGTTCAGCATTGCGGTACGGCTTACCGTAGTAAACTCTGTATCAATATAGACAGCGGCCTCCTTTTCGCCTAATTGGAGAGCCGGATTGCCGGACAATTCCAACAAACGATTATAGTCCGATAAACAAATCAAATATGGGTATGTGGCATAATCAAGATTGTTCAAAAGGACATCCCGGTCTTCCGACTGGGGCAGGCTTCGAAGAGAGTCCATAACAACGTCCATGCTGTAGGCATTATCATAATCTTCTGTGGTGTGAATACTCCCAACCCTCATTTCAAAAAGCTCTGAAAATTGATTTTCCAAACCGTTTTCTTTCAGGGCTGCCTTTATATTCGGAAGAACCTGCGATGAATCTTCTGCAGTATGATCTTCAAAAGTATAGTCGATTACATGGTCAGAAGACAGGCTATTCGTTCCTGCAATTCCTACGCCCGCACCAAAACAACACAGCGCTGCCAGAATCAGCAGGGAGCTGATGGCAATGGAGTTTGACTGATGAATGACATTCTCCTGAATCTGCCGGAAGGTAAATACATGCAGCTGCTTATTTCCTTTTCCTTTCTTAACAATCAAAGCAATCAGCGCACGCATCCCATAGAAAAGCAGCATCGTACCAACTATGCCCAACAGCAAAGTCAGTCCCATCATACTTACCTTTGTCCATGCAATTCTCTGAATCGCCATGTAGTAAGCCACTGCCAACATCACACTTCCGCATATAGCAGCCAGTCCATAGATAACAGATGGCATTTGCTTTTTGGGGTGGTTCGTTGGCTGGGATAGCAAAGTACCGATCTCTTGGCGGCTGATTCGTCCACTCAAAATCAGAAGTGCCGTCAGCTTAATTGCCAGAAATCCTGCCAGCGTCCATTCAATCGCAGACCAGGATAAAGAAAACTGATGACCGATGATCCCCATGCCTACCAGTTTGGCGGTGACAAGACTGACAATTTCTGAAAGCACCACAGCCACAGGTAATCCTATGAGCATGGCAAGAATACTGGTCAGGAAATCTTCCGCCAGAAGCATACCAAACAGTTTACTTCTACGCATCCCCAACATTAGATAAACACCAAACTCATGCCGTCTGCGCTCGAACTGATACTTGCAGGCAAAATAGATCAAAAAGAACAGAATACCGAGGGTCATCCCATAAAACGCAGGAATCAGAAGCAGGAGTTTGTCAACTGCGTCACTCTCCATTTTCTGCAAAAAGAGCATCACATCTTGAGTGGAGATGGAAAGAATCATGTAAAATGCAACAATAGAAATCACCAGGGAGCTGAAAAACAGACCGTTTTCCTTTCGACTGCGGCGACTGTTCCGAAGAATGAGATTAGAGAACATTTGCGCTGCCCCCTCCCAGTTGCGCCATCACCTTCAGGATGCGCCCGTAGAACTCCTGCTGGCTTTCGTCTCCACGCCGAAGCTCATGAAAGATCACGCCATCCTGGATGAACAGGATGCGCTTACAGAAACTGGCGGCATTGGAATCATGGGTTACCATCAGGATCGTAGCTTGTTCGTCACGATTCAGGCCGGACAGCTTCTCCATAAGACTTCTTGCGTTCTTAGAATCCAGCGCACCCGTCGGTTCATCGGCAAGGATCATTTGGGGATGTAAGATCAGAGCCCTTGCTGCCGCAACACGCTGACGCTGGCCACCGGACATCTTGGACGGAAACTTATCCAGAACATCAGAAATTTCCAGATAGTCAGCCAACTGCTTCAGCCGCTGGCTGCTTTCTGTTTCGGCTACCCCATGCAAGGAAGTCGGGAGCAGGATATTTTCCCTGCCAGTCAGGTTGTCCAGCAATTCAAAGTTCTGGAATAGATAACCAACTTTTTTGCCACGGTACTCGGCAAGAGCCTTTTCCTTGAGGGATTGCAGAGTATCTCCCTCCACCTGAATGCTTCCACCTGTAGGCTGAATCACAGTTGCAATACAGTTGAGAAGCGTGGATTTGCCGGAACCACTGCTTCCCATAATACCGAGAAACTCTCCCGGCATGACCTGAAAAGTGATTCCGTTCAGTGCTCTCGTCTGGTTTGGCAACGTCCCATAGACTTTGGTAAGATTTTCAATATTCAAAATTGGTTTCATGTGAATGCCTCCTATCCATTTCTGGGTAAATGATAGCACAGAAGCACAATAAATAACACTTACAGTCGCTGTAAGGATTCTGTTCCTGTTTTCAGAACAAGAATGACGCATCAAGCGGAATAAGTATATGTTTTGTATAAACGTCGGGTGACAATGAAAAAATATGCTGGACTACCGGATTGGCTAACTTGCATTTCTTTGTCAATTCTGGTAACCGCTTCAAGCATGGAAGTTTCTGTTCTTACTTTTATTATACTCAATCAATAAAATCAACACGGTTCAGCAAATTTTAATTATTTCCAATATGACAAAATTGCTTCCTGTTATATTTATCTATTTCTTTATTTCTCTATTATTCCGATCCGGTCTTCCAAAGGTATAAATAAGGTGTAAATTATTCGTCAATCATCAAAAAATCCTTTAAAGCCTAGGCTTTCACAGCATCCATTAAACACTGCCGTGACAATTAAAAGCAAATCATAATACAACAACGTTCTGTTCGATACTAGAAATATATCATCAGCATGCAGTTTGAGTGAAAAAAGTCTCATGGTCATGAGCAAAAATGAAAGCAAAATTTATTAGATGGTACAACATACTATGCCTTTAAAATTCCAGTTACATATTCATATTGGAACCTAATCACCAGTTATTTTTATTATAATACTTGCAAAAAAGAAGCGCTCATACAAGCACTTCTCCTTACCATATTAGGACTTCAATCAAAAGTTAATGGGCCACAAAGTGGGCCATTTTTCAAAAACTTACATGAATTTATATAGAGTTTTATCCAAGTCGGAAATCCGTTAAATGCTCTAGCTATCAGCATTTAAAGGCATTTAACAACTTATATGGACATTTATGAAATCGGTCTCGTAATAACGATTCCTAATTTCATTTTGTATATTTCCTCCTATAAATCCTTTGATTTTCAGTATAATTATCTAAATTCAGTACTCTGTATTATACCATAGCCTTTTCTCTTTGTGAATATTTAAGTTTCTGTTTTCTTTACACTTGTAAGCGACCTTATTTGTAAAACTTAATTTTCTCTAAGAAATTTGTTGCGCCTGCCACCAATGACAGATCGTTCTTGATGAAAATTTTTTTCGGTTATTTGAATACCTGAAAACCCAAAAATACTCACCCATTCCGGGTGAATGCTTTATCAAAATTGTCAAAATGACAATACTGTAATACACGGGTGGATCTTGCTCTGGTTGTAACACATGAATTCATACAATAATAGGCCCAAATGAGCACTTTCACCATTCAAGCCTATATATTATATGTCTTTCAGATAATAGCGTAAAAAACAACTGTAACAGGGCAAAGTTCACAAGAATTTCATTTCAAAACTTAACATGGATCCTAAATAGTCACCATGTCTCTTCTATCTCTTCTTGCATATAAAATGTGTAACCATAACATTAATAAGCATTAAAGAAAACATTACACCTACCATAACATGAATCGGCCAATGAAATATAAAATATGACAATTTATTTTCCATATAAATTTTCACTCCAACCAAGGCTGCCACCCCTACAGTAAACAACATTCCCATCACACACATAAAATAATAACTACCTTCTCCAAAAAGCATTAATTTCATTTGTTTATCCGTCATCCCGATACTTTTCATAATATCAAATTCTTTTCTCCGAGCGTACATCCCGGTAAATACGACGTTACAATAATTGGTCAATCCCGCAATGAATAATATGATGCTTATAGCACCTAGGAGAATTCGATTTCCTCTCATATATGTTTCTTTTTGTTGCATCAGGTCTGATTTACAGATAACAAAAACTCCTGCTTCGCCTGTGCCTTCATCCATCGATACTTCTGTCATTTCGGATCGTTTCTTATTTTCCTCGGATATCAGCTCGCTGATCTGTGTTTTCACATAAGGTTCTTTTTCTGGATCAGCAGTTAATTCCATTGCTAATATCTTTTTCTCAGTTGGTATCTTTTGAAAGCCTTTCTCACTGATAAAATAATATATGCTGCCTTCTCTACCATGCCAGGATTGATGTATTTCTGGGAAATTATCACTTTGCCTGTCTAAATAACCACATAGAGTAAATGTTTCGGATTCCTTTTGAGGAAATTCCTCTTCCTGTTGTTTCTCTTTATTCTCAGAATTACTTTGTTCTTTTCTAAGAATCGCATCTTCTCTTGAAAGCAAAGTTTTAAAGTATACCGGTTCGCCAATTGCCTCATCTGCAAGTTTTTGCTGTTCCGGAGTCAGCATATGATCATGTATGACTAGCACGCCATTTCCTTCTTCCAAAGATTTCACATCAATATTGAGTTGATTATCCTGAACGTATTTCTTAAGCGACAAGATTTGATTGTCATTTAAAATCTGCACCGTATCCCAACTGAATCCTTCCACCATATTGTCATTTGTAAGATCTGAAAGCCCCTCGTCATAAGGACGAATTCCTTTCTTAGACATAACCGTAGTTACATAAGCTCCTTCAATCAGATTTGAATTTTCCCAATCAATACCATCTATCTTGTGTAGTTTTTTCTCCAACTCTTGAGAGATTGGTGAAAATTCATCATAATCATTATCATACAACAGTTCCACACCGTCTCCCTGTGTCAGTAAAGGATCAACATCGATTTCTCTGGTTTTATATTCTTCCCCACATCCCTGGCTTTTCCCGAATTTGCTAAACTCTCCTGCCAACAAAAAATCAGGACGTTTTTCAAGAAGAAGCTTATAATCGCATCCATTTGTAAGTACATTCATTAGAATAAAAGACAGGACTCCTAAAAATATAGAAAGACTTGTAATGATAAATCGTGCTTTGTGTCGTGTTATATTTCCCCATGCAATATAAAACATTTCTCCTATTTCAGAACGTTTCAACACCATTTCCACAGGATGTTTTATTTTTCTGTTAAGCTTATTTCCATCATAAGTGGCACTCTCAACGCAAGACAGAGTCGTTATTTTTCTAATAACACCTTCCGATGCTATCCACAGAATTCCATTTACAAATAGAACAGAAATCAAAAGAATCCACGGTCTGAAAAAGGAAAGTATCGTGTTTCCTCCCATTTCCTGATAAAAATGAAAGCCTAATATTTTCGGTATCAATAAAATCAAAGCCAATGCAGAAATCAAACTTCCCAAAGCAGAGCCTTTTAACATGAGTAATCGCATTTGTTTCCGGTATATTTTTGTAATCTGTCTTTCTGTGGCTCCGATTGTGTGGAGCAGTCCGAGATTTTGAACATCTTCGCTCATGGATATCCAAAGGACATTGCGTACAAGGAAATATATTCCACACAAAATTCCTATTGTTCCTAATATCACCATCTCATATCCACCTGCGAATTTAGAAACGGCAGTATATTGTGCTGTATCAGAAACGTATATCTTCTGTTCTGCACTCTTCATCGGCAATGTCTGATATAATTTTTCTTCTGTTTTGCTTCTGCTTAAATGATTACTCTGACTGAAAAGTAACGTATAAGGTCCTTTTTCCAGACTCAACTCATTAATTTTGTCATGTGAAATGTATCCGATTGACAATTCATTTCCAGAGTCTGTATACCAGCCACATAGTTCAAATTTTTCTTTCGAATGTTCGAACACACCTTTGTATACATCTAAGTTTATTTCCATTCCTTGTTCCGGTTCAGAGATACCAAGTTTTTTCAATGCCCGCTCAGATAATAGAATTTCTTCCTTTTTCTGCGGATAATTCCCAATCACATTGGTATATGCCGGCCTCAAAAAATTGTTCCAACTTTCTGAATCAGCCCAAACTACGTTGCATATCGTTTTTTCATTATTCTTAGAAATGTCTGTAGCTTCACCTACAAAAATACTTTTCCCAACTTGTTTTATATAATCCAGTTGTTTTAATTTTGCATATTGTTCTTCTGTTCCATCTTCTATTCTGCCCGAAGAAGCCGCTCCATTTTCTCTGATTAATCTTATTTCTTCTGCCTGTATTTTCCCAAAAGAGATTCCGAATACCATGGTAATCGCAACAATACCGATTACTACCGAGCAAAATAAAATCGAATTTCTTACCTTTTTTGTGCCTGCAAAATTCTTAGCCAGAAATCGGATTATGTCTTTATTGTTATTTGGAATGTTCTTATGAAACATAATGATACCTCCTAACAATCGTTACAATCTCTTGTATAGATTTTCCCATCGGACATACGTATTACTCTGTCTGCCATCTGTGCTACTTCCTCTTGATGAGTTACGATCAATGTCGTCTGATGGAATCTTGCAGCACAGGATTTTAGTAATCCCACAACTTCCATACTTGTAACAGAATCCAGATTTCCGGTCGGTTCATCCGCCAGGACAATTGCCGGTTTCGTCAACAATGCCCGTGCTATAGAAACTCTCTGTTGCTGTCCACCGGACAGTGTTGATGGAAAACGTTCTAATTTATCTTTTAATCCAAGTATTTCTACAATTTCATTAAAGAAATCTATATCGATTTCCTTACCGTCAAGTCGCATCGGAAGAACTATGTTTTCGCGTATACTAAGCGAAGGAATTAAATTGTATTGTTGGAATACAAATCCGATATTTCTTCTTCTGAATATTGTTCTTTCTTCCTTGTTAAGATCTTTTAAACTTGTATTTCTGATCCAGACACCTCCAAAATCCGGAATGTCAAGACCTCCCAACATGTTCATAAGTGTTGTCTTTCCACATCCGGACGTACCAACAACCGCTATAAATTCACCCTCTTCCACCGTTAATGACACACCATCTAAGGCACGCACTTCATATGTATCGGATGTATAATATTTTTTTAGATTCATGGCTTTGATTATATCCATCTTTTCTGTAAACTCCTTTCGTAAATGCTACCTTTAACTCAGCCATAATCTATTATACATGGTACCTCTTACAAACTTCTTACAAGCTGCATATGAACTGTCTATACCGGAAGATTCACTTCTATAAGCAGCCCTGGCTTCATTTGTTTTGCTTTCATCATCCCTTTTTGTAATAAGACAATCTCTCTGGAAAGGTATAAACCAATTCCGCATCCTTCCTGCCCTCTTGCCTGCTCACTTCGATAAAATCTTTGAAAAATTTTATTTTCTTCTCCATCTCTTATCCCGATTCCATAATCTCTTATCTGAATCTTATAAAACATTTCGGTTTGTTTCATTGTGATATTGATCGTGCTGTTGCTTTTGCTATATTTGACTGCATTATCAAACACATTATAAAGGGCCTCACACATCCAGTTTTTATCATGTTCGCAAATGATTTTCTCTGGCAATTCTACTTGAAAATAGATATCTTTCTCTTCTGCCTTTTTCTGTATTTGCCCCAACGCATTTAGAATCGTTTCAACAAGATTTTCTTTTTGAGTGTGAACTTGTATGATTCCCTGCTCTAATCGGGCAGTTTTTATAAAGCTCTCCACCAAAAAACATAATTGTTCTTCACTTGTTCGCAAGTCTTTTATGTATTCTGTATTCAATGTTTCTTGAGTTTCATTTAATGACTCTTGCAGCAATTCTGTATAATTTTTTATATTCGCCAGCGGTGTCCTTAGTTGATGCGCAATCTCAGAAATTAATTTCTGTATCTCATATTTACTTTTTTCAGCCTCTTTCCTTCTTCCTTCCAATATTTCCTGTAAACGGATTAATTGATTGGTCGTTTTAGAATAGATCGTTTCTTTCCCTATATCAGAACCATCTAATTCATTGCCGTTTATTAAGGATTCCGTCAATTTATATATTTTATTCATTTCATTTGTTCTCAAATGATTTTCAACTAAATATACAGTGCTTCCTCCGAGTATGAAACCTATTAAAAGTACTGTAAAACTTGCTACAGCCATGCTACTCTCCCATTCTATATCCCATTCCAAATACATTACTGATAACATTCGATGAATCATTCAATTTCTTTTTCAATCTGCTGATCATAACGCTAATTGTGTTGGGATCAATGAATTCACTATCGATTCCCCATATATTTTCCATTATCATCTCTTTTGTAAGAACCTGGTTCTGGTTCATAATAAAATATTCTAAAAGCTGATACTCTTTGAGTGTTAACGATATTTCTGTTTTTCCTACAAAAACCTGTTTTCTATCCGAATGCAAGATGACCTGCCCGCACACAAAAACATTTTCATTCGATTTTCTCTTCAAAACAACTTCCATACGTTTTAACAATACTTTTATTGAAAATGGTTTGACCACATAATCATCTGCTCCTATATCAAATGCTTTTAACATATCTTTTTCATCATCTTTTGCAGTTAAAAAAATTGCTGGGATTCTTCCATTTTTTTGAAGCTCTTGATATAGATTTATTCCATCTCCATCCGGTAATCCAATATCTACGATCAACAAATCTACAGATCTATCTATATTTTTAATTGCTTCTTTTCTTGAACCAGCAAGAATCGTTGTATAACCTTGATTTTTCAAAGATGTATCCAAAGCTTTTCTCAACAAATTGTCATCTTCTATAATTCCTATTACCATACACACCTCCTGATTTTTCTAGAATATAATACAAAAAAGCCCATTACAATATACATAACACCTCTGCATATTGTAACGGACTTTTTTCAAACCCAGACTTGGTGCAAGCACCATTTCTGATAAAAACCTCGAAAGTTTTTGTTCTATGTGCATATATTACCCAATTTCATTCACAAAGTCAATATGTTTTCTACTAAATTTTCAAGTACCTTTTATGTTTTGGATTATTATTTTGCTTCTTAATATATTGTATTACTCCACTAATGAATCTATACGCTTCAGCAATAACCTGATTTTTTTCGGTTATTTGAATACCTGAAACCCAAAAATACTCACCCATTCCGGGTGAATGCTTTATCAAAATTTCCTTATTTTGTTGTTTGATTTATGAACCGGCAATTCATCATACATTGCTTTAAAAAGTCCAGCCAAATATTCCTTACTGTCAACATCTTCTACTAACAGCATCTCCTTTGCCCCTTCATACGGTAATTCATAAATCGCAGTTGCCATATAAAAAACTGCAGATTTTGTCGGTTTCACAAGTAACCTGTCATCATATATGCCTCCGACAATCCTGCCACGATAATATATGATATATTCTCCCATCATTGCACGATAATTAATTTCTTCTAAATCAGATAACTGCTCTAATATAAATTGTAAATATTCTTTGCTTGAGGCCATGTTTTTGTCCTTTCAAATACCTGCATTTTCAAATTATACTGTAATCTCAATTTGATTATCTTCAACCGCAACAATGCAGCTTTCGTAATATCCATCACCCGTAGTCCGTGGTCCACTGATAACCTCATAACCATCCGCTTTTAATTCTGCCGTCAACGCATCCACTATTTCTATACTTCCTACGCTAAAAGCTATATGTGAATATCCAGTACGAACTATTTTCTTCGGTAAATCAGCCATTTCCGGTAAATTCATTATTTCAATACGTGCACCATCCTCAAATGTGAGAAAATACGAATAAAAGCCTGTTTTCTGATTATGATATCCAGCATTTGATTTTGCTCCCAAATATTTCATAAAGAATTTTTTTGTATTTTCCAAATCATTTACATAAAGTGCAACATGTTCAATTCTCATGATTATTACTCCAATTCCTGATGCTCTGATTCATCGTTCAAATCGTTTCACCCTTTCAACTTATCTGCATTTCCTGTAAGAAATGATCCATATGCTCTTCCAGTAACTTTATCACTTGACTTTTGTCTTCTGCTCCATCATATATGCTATAAAGCAAAAAAATAGGTCCATAAAAATCAAGTGCTGTCTGGCTGGCTTTTCCTTCATCGCCCAGCATTCCTGAAAACAAAGCTTCCATATAAGTTAATGGTCCGCTTGCAAGATAATTCTGATATAGCTGTGCCATCTGTGGCTCCCTGTACTGTTCCAATGTCAACATCTTACGAAAACAGCTTGAAAATTCTTCCTCCGTCCAATGAAGAAACTGCACCTTTGTGAACTGCTTAATCTTATCAAATGCCGTTTCTTTATACTCGGCTGTAACCTTTTCCAGATCACCCTCCGGCATTTCATACTGCTTTACTCTCTCAATATCCAATTCATTCATTTTTTCAATAATACTGTCCAATATCTCCTGCTTGCTTTTATAATGCTTATACAATGCAGCCTTGGTTACTCCAAGTTTTGAAGCAATATCATTCATGGATGTTCCCATATATCCACTCTGTGCAAATAACTTCAAAGCTTCTTCCAATATTTTTTCCTTTGTGTTCTTTTCTTTGCTTTCCATGTCTATCTCCTAATTTAAATCTGTTATTAAGTTACCTTTTGCATTATTGTTAGTTCTGCATCGACATCATTGGCAAACTTATGGATAGTCTCCTGTGATGTCAGATTATCTTTATCTCCATATAATATACAAGTCGGAACCGACCAATTGACCGGATGATTACGCACATAACACAAATATTCCCAGGACAATGTTTCTCCAAATCCTGTAGTTATCAACTGTTTTTCACGTAACTTTTCTTCCGTTATATCCGCCCATCTCATCATGTCAAGAATCACCTTTTCCATATCAACGATTGGTGAAATGAAAAAGGCTTTGTCTATCTGCCGAAAATAATATTTTCTATCGTCCGCCTTCACCATCTGGCAGCAATGTAACAAAATAATAAATAATTCCGAATACAGCTATACTTCCCATCATAATACCGATCATCTGATTTACACCTACCACATTTTCATGAAATACCGGATTGCAATCAAGAGTGGCTCTTATCGCTTCAACCATTTCATCCGGATAATGTTTTCTCTCCATCTCCATGAATACTCCGTGAAGCATATGATTCTTAATCAATGAAGTGGCATATGTACTCGGGAGATAAGAAAGTGCCTTCTGAAGACCTGATCCAAAATTTGAAATCGGCATATAAGCACCACATATAAAACCATATCCTGCGCTGACAATTGTACCTACAGCCGAAAGCTGTCCCTGTGTTGTCAACGGAAAGCTAATGATACTTGAAAGTGTACTTCCAAACAGGACGAGCAATATCATATCAAATAGAACCCATAATACGTCTGCTGCATTCAGATACCATCCCATTTTAAGCAGATATCCCAGACATAATACAAACGCAAGTGTATTGACCATCACTGAATTAGCTACTGTTGACAGAAAATATCCCAAATATATTTTTCCCTTGCTGACCGGCGAAACATTAAAATCCTTCCATGTTCCATTTGCCTTGTCCTGCACCATAGTCAGATTCACGCAGAATGTTACAGTAATACAGCTTACTGCCATAAGTGATGCTGTCAGTTGTGCTGCCACGGTTCCATTAATAAGCTTATCCGAAATCGTGATCATATCCGGAATCGCTGCTGTAAAAGAATCTCTGAAAACTTTTGCAAGAAACGTAGCATACAGAACAATCAGAATGACGGGGGTAATCATTGATGTAAACAACATCCCTTTATCTTTAAAAAACAGTTTCCTGTTCCTGTTCATCAATGCCAATACTGTTCTCATCAATGCTCACCTCCTAGCTTTTTCCCTGTGACTGCAAGAAATACATCATCCATTCCGCCTTTTACTACTTCATAATCCCTGAATAGGTCCTGATGTTCTACAATAAGCTCCGTAGCTTCCTTCGTATTTCTTACTTTTATCTGATATCCGTCACGTATTTTTTTATATTCTCTGTTCAATGACTTTATTTCATCTTCGGAAACACCATAAACAGATACTATATCCTGTACATAATCATTTTTAAGTTCAAACGGTGTACCTTCCGCTGCGATACTTCCTTTGTCGAGAATCACAACATACCCGGCATTAGCAGCTTCTTCCATATAATGTGTAGTCAGAAATACTGTCATATTTTCATTTTTCTGAAGCTTCTCGATAACATTCCAGATTAATTGCCTTGTCTGTGGATCAAGCCCTGTTGTAGGCTCGTCAAGAATCAAAATTTCCGGTCTGTGCAATAATGCACGGGCAATATCAATCCTCCTTCTCTGACCTCCCGACAGCTTACCTACAGGTCTGTTTAAAAACTCGTCAAAATCCAAAATCTCGACCAGCTCCTGTAATCTCTTATCAAAGGCATTTCCTGTAATGCCGTACAAAGCAGCTCTGCTCATTAGGTTTTCTTTCACCGTAAGTGGTTTATCAAGTACGCTATCCTGAAATACAACACCAAGCATCCTTTTTGTCTGTGCGCCGGCTTTGTCAGTTTCTATTCCGTTTACCTGAACCGTTCCACTGTCTTTTTTCAGCAGTCCACAAAGAATAGAAATGGTTGTACTTTTCCCTGCACCGTTTACTCCTAGAAATGCAAACAATTCTCCTTTTTTCACACGAAAGCTCAAATCATTTACCGCTTTTACTTCGCCAAAGCTTTTATTCAAGTGGCTGATTTTAATGATATCTGATTCCATATCTTCTCCTTAGATTTTCATTTTTCCTTAAATGCTGCAGCATATGTTGGATTTATCTTTTCTGTTAAAATCCATATATTAAAAAGTAATATGAATGCAAAAATTGTCCATGCCCCTTGGCAATTACCATTCGGTTACTTATATTGTAGTAACCAATTGGTAACTTGTCAATCTTTTTCTAATCTTCTATCACTTCTATCGGATGAGCATCCGAAACATAAATCATCGGATCATATGAATAAAAAATATAATTTTTTCGCTTGCCGTTTTCGTTCTTCACTTGTTTTGTTATAAGCCATTATCTTTCTTCCGATCTGATTTTTGGTATAGAAATCAAATCGGAGCATGGCGGTGACCGGATATGTGGTATCCCACAATTCTCAAAAAATGTCGAAAAAAAAGTGTTGCAACCAGTATGATGATTACAACACTTTGTTCATTCTTATTGTTTAATTCTTTTTGTTGAACCCATTGATGCAAATACCACTTCTCCTATTGCTCATGTCTCCCCTCAAAACATTACATTTAGAAGCATATGACATAATAATTAACCACTACCCCATATTATAAATACCACCCAGAGATACTTATTTCAGACTGATAATCAGATTTTTATTGAATTTATTAATCTATATGTTATGACAACATATCTTTCAGACATGTACTCCGGTAGTCACTCGGTGATATTTTATATCTTTCTTTAAATACTCGGTTAAATGTTCTCTGACTTTCAAATCCACTATCCAGACAAATGTTTGTAATAGAATCACTCGTATTTTCCAAACGCTGGCATGCATAGTTCAGCCTTACATCGTTAAGATATTGATTAAAGTTTCTATGGAATGTTTTGGAAAAGAGTCTGGATAAAACATATTTGCTCACCCCCAGATCTTTTGCCATCTCTTCCAGCGAAAATTTCTTCTTAAAATTTGCTGATATATAGGAAACTGTCTGGTAAATAAGATCGTTGCTCCCCACATTACTCTTTTCTACCAAATTTAATTTTCCTATGCAGCGTGCCAACACAATTTGAAAATATGCCTGTGCAACAGTAATATCCGACTGTTCTGTCTCTAAAATTGCATTTATAACCCTATATACCTCCGGTTCAACCTTTTCCGCTTTGATGATTGGGTATTCAGGAGCCATGGATTGCATGATATCTGCAAATTTGGCTATCGTAAATGGCGATGCAATCAGATAAATCGCTTTATTTACACCGGGTGTCAGTACCTGATAGTGATGAATAACATCTGGAAATACAAAGCCTATATCTCCTTTTTCCATATGGTATAGTTCCTGTCCGACACCAAGTTCTAATGCTCCACTTGTTACACAAACGATCTCCAGTGCATTATGAAGATGTGGTTCAATATGTTTTGACTTCCTATTTATTGCTATGATCTCCTCTTTTGTGTCAACATATTTTAACTGCATGAAATACTCCCCTTTGCAATATTTGTCTATATCTTCTTTCGATTTGGCAAGCAATCCTTTTACACCTATCTTATAATCAACTTGTAAATAAGGAAAGGAGGAATTGCAAATGAGCAACCTAAAAAAATATCTGAATGACCTTTTAGTATTCTACATTGAATATTTTGAGCATCCTTACCATGTATAAATACTAAAAGGACTATTTTGTGAAAACTGAATATTTTCTTAAGGCCATTTCACAAAAATGAAGTGGTCCTTTTTTATTTTCAAAATACAGTTCTATCACTTTATATATAGAAAAAAGCACTGTCTCATCGAGCAACGACCAGACAACGCTTTCTCCTGTCAATTCTAATTTATGTCTGATGCATCTGTTACTTCATCTGTAGCAATTCCTTTTTCTGCTTTCAGTTTTTTATTTGCATCTTCTACATTCATTCTTGAAAGTACAAACATAATCAATACATCAAAGATTAACGGAAGCCAAAGATACATAAACTGCATCATATCAAGTGCAGACTGCGGCTGAGTTGTATTTGTTCCGATATATCCACTGAACTCAAGCAACCATCCAACAACAGCGGTTCCAATACCTCCACCGATTTTTACGCCAAGAGAAGTACAAGAGTACATCGTTCCGTCAATTCTCTTTCCCTGTGTAAGATAAGTGTACTCAGAGCAGGATGCGATAACTGCATTCATATCTCCCTGCCATGGTCCCTGACCTAAGGCTGCAAGAGCTGTAAATGCCATCATCAGCGGAACACTGCCCATATATCCTGCAACAACAACAAGTGCTCTACCGATGACTGCTAAGACATAACCTCTTAAGTTCAGTTTATACATACCTTTCCACTTACCAACTAATGTCGGTGTGAAAATCAGGGCAATGATCAGTGGAATATTTACTGCCCATGCAAATTGTCCAAACAAATTCTTATTTTTCAGTACCCATGTCATGTAATAAATGCCAGCTCCAATCATGGCACCATATAACTGCTGTAAAATATATGTTCCACAAATCATCATGTAATATTTGTTTTTGACAAGAAGCTTGAATGCCTGTACCATTCCATACTTTTCATTATCATTCTTTACTTCTCCTTCATTAAGTTCTTCCTCCGGAAGTTCCTTAACAGAAAGTGCTGAAATCGTATTTACGACAAGACCAATGATTGCATAGATAATAGCAACCGTTCTCCATGCTGCAGCATCTCCACCACATTTATCTACAAATCCAACTGTAATTGCCTGAATCAGAAGACTTGTTGAAAACGCAAAAATAAAACGGTAAGATCCCATCTGCACACGCTCTTTGCTGTTCTTTGTAATCAGTGACGTAAGTGCTGAATAAGCAATATTGTTTGCTGTATAAAACACACCATTTAACAGTGTGTAAGAGATAAAGAACCATGCATATTTAGCCGTTGTTCCCAAGCTGACTGGTACTGCAAAACAGCAGACCAGCGTAATGGCACAACCAATATATCCATATAGCATCCAGGGTTTCGCTTTTCCCATTTTACTGTGTGTTTTGTCAATCATTGATCCAAAAAATATATCCGTAAAACCATCAAATAGTTTTGATACGGCAATCAGGGTACCTACGACACCTGCAGCAAGTCCTACTGAGTCCGTCAAATAGACCATCATAAAAGATGTCAGGAACGCATAGACTACATTACCTGCAATATCGCCTGATCCATATCCAATTTTGTTATACCATTTCAAATACTTTTTTTCTTCCATCGAATTTCTTTGCTCCTCATCTTCATCGCACTTAGAATTTCAAGATGTCTAACAGAGTATGATGTCTAATTCTAGTTTTTTCTCTGTTTTTGTCTGATTGCTCTGTATATCCGGACTTTACATAACAATCAGACTCTCTTTCCTTGTTTACGAGTTACATGAAACTTTATTATCCCTTTATATACGGTATCAGTGTAAACTGGAACCGGAATAATACATCATCAAATCGGTACTGCTCCAATACAACTGGACCACAACTGTTAGAACCAATGCCATTTAGTGCATAGTCAACACAAAATACTACACTATCTGATTCTGTCAGTTCATAATTATGCGTTTTCTCCTCAAGTTCTTCCTGCGTATAATAAGAAGCATTGAATGAGAAGGCATTTTCCGCAGAGACCACAATTCCATATCGGCTGTTGTTAAGCTCTACATATTCACAATCATAATGGCTTCCATTTTCCTGTGGGCGAATATAATCCTCATGCAAATCATCTACATTTGCCTGATACAAACCGTGGCTCGCAGCCTGATGTTTGTCACAATAGCTTTCCTGTGGTCCCATTCCAAAGTATCGTGCAGCTGAAAGTTTTTTATCCAGGAACATCCTCACACCAAATCTTGGCAGGTCCGGAAATTCATCATCTTTTGTTACTGCAATATCTGCATCAATCTTTCCAGCAGCTTCTATTTTCCATGTGATCGTCACATCAAGAATCTTCTGTACTGTCTCTGCCACAACGGATGCATGGCTTGTAATTTTCACACCATGCTTTCCCTGCACGACCTCTGTCGTGTAAGCTCTTGTATAAGCTTTATCATAATGGGCTTTCTTCCATTCAGACTTGATATACATATCATTATCTGTTGGTGCCCTCCAGATATTTAATTCCATCGGGTGGTTCAGATATTCCCGACCTGCAAATTTCATCTCTGTAAAAAGTGCAGTCCGTCGGTCGATTGTATATGCGAATTCACGGCCTTTGATATGAATCTGGGTATCATCTTCACTCACCTGTAATTCAGAATCCGTCACTGTTTTTTCAACCCATTTTTCTGCTAACTGGCATTTGGCATCCTTCTGGCTTACTTCGATCTCATCAAATCCAAGGATATAATCCTCTTCCAGCAGAGGCATTTCTTTTTTCAGGTGGTAAATAAGTTTTAAATAACATTTTCCATTTTCCGGAACGTTGACCTGCAGGTTTGTTTTTCCTTCACTATGTGGTACCACAGATACTTCAGCAAGTTTTCCTTTCCCAATCAAAAGTCCATCCTGTGTCAATTCATAGCTGATTTTCACATAATCTTTCAGATTATCAAAATCCATGTAGTTATGAAGCACCAGTTCTCCGCTTTCTTTGTCATAGGAAATAACCCTTGCCGGGCGATAAACATTCTTGTATTCCAAAAGTCCTGTATGTACCGTTCTGTCCGGATATACTAATCCATCCATACAGAAGTTGCCATCATGAATTTCTTCGCCATGGTCGCCCCCATAAGCATATATAGTCTTTCCATTCTCAGCAGTTCCATGAGCAATCGCATGGTCACACCATTCCCAGACAAAACCGCCACACATTTTATCATTATCCTGAATCATCTGGAAGTAATCTTCAAAATCTCCAGGTCCGTTTCCCATACTGTGACAGTACTCTACCAAAAGAAAGGGTTTGCTTCCATCTTTATCCAGATATTCCTGAATTTCGGAAAACGCCGGGTACATCCGGCTGTACACATCCAGATTGCTGTAATCATATGTTTCATCATAATTACGATATCTTGCACTCTCATATTGTGTGATACGGTCTGGATCAAAATTCTTTGTCCATTCCAGTGCTTTTTCAAAGTTGCAGCCATAAGCACTCTCATTTCCCATTGACCACATAACAATACAGAAACGGTTTTTGTCACGTTCCACCATGAGTTTTACTCGATCAACGATTGCCTCTTCCCATACCGGATCATCTGCAATCTTCTCATTCCATCGTTTGAACCGATTGTAATCGGTGTCTTCTTTTCTGTAGATCATAAATGGACCATGAGCTTCAATATCTGCTTCATCTATTACCATGAATCCATACTTGTCACACATTTCATAGAAAAATGGTGCGTTCGGATAGTGGCTGGAACGGATCGCATTAAAATTATGCTGCTTCATTAACGTAAGATCGGTTGTAATCTGTTCCGGATTGATTGTAAATCCAGTAACCGGATCAGAATCATGTCGATTGACACCACGGAATTTAATCTTCTGTCCATTTAAATAAATAACCTGGTCTTTAATCTCTATCTTTCTTAATGCAATGTGATCTACAATTACTTCATTCTCTGTTTCAAAAATCAGTTTATATAGATATGGATTTTCTGTATTCCAAAGTTCCGGACTTGCGATTTCTAATACAGCTGTTCCTTCTTCAGCAATACTTCCTAGTGCTACAACTGCTCCGTTTCTATCTTCAATCGAAATTTTTACATTTAACGGAGAGTAGAATTTCATTTCAATTTCTACTTTCGCAAGCATATCCTCAATTCTTGTTTTAATATGATAATCACTGATTGCCTGTTTTGGGCGTTTCAAAATGTACACATCCCGGAAAATACCACTCATACGGAATTTGTCCTGATCTTCCAAATAGGAACCATCACACCACTTCATGACCAGAACCGCTATGCTGTTCTCTCCGTCCCGAAGGAGATCGGTGATATCAAACTCACTGGTCATATGAGAAACCTGGCTATACCCTACATAAGAGCCATTGATCCATACATAAAAGCAACTGTCTACTCCTTCAAAATTCAAGAAAGCTTTTGGTGCATTTTCATCTTTGTGATAAACAAAGGTATGTGCATATGTTCCACATGGAATATCCTGTGGTACATACGGTGGATCAAATGGGAACGGATACCTGATGTTTGTATACTGATGTGTGTCATATCCTGCCATCTGCCATACACTCGGAACCTGAATCTCATCAAAATTTTCTGTATCATAATCTTTCTCAAAGAAGGGTTCCTGAACATCATAGATACTGTTAAAATACTGGAACTTCCAAGTTCCGTTCAATAACTGCATTCGATCTGACTCTTCCCTGTGCTCCACCAGGTTATCCATTCTTTTGGATGCCGGAATAAAATAGGCTCTGGCTGGCATTGTATTTTCATGCAGTACGCTTAAATCCTCATAATAACGTGGTACAATCATAAATAACTCTCCTTTAATACATATACATTTTTTTGCACTTTGTTTTTTCACAGCAAACCTTGTCTTTTACTTTTATGTTTACTCTTCTCTGTTTTGCTATATATATCTTATCCTAATCTGCAAAACATGTCTATGAATTGGATTAGACAAAATATGCACTAAATGATACAATAACAAAAAAAGGAAAAGAGGTGCTACCATATGTATATGAATACCGGTTATTTAAACCACTCCCATATGGATTTCAAAGACAAAAGTCGCCCACTGGTTGTAGGAAGTTGCGGTACTTACCGCCTTTCCAGCCATCCAAAGTTACCAACCTACCGTCCAAGGGGACGCCTGGATTATCAGATTATCTATATCACTGCTGGTTATGGGCATTTTCATTTTGACAATATGGATAACGAAACGATTGTCCCCGCCGGTAATATTGTACTGTACAGACCGAAGGAACTTCAGAAATATGAATATTATGGAAAAGATAAGACAGAAGTATACTGGATTCATTTTACAGGCAACAATGTAAAAAATATCCTACGGCAATATGGATTCCCGGATAAAGAGCGTGTATTTCAGGTCGGAACCTCTATGGAATACGAACAGATTTTCAAGCGTATTATCATCGAGCTTCAGCGTTGCCAAGATAATTATGAGGAAATGCTTGTCCTTCTGCTCCGTCATCTTCTTATCATCTTTCATCGGGAACTGACCAGGGAACATATCTCGAAAAATGAATACCTGGATCACGAGATGGATAACGCAGTTACCTTTTTCAGTGAAAATTATAACCAGAATATTAGCATAGATGATTATGCTGCCTCACGTGGAATGAGTGTCAGCTGGTTTATCCGAAACTTCAAAAAATACACAGGTTCTACACCAATGCAGTTTATTGTGGGAATCCGAATTAACAATGCCCAGATGTTACTTGAAACAACAACCTATTCCATCAATGAAATTTCTAAAATCGTTGGGTATGATAATCAGCTTTATTTCAGTCGGCTTTTCCACAAGCTGAAAGGATATTCCCCAAGAGAGTACCGAAAGATAAGAAACAAGTTCTAAAATCCACAATATCATAAATCCAGTTTCCCCTCCAAAAGAGGATGCCACTCCATAAGCACCTGACTTAGTTCCTTGCCCGACTGCATTTTATGCCACTTTCGGATGCACTCCCTGCAGCATGTTGCCGGATTGTGTCCAACCCTTTTTCAGATTCGTGTTTTTTCAAAATCCGGCTTTATAATCAAAAAAGTACTCATCTCAGACACCTAGTATCTTTTACGCAAAAAAACCAGATACCATTTTCGAATGATATCTGGCTTTTCTCTTCTTATACATCTCTTATCAGTCTTTCGTTTCCATAATAACAATCCGACCATTTACAAAACTGATCTTCACTTCATCATCCACAAACTGGTTGCTCACCGTCAGACTGTCGCACGGCATCAGATCATGATGATTGAGTGGCCATTTCGTACCCTCCAAACTGAAATCATAAATCTCACCTTCCAAAGAAAATACAGAAAGATATGGTCCGTATGCTTCTGACTTTTTCAGCACACAGGATTTATTCGTTACCCAGATTTTATTTTTCTCATCCAGAATGCAGGCATTTACTCCGGCATCACATGCCACACTAAGTGTCTGGACATTCGCCCACAAATGATCGATTCTTCCACCGGTTGCCCCAAGAAGGATCATCTCTTTGCTTCCCAATGTAATTCCCAGCCGAAGAGCAATCTCTGTATCCGTCGCATCCTTAACCGGATTATATTCCCGGATCGGAATATTCGTCTCCTTGCGATAGTAATCAATCACCTTTGGATCAATACTGTCAAAATCCCCAACAATATACTGAGGCTCAATCTTATGGTTATACAGATACTCAAGCCCCTTATCTACTGCGATAATATAAGCCTCCGGATTTGCTTCAAGAACCTTCTCTGCAAATCCCTCGTCAAGCATTCCCCCACTGATAATGACTGTCTTACTCATAATTCTTTAAAATCTCCATCAATTCTCTTGTGTTTTCTCCTGCATTCCCTTTGAATACAGCTGATCCCGCAACAATCACATTTGCTCCCGCATCCAGTGCTTCTTTCACATTGAATGCATAAATTCCTCCGTCAACCTGAATATCAGTCTCAAGTCCACGTTCATTCAGCATTGCCCTAAGTGTTCTGACCTTATCCAGCATCTCAGGAATCAGCTTTTGTCCGCCAAATCCTGGATGGACTGTCATCACAAGGAACATATCCACTTCACCAAGGAATTCCTTCAGGACCTCCACCGGTGTATCCGGTGAAATTGCCAGTCCTGTCTTCATGCCACACGCTTTGATCTTGTCCAGAGTCGCACGTATATCCTTGCATGATTCATAATGTACAGTAAGAATATCCGCTCCTGCCTCTGCAAATGCTTCCACATAACGGATTGGTTCCGTAATCATCAGATGCGTATCTATCACCTGCTTTACCGCCGGTTTGATTGATGCAAGCACAGGCATTCCAAAAGAAATACTCGGTACAAACACGCCATCCATCACATCAAAATGTAAATATACCGCTCCATTTTCCTCTGTCTGGCGGATACCTTCTTCCAGATTACAAAAATCTGCCGATAAAATAGATGGTGATAATTTATATTCCATTTTAGTTTAGTACCTCCTTTTTTCCTTCTGTTCCAGTTCCCGATACATCTCACAATAATCTTCATACCGCACCGGATGCACTTTTCCCTCTTCCAGAGCCTCTTTTACCAGACACCCCGGTTCACTGATGTGATTACACCCCTGAAACCTGCAGCCTCCCTGATACTGATCAAACTCCGGAAAATAATATTTCAATTCTTCCTTGCCAAAATCATTGGTATACAGTGACGAAAATCCCGGTGTATCCATGATATAGGAATCCTCGTCGATCGGGATCAGTTCTGAATGGCGGGTAGTATGTTTTCCCCGCTCGATCTTTCTGCTGATACTTCCGGTCTCCATATTGACATTTTCCTGAAGACAGTTGATCAGAGAGGATTTTCCAACTCCTGAAGGTCCGGCAACAGTTGTTGTCTTTCCTTTTAGTGCCTCTTTAATCTCCAGAATATTTTCTCCTTCTCTGGCACTTGCAAAGATCACACGGTACCCACAAGCCTCATAAGTCTTCTCCAGAGACTCGATTTCCGGCTCATCTGCAATATCCTTCTTGTTGAAACAGATAATAACCGGAATCTCCTGCCGCTCCATCATAACCAGAAACCTGTCCAGCAGATTAAAATGCGGATCCGGCTTCTTCACTGCAAATACAACCAGTGCCTGATCAATATTTGCCACTGCCGGTCTGATCAGTTCATTCTTCCTTGGAAGGATCCGGATGATATTACCGGTCTTCTCTTCTGCATCTAAGATCTCATATTCTACCAGATCTCCGACCAGTGGTTTAATCTTCTCCTTACGGAAAATTCCTTTTGCTTTACATTCATAAATGACAGATTCTACTACGTCATAAACGTAGTAGAATCCTGCAATCCCTTTTATAATTCTTCCCTGCATAAAACAGTCCTTTTAATTTCCTGTATTGTTGCCGTTATTTGAGTTGTTACCGGAATTATTGCTGCCCGAATTGTTACTGTCGGATCCACTGCTTGCCTGTGAGCCATTGCTTACATACAGTGTGATCGCAGTTCCTACATCTACCGATGTACCTTCTCCCGGATCAACTTTTACAACTTTTCCAGATGGTTCTGCACTGTCAATATCAACTTCTGTATAAGTCAGATTTCTGGCATTCAGTGCTGAAATCGCATCTCCAAGTGTCTTTCCTGTCAGAGTTGGTACCTTCACCTGATCTGCAGGCTTTGGTCCTTTGCTGACAACATAACTCACACTTGTTCCTTCAGCCACCTTCGTTCCGGCATCTGTGCTCTGACGGATAATCATACCTTCTGCATAATCATCTGAATATTCTTCACTGCTCGTTCCGCCATCGGACAATCCGCTTGCACTCAGTGTAGATACCGCATCATTTACATACATTCCCACAATTGGCGGAACTGACACCTTGTCCGGCTGTTTTTCACCTTTACTGATATACAGTGTGATTTTAGAGTCAGCAGATACCTCTGTTCCCTCTGCCGGATCAGTCCTTGTAGCTTTTCCACTTTCAACATCACTGCTGTATTCACTGGTAACAGTAATGTTCTTGCTCGTAAAGCCCTGTTTGATCAGTGCTTTCTTGGCTGCATCTTCATTCATTCCCTCTACACTCTGGATCATGATCTTTTCCGGTCCTGAACTTATTACAACCTTGATCACCGTATTTTTCTTGACTTTCTTTCCTGCTTTTGTCTTCTGCTCAATAATCGTACCTGCTGCCTTATCTGATGCTTTCTCGGATTCTACTTCCAGCTTCAGCTGCTTCTTTTCGCACATCGTCTCTGCAACATTCTGCGGCTGTCCGACCAGATTTGGCACTTCAATCTCATTGGAAACTGAAATCTGACTGTCTGAACGCTTACCGAACACACCTGCTGCTTTGCCGATCAGGAAAATCAGCGCAAATGCAACGATCACTGCAACTGCAACCATGAGGATCTTCATCATCTTGTTCATCTTCGGATCTACGCCATTTTTACTGTTACCGCGTCTGCCCCCGTTATAATTATCCTCTTCGTCATCCTCATCATAGTCATCATTTTCGTCATATTCTTCATCGTCATAGCCATCATCATACTCTTCGTCATCATAACCATCGCCCTGACGCTTTTTCATACGTGCCATCCGCTCCGGCGAGATCATCACCGTATCTCCCATACTCCGGATCGGAACCATATCTACAAATTCGCCACTCGGATCGACCAACGCCCTCTTCAGATCCTGGATCAGTTCTCCGGCACTCTGGTAACGTCTTTCCGCGCTCTTCTGTGTACACTTGAGAATAATCTTCTCCAGCGCCGGATATAAATCCGGTGCATACTCAGAAGGCGGGGTAATATTCTCCTGTAAATGCTTCATTGCAACCGAAACAGTAGAATCGCCATCGAAAGGAACCCTTCCGGTCACCATCTCATACATGGTGATACCTGCAGAATAGATATCACTCTTCTCATCACAATAGCCGCCCCGTGCCTGCTCCGGAGATACATAGTGTACCGATCCCATTGCACTGGTGCTGACTGTCTGCGATGTTGTCGCCTTTGCAATACCAAAATCCGTAACCTTTACCTTTCCTTCTTTGGAAATGATAATATTCTGCGGTTTGATATCTCTGTGTATGATGTGATGATTGTGAGCTGCCTCAATACCGGTACACATCTGAATTGCAATACTGATCGCTTCCTTGGAAGAAAGCTTTCCTTTTTTATGCACATATTCTTTCAGAGTGATTCCTTCTACCAGCTCCATGACCATATAATAGAGTCCTCGATCCTCCCCTACATCATATACATTGACAATATTCGGGTTCAGAAGCCCTGCTGCTGCCTGTGCTTCTGACCGGAATTTCTTTACAAAGTTTTCATCTTCCCTGTATTCTTTTTTCAGGACTTTCACTGCGACATATCTGTTCAGCATACAGTCCTTCGCCTTATATACATCCGCCATTCCACCGGCTCCGATCTTGCTCAGAACCTGATAACGGCCACTTAAATAAATCCCGTCTTTTACCATATACTCACCTCATCAGAAAACGGTTCTGCAAGAACAACACTGATATTGTCATTGCCCCCGTTCTCATTCGCCCGGTCAATCAGATTCTGACCGGCTTCTACGATATCTCTTGCCCCTTTAACTATCGCAAAAATTTCTTCATCCTCTATCATATTACTGAGTCCATCGGAACACATCAGGATGATATCTCCCTTTTTGAGGCTGAATTCATAAAAATCCACCTCTACATCCTCTTTTACTCCAATTGCTCTGGTAATGATATTCTTATCCGGATGATGTCTTGCCTCTTCCTCATTGATTCCTCCCAGACGAACCATCTCTTCTACCAGGGAATGGTCTCTGGAAAGCTGCCTGATATCATTATTCAGAAGATACAGACGGCTGTCACCTACATTTATAAAATAAAGTGTATGATCGATCACAGTTGCCGCAACCAGAGTGGTTCCCATCCCCTCCAGATTAATGTCTTCATCTGCTTTCTCGATCAGCTTGTGGTTCGCTGTCTGAGCCGCATCTTTTAAAATCTCTTCCGGCCCATCCTTTAATGTATGCTTCAGTTCTTCTTTCAGAACTTCCACCGTATATTTTGACGCAAAATCGCCTGCCTTGTGTCCACCCATTCCATCGGCTACTACCAGAAGATTCGGCAGCGTACCTAATGACTCATCTGTGGCAAACACGTAATCCTGGTTCATTTCACGTTTTCTTCCAACATCTGTCATAGAAAATATTTTCATATTTTATACTCCTTGCATCGTCTTGCGCCGTAACTGTCCACAGGCTCCGTCTATATCTGAGCCCATTTCTCTTCTTATAGTAACATTTATCCCGTTTTTTTCAAGTTTATTTTTGAAATTCTCGGCACTTTTTTTGTCCGGTTTTTCGTAGTTTCTCTCCTTGATCGGGTTCACCGGAATCAGGTTTAAATGGCAGTTTCTGTCTTTTAAGATTCCCATCAGCTCTTTTGCATCCTCCGGTGTATCGTTTACGCCGTGAACCAGGCTGTACTCAAAAGTGATCCTCCGTCCGGTTTTTTCAAAATAATAATCACACGCTTCCAGAACCTCATGAAGCTCGTATTTATTTGCCACCGGCATCAGCGATCTTCTCTTTTCCTGGTTGGAACCGTGCAGGGAAAGTGCCAGCGTGATCTGTAGCTTTTCTTCTGCAAGTCTTCGGATGTTCGGTACAATTCCACAGGTAGACGCCGTGATATTTCTCTGGCTGATATTGAGCCCGTGCTCATCACTGACCATGTGAATGAATTTCAGAAAATTGTCATAATTATCCAACGGTTCTCCGGTTCCCATGATCACAATATTAGAAACTCTCTCGCCAGTGATCTTCTGGATCTGGTAAACCTGTCTTAACATCTCTGACGGTGTCAGGTTTCGTTCCAGCCCGTCCAGTGTTGATGCACAGAAACGGCATCCCATCCGGCAGCCAACTTGCGAGGATATGCATACCGAATTGCCATGTTTATATTTCATCAAAACACTTTCTACCATATTCCCGTCTTTCAGACAAAACAGGAATTTATTGGTCCCGTCAATCTTTGAAATCTGTCTTTTTTCCATTTCGACTCTTCGTATTTCGTATGCTGATTCCAGTTTCTGGCGTAAAGTTTTTGGAAGATTGGTCATTTCTTCAAAATCATCCACCAGCTTTTCATGGATCCAGGAATAAATCTGTCGACTGCGGAATCCTTTTTCTCCAATCGCCAGCATTTCTTCCTGTAACTCTTCAAATGAATACGAAGCGATATCTTTTTTTTCCATTATCTGTCCCTCCGGATAAATTTAGCAATATAGAAACCATCGGTTATATCAGACGGAAAAATCTGTTTCTCCCATTCCAGGTCAAATTCCGGATGTTTTTCGGCAAACCATCCGGCGTTTTCCTCGTTCTCTGTCCTGCTGATCGTACAGGTGCTGTACATCAGTGTTCCCTCCGGCTTCACATATCGGCAAACCGCATCCAGGATCTCTCTCTGAAGTGCTGCAACTTCAGTCTCCGTCTCCGGGTTCATCTTATACTTCAGATCGGTCTTCTTCGCAAGAACACCAAGGCCGGAACACGGAAGATCCGCGATCAGAACATCTGCTTTTTCCTCAGAGTCCGCATCGAAGCAGGTTGCATCCTGCTGCACTGCACGGATATTTTCAAATCCCATCCGTGAAATATTTTCCCGAATCAGCTCTACCTTCATCTCTGTCAGATCCCTTGCCTCTACCATACCTGTCCCATTCAGGATCTGTGCCGCATGGAGCGCTTTTCCTCCCGGTGCCGCGCACACATCCAGTATGTAATCTCCTTCTTTGATTCCTGCCTGTTCCGCTACCATGATCGAAGCTGCATCCTGTACCTGGAATTTTCCTTCCCGGAACGCCGGGATTGCTGCCAGATAATCATAGCCTGAGATCAGAAGCGCAGACGCAAGAAGCGGATGTTCTTTTACCTGAATGCCTTCTCCTGTCAGCTCTCTGATCAGCTCTTCTTTGGTGGTTGCATTTCCATTGATCCGGATTGTTGTTGCACGTTCTTTATAAAAACCTTCCAGGATGTATTTCGTCTTCTCTTCTCCATAATCTCTCACCCACATACGGATGATCCATTGTGGCATGGAATACTTTATTGAGAGAAATTCTTCTGTATTCTCCGGATACGCAATCTTATCAATGTTTCGCGCGATATTTCTGAGTACCCCATTTACAAATCCCCGCAGGTTCTTAAAGCCTTTCCGGATAGCAAGGTTGACAGCTTCATTGCATGCTGCCGAATCCGGAACCTGATCCATGTATTTGATCTGATAGACCGCACAGCGCAGGATATTGCGGATCACCGGTTTCATTTTTTCTGTCTTTACTTTTGAAAACTGGTTGATAATATAGTCCAGTTCTATCCTCCGCTCTGTTGTCCCTTCTGCAAGCCTGGTCAGAAATGCACGGTCCTGCTTGGACAGATACTGATATTTTTCCAGCACCTGTCTGAGCACGATATGACTTTTCTCTCCACGCTCGATTTCCAGCAGGATCATCAGTGCAAGTTCTCTTGTACCTACTCCCTGGTTATTCGTCGTCATTTCTTCTTCCTCCTGTCAGGATCAGTATTCTTAAAAGCTGCAGAAGTGCAGATGCTGCACTCGCCACATAGGTAAGCGCTGCCGCTGTAAGAACACTTCTTGCCTCACGTACTTCTGATTCATATAGCATGCCTGAATTTTTCAGGATTTTAAGTGCTCTTCCCGATGCATTAAACTCTACCGGAAGCGTGATGATCTGGAACAGCACTGCCAATGAAAACATCAGGATCCCAAGATTGATAAACAATGTAGACATTTCTCCTCTGATAAATAATCCCATTATGATCAGCGGCCATGAAATCCCGGATCCAAAATTCGCCACCGGAACAAGTGCTCCGCGTATTGTCAGCGGTACATAATGCCTTGCATGCTGGATCGCGTGTCCACATTCATGTGCTGCAACTCCAAGTGCCGCAACCGATGTCGAACCGTAGGTGGAATCTGAAAGCCGCAGTACATGGTTTGCCGGATCGTAATGATCGGTCAGTTTTCCACTTACTCTCATCACCTGTACATCATAAATCCCTTCCATCCTGAGGATCTGCTCCGCAGCCATCGCACCGGTGATCCCGGCGTGGTTGCGGACCTGATCGTACCTGGCGTAGGTGGAATTCACTTTGGCGGATGCAAGGGCGCAGATGATGACGCCGATGATGACAAGGAAATAAGTTGGATCAAAATAATATGGGTAGTACATGTTTGCCGTTACTGAAAACTTATAAAAAGTTACAAACTTCTATGTTTCATTCCTACTTCAACGAGTATGCTTTTGATGATATAAATATCTATCTACTCACAAGTTCTTGTACTCTCCATAGGCGTAAATTCCGGACTAACGTATCCGTACATATTTGCATTAACGTTTCAGTGTCAGCTTGCAAATCGTTCTCCATAACCCTTAAGATTTATTGATGCCTGGAAATCTCTGTCAATTATATTCCCACACTCACATCTATATTCCCTGTCAGATAATTTCAAATCTTTTTTGATATTTCCACAACAGCTGCAAAGCTTTGATGATGGATAAAACCGATCAGCCACAATAAGCTGGATCCCTTTATCACTGCATTTGTATTCAAGCTGTTTTCTAAACCAAAAAAATCCTTGTTCCTGAACTGCTTTGGATAAATGTCTATTTTTCATCATTCCGCTGACATTCAGATCTTCAATACAGATAAATCTTGGTTTTCGATTTACGATCTCAGATATGGTCTGATTCAAATAGTTTTTACGGATGTTTGTTAATCTGTGATTTCGTTTTAATAAAAGTTTTTCCTTTTTGATTACATTATTGGTTTTGCAGTAACTTTCCCCTTTCTTATTCTTCTCGTAAGAACGAGAGATACTACGCTGTAATCTGCGTTTCTGTTTTTCTAGTTTCTTTACTTTCTGACTCTTATTAATGTTCTTATATTTAACAGCATCAGAGCAGACAGCCAAATCTTTGATTCCTAAGTCTATACCAACTCCATCATCATTAAGTGTTTCCTTGCAATCAGGAAATTCCACACATACACTGATCCACCAGTTCAATCCGTCAAAGGATATTCTCGGATTCATATATTTAACATCTGTTGGAATACGTCCATGTTCTGCAAGTCTTACCCAATTCATTTTCTGCTTATTTGCTTTCCTGCTGGAAGAAAAGCCTTCAAACTTAACGTGGGTATTACTGAATTGTATCTTAACATTGTCCTGATAGAACTTCGGCATTGATCTCTTTTTAGACTTGAATCTTGGGAATTTTTGCAAACCCTTGAAAAAGTTCTTATACGCAGTACAGGCATCTTTGATTGCCTGTTTGGTTACATTATTTGAAATATTCAGCAGCCATGCGTATTCATCAGAATGTCTGAGCTTTGTAAATTCTTTTCTGAGTTCTGAATCTGAAATGAATTTGCCACCTTTTTCATAATTTTCTTTTTCCCTGGCCAAAGCCCAGTTATAAGCAAATCTTGAAGCACCTGCGTACTGAAACATCTTAGTTTTCTGTACGTTGTTTGGTATCAGCATTACTTTTATGGCTTTTACCATCTGTTTCCTCCTGTATCAATTCCCGGATAAGTTTCTTAGCTTTGTTCGCTCGTTTTCCTTGTAATTTGCAGCTGAATACTGTGATTATTTGAACCAGATCTTCAACAAGTTCCTGCTGTTCAGATTTTTCAGTATTATCAATAATCTCAATCTCACAATTATAAAGTGAAGCGATATATTCTATCAACTCAAAACCAAATCGCAATAGCCTGTCTTTATATAAAACAACAACCTTTTCAACTTGATGTAGTATGATGCGGATGAAGTTTTCCATTTGCATCCCAATTTCGTAATGTCTGAGCAGATACGCCTATAATTTTTGAAAATTCGTGTATAGAATAATATTTACTCAAAGTATCAACTCCTTTCAATAATATTCTAGTCTAATATCTTATAAAACTCAATATCCACTTATATGATTTTATAATTTATCTTTAACTGTTAATGACCTCCTTGTTGAATAAGGGTTCACGTTTTTTGGTGCCGGATATGTCTAGTCAAAAAATATTTGTTAAATTTGCAACTTCAAATTTTTAGAGTTATAATTCTAACCTAATTTTTCTCCTGTTTCTATGTGGTATCCGCGTAGGAAGGCATCGGCTTCCATGCGTTTTTTGCCTGGGATCTGGAGGGACTTGATGGCTAGTCTGCCTTCGCCGGTCTGAACTTTGAAGCCGTGTTTTGTGACTTCTGTGATCGTTCCGGGCTCATGAGTATCTATGGTTTCTACAACATCCTCTACTTCTGCTTCCCAGATTTTCATCGTTTTGCCTTCCCACTGGGTGTAGGCACTTGGCCATGGATTTAAGCCGCGGATCAGGCGTTCGATTTCTACTGCTGTTTTCGTCCAGTCGATCTCACCGGATTTTTTGTTGAGCATTTTTGCGTATTCGGTGGTGCTTTCGCCCTGTTTTTGTGGAGTAATGGTTCCTTTTTCCAGTTCTGCAAGGGTATGGACGCAGAGTGTGGCTCCTTTTGCGGAAAGTTTATCGAAAAGGCTTCCTCCTGTTTCTTTTTTATCTAATGTGATTTCTACTTTCTCCAGCATATCACCCGTGTCAAGTCCTTCATCCATCTGCATCGTTGTGACACCGGATACTTTTTCTCCATTGATGACCGCCCATTGGATCGGTGCAGCACCGCGGTATTTCGGCAGAAGGGATGCATGGACATTGATACATCCGTACGGTGTCATTTCCAGAATCTCTTTTGGAAGGATCTGTCCAAATGCCACGACTACGCAGACATCTGCCTGATATTTTTTCAGTTCTTCGATACATTCAGGTTCCCGGATCTTCTTTGGCTGATAGACCGGGATATTATGTGCAAGTGCACATTCTTTTACCGGAGTGAACTGCATTTCTTTGCCTCTGCCCTTTGGCTTGTCCGGCTGTGTGACAGCGAGCACTACTTCATGTCCTGCTTCTACCAGTGCTTCCAGTGTTCCGACTGAGAAATCAGGAGTTCCCATAAATATTATCTTCATCTTATCTTCCTCCCGCTTCCAGCCTAGGCTTCTTCGTATTCTGTGCTGTGAAGTTCGCCTTCTACTTTTTCTACATAAAGATGACCGTCCAGATGCTCCAGTTCGTGACAGATTGCTCTTGCCATCAGTCCTTCGCCTTCAATCTCGTATTCTTTCATATCTTCATCAAGTGCTACTGCTTTTACATAATTCGGACGGGTAACAATACCGGATTTACCTGGTACACTAAGGCATCCTTCTTCCCCGGTCTGTTCTCCGCTGCTCTCTACGATGCGTGGGTTGATCATAACAACCGGACCTTCTCCGATATCGATGACAACGATTCTTTTGAGAATTCCAACCTGTGGTGCAGCAAGACCTACCCCCATTGCCTCGTACATGGTCTCTAACATATCATCGATCAGTTCTGTTGTTCTTGGTGTCATCTTTGTTACTTCCTTACACACCTTTGTCAGTACTTCATCGCCTATTTCTCTGATTTTTCTAATTGCCATTTGTTCTTCCTCCTGCCTTTTCTTTTAAAATCCACTCATCGGATCAAAATCAAACTGAATCCGCATCTTTGCAAATCCCCGGTTCAATTCAATATATTGTTCCATTTTATCTTTCATTTCTATCAGGATCTCATAGGATTCCTGCTTCAGATACAACACTTTCCGGTACACATCCTTGACCTTTCCGACTGCCGGAGCTGCCGGACCGATCACCTGTACCTTGCGGTTCTTCGTGATCCGCATTGCATATAATTTGAGATAGTGCATTCCTTTTTCCAGAAGTGCTTCATCCTCACAGGCTACCAGTACCGCCATCAGATGCTCTGCCGGCGGATACCCCATCAGTTCCCTGTAATTCATCTCTTCTGTATAAAATGCCTGATAATCCTGACGTGCTGCCGTCTGGATACTATAATGCTCCGGGCTGTAGGTCTGAATCACGACCTCTCCTTTTTTTGCCCCTCTTCCGGCCCTTCCCGCAGCCTGCGTCAGAAGCTCGAATGTCCTCTCTGCTGACCGGAAATCATCCGAGTATAAGGACATATCCGCAGCAAGCACGCCAACCAGGGTCACATTTGGAAAATCATGTCCTTTTACGATCATCTGCGTTCCGACAAGAATATCTGCCTCTTCATTTGCAAATGCAGATAGAATCTTTTCATGTCCTTCTTTGGATCTTGTAGTATCCAGATCCATCCGAAGTACCCTTGCCTGCGGAAATTCCTTTTTTACCAGTTCTTCAATCTGCTGTGTTCCTGCGCGGAAACCTCCGATATGAGGGGAGCCGCAGGACGGGCATTTTTTTGCAACCGTTTCTTCGTAGCCACAGTAGTGGCACACCATTTTCCCATTATTGTGCGCTGCCAGTGAAACATCACAATGAGGACATTTTACTACATATCCGCAGGACCTGCAAGAAAGGAATCCGGCATACCCTCTTCGATTCAGAAACAAAATGATCTGTTCTTTCTTTTTCAGACGGTCTTCCATCAGCTCATGGAGCCTGTCACTTAAAATAGAACGGTTCCCTTTTTGCAGTTCTTCACGCATATCCACCGTGTAGACCTCCGGGAGTTCTGCTTTTGCAGTCCGCCTCTTTAATTCCAGCAACGTATACTCTCCCAGCTCGCACCGGTAAAATGCTTCCATGGAAGGGGTTGCCGATCCCAGTACCACACTTGCCCCTTCCAGGCTTGCGCGTTCGATTGCCGTCTCCCGCGCATGATACCGGGGAACCTGTTCACTTTTATAAGCTGCCTCATGTTCCTCATCGATCACGATCAGCCCAAGACTCGGAAACGGGGTAAAAAGTGCAGATCTTGGACCGATCATCACATCAATCTCTCCTTTTTTCGCCCGCATCATCTGGTCATACCGCTCTCCCGCTGAAAGTCTGGAATTCATGATGGAAACGCGTTCCCCAAATGTCCTGTAAAAGCGCATCACCGTCTGGTAAGTCAATGCGATCTCCGGGATCAGCACGATTGCCTGGCGCTTTTCCTTTACCACCTGCCGGATCATTTCCATATAGACCTCTGTCTTGCCGCTTCCGGTCACACCGTATAAAAGATAGGTCTTTCGGATCCCTTTTTTATAATCGTTTTCAAACGTCCGGATTGCTCTTTCCTGCTCCTCCGTGTAGGTAATAAAATGCCGCTGCTGCTCTTTTTCTTTCACAGGATTACGGTAAATCTTATGATTTTTGATTTCCAGAACCCCCTGCTCTTCAAGCGCTCTCACCACCGTCAGCGTGATATTCAGCTTCTGGCTGATCAGAGAATATTCTACCTCTTCATCATCCAAAAGTGCTGCCATCAGTCTTGCCCGCGCTTTCTGGTTCTTGTGTAGATATTCTTCCAGCTTCTTTTCGCCTGCTTCTCTGGAAATACATCTTTTTAAAATCCGCTGTTCCTTCTGCTGCTCGGTACGCTTGATCGGAAGCACCGTTTTCAATGCCTGGATCATCGTACCTCCATAATATTCTTTCATCCACGCTGCAAGTGCAACCAGCCTTGCCTCAATCGCTACACTTGATGTATCTGTGCGCAGAATATCCTTTATTTTTTCCGCATCATAATCACATGTTTCCGAAAAACCGACAATATACCCCTTCGTTTCCCGGTTCCCCCGTCCAAACGGCACAATGACGCCTGCACCGGTTCGTAAATCTCCTTCCAGTTCTTCCGGTACACGGTACTGAAATACTTTATCCAGTTTTTCATGTGTAATATCTATAATAATGTCTGCGTACATTCTGTCTGTTCCTTTTTCTGTCTCTTTTGTGCAACCAGCCTGACGGCTTTTCGCACCAGTTCCCGGTCATCCATCGGATACCTGACTCCCTGGATCTCCTGGTAATTTTCATGTCCCTTTCCCGCAATCAGAAGGATATCCCCTTGTCTTGCCATTTCCACCGCAAAGAGTACTGCCTCTTCCCGATCCTGGATCATCCGATAGGCACCGGAAGTTTCTTTGATGCCTTCTTCAACGTCTGCCATAATCTTCGCCGGCTCTTCCCATCTCGGATTATCTGAAGTGATGATCGTCAGATTCGCAAGCTCTCCTGCCACTCTTCCCATCCCGCTTCTTCTGCTTCCGGCACGGTTGCCTCCACATCCAAACACCAGTAAAATACGTTCTGGTTCGTAAATTCTCAGCATTTTAAGCACTTTTGCAAGACTCATGGCATTATGCGCGTAATCAATGTAACACAGGATATTTTCTCCTGCATCTACCCGTTCCATCCTGCCTCTTACCACCAGATGCTTTAACACGTCTCCTGCTTCTTCTCTTTCAAATCCAAGACAGCTCACCGTCTGTAAAGCAGCCAGTGCATTGTACACATTAAATTTTCCAGGAAGGGCAAGCTCATATTTTCTATCATCTGCATAAAATACCGTTTTAAGTTCTCCGCCTTCCATCAGAAAACTGATTTTTTCTGCCGTCAGTACATGACTGTTTCTAAATCCTCTTTCCTGCCCTTCTTCTTCCCGACAGGTAAATCCGTATTTCGTGCAACATTTTCTCTGGAACATATAGCTGCACTGTGCATCATCCAGATTCCCTATTCCAATCCTGCACTGTTCAAAAAGACATGATTTGTAATATCGGTATTCCCCAAGACTTGCATGCTCGCCTGGTCCGATGTGATCCTCCCCGAAATTAGTGAATACCGCAATTTCAAACCAAATTCCATCGATCCGATGCTGCTTTATTCCTTGTGAAGATACCTCCATCACCGCATAGTGGCAACCTGCTTCTACCATTTTAGCAAAATACGACTGAATGGTAAAGGCATCCGGGGTCGTATTTTGCGAAGTTACCACTTCATTTCCAAGATGGTGGGCGATCGTACCGATCAGTCCGCATTTTTGGCCAAGACTTTCCAGCATCTCCCGGATCATCACTGCCACCGTACTTTTCCCCTTTGTGCCGGTCACGCCAATCACTTTCAACTTATCAGCAGGACTTCCAAACCAGATCCTGCTGATCCCGGCAAGAGCTTCCCGTGTATCTTTTACCAGAACGACGGCAACATTTTCCGGAAACTTCAGCATCCTTCCCCCAGATACCAGTTTTTCTATCAGAATGCAGGATGCCCCAAGGTTGCAGGCTTCTTCTATATAATCATGTCCATCTGCCCGGCTTCCCTGAATGCAGACAAACAGACTGTCTTCTTCTGCCTTTTGGGAATTACAGGTAATCCCCCGGATTTCCATCTCTTCTTCTAATTCCGGCATTTGGATCACCGCATGCTGAATCCTTTTAAACAGAACCGAAAGCTTCATAAGGCTCCTCTTTTTGGACTCTTTGTTTTCAGAATATGCTGTTTCCCCTCAAACGTCACACCGGATATGAAAATATATAAAATGGGTGGATTTCCTGCTTTCGTTTTCACGCATCCTGTGCGTTTGCAGGAACACCCACCCATCTCTCAGTTTCTATTGATGCTTTTTATCATACTCGGCAAGATATTCTTTAACATACTGTGTATCTGATTTGCAGTCCAGATACTCACAGCCATATTTCTGTCTTGTCTCATTTCCTTTTCCGGTAATCAGGAAAATAGTCTTTCCCTCTGCTTCATCCATCGCTGCTTTGATTGCCTCTCCCCGATCCTCGATCATGGCATACGGACAGTTTTGTGCTTCCACATACTGTGCGATTTCTTTGGAAATCTGCTCTACCGGCTCATATCCCGGATCTTCCGCTGTCAGATAAACCTTTTTCGCATACTGACCAGCTACCGTTCCAAGGTCTCTTCTCCGGATAAATGCTTTCTTTCCTGGGCATCCGAAGATCGATACGATATTATAATCCGGATATTCATCTTTAATTGAAGAGAACAGCTTTTCAAAACTAAGCTTGTTGTGTGCATAATCCACAACAGCGATCAGATTCTTATCTGCACTTCCATAAAGCTCCATACGTCCGCTGGATCTTGCCCTCAAAAGACCGCTGTGCATATACTCCTTCGGGATTTCAAGAAGAATGGATGCCGCAATGACAGCCAGTGCATTTTCCACATTGAAAAGTCCCGGCATCGTCAGACGGAATTCTTCATCAAACAGCTCTGTCTTTACCATAAATACCGTTTCATGTCCGTCTTTCTGGATCTCATAACCATAAACATCCGCTTCCGGATTCTTTGTACTGAACGTCAACACCTTCTCACAGACCTTTGACTCTTTCAGAATACGGTCTGCAAAATCTGCATCCATGTTCACAACTCCGTAACGTGATTTTCCGAAAATTTTCAGTTTAGACGAAAAATAGTCTTCAAAATCCGGATGCTCGATCGGACTGATATGGTCCTCTGAAATATTCAAAAAAATTCCCACATCAAACTGCATGTTATCGACACGATTGTATTTTAACGCCTGTGAAGATACTTCCATCTCGGCAAATGTAATACCACTTTCTACGGCATGGCGCAGATGCTCCTGCAATTCTACCGACTCCGGCGTAGTAATATGGGATTCTTTCTTGATCACTCCGTCATAAATATCGATTGAAGAAAGGACTGCACTTTCCTTTCCACCGGTTGCTTCCATATAATCATCCACGATTGCTTTCATATAGTAAGCGGAAGTGGATTTTCCTTTTGTTCCGCCGATTCCGGTGATCGTCAGTTTCTTCCACGGTGCATTATTGAACTTCTCTGCAAGTGGAGGCATCGCCTTACGGATATCGTCTACCAGAAAATATGGAACATCTTCTTTCGTTTCATATTTTACTTCGCTGACATAAGCAATCGCACCTTTTTCGATCGCTGCATCCAGATACTCAGCCTTAAATGCCGCACCTTTGCAAATAAACAATGTCCCTTCCGTCACCTCTCTGGAATCATAGGTCAGATATCCTACGTTTTTTTCTTCTTCCCCATTTGAATAAAATTCTTTCATCATACGCAGGTTCTGTAACAGATTTGCGTACTCCTGTAATGTGTATTTTTCCATCTGGTATTTATCTCCCTTATATTCTTTCCGGTATCATTCCCGGTACTCTGCGCCGGATCTGATGATGGATTCTCTTACCAGAACATCCATTGCATCCATGCAGTCTGCCGGTACCTGATAATATTCTTTGAATACCGAAATCTCTGTGCATGCAAGAATTACTGCATCACAACCTTTTGCCTTCAGATCATTATAAGCACGGTCAAATTTGTTCTTGTCTCCCGGCTTTCCTTTTTTAATATCATCATAGATCAGCGACATCACATCTTTCTGGCAGGCTTCTCCCGGAACTACCGGTGTGATTCCAAATTTTTCGCAGGCTCGGTGGTAAGTCTTTGCCTGCATCGTTCCATCTGTTCCCATGATCCCGATCTTCTTCACTTTTGGATGAGCCTCTACTACATATCTGACACTCTCCTCTACCATATTGATGATCGGAACACTTGTAGATTTCTGGATATCTTCCAGGAAATAGTGCGAGGTATTGCACGGAATCGCAATATTTTCCACTCCCAGCATCTCCAGATCTCTTGCGTCCTGTGTGATCGCTTTCAGAAACGGAAGCTTATTTCCTGTAAGGATTGCCTGTGTCCTGTCCGGCATTGTCGCATGACTTAAAATGATCATGTTGATATGCTCCTGATCACTCTCCGCCTTTGTCCTCGCGATCACTCTTGCATAATAAAAACTTGTCGCCTCCGGTCCCATTCCGCCGATAACACCTAATTTTTTCAGCATATCATTCTCCCTGTTTCAGCTTCTCTTAGCTGTAATATTTCTTAAAGTTACCAAACTGTCTGAGATGATTCTTCACCATAGCAAGATAACGTCTTGGTTTAAAATCACCTCTCTTAAATACCGGATTGACCATCTTCTTTTCCTTAAGAAGGCGTCTCATCTTCTCACGGTTTGCTTCTTCTTTGATATATTTGAAAGCAACTGCCTTCGGTACTGTCATCCAGAGATGTTCTTCTTTTGCAAGTTCAAGCGGCAGTTCTTTTCCGTAAACATATTCTTCTACTACATATTTTGCAACATTGAATCCAGATCCTGTCACATAATAATTACTTCGTCCCTGGCGGGTGTTGATCTCGAAGAAACGGTATTTTCCATCACGCCTGTCATACTTGATATCAAAGTTGGAGAATCCTACATAGTGCAAATCTTCCAGCAGATTCTTCACCTTCATCATCAGCTCTTCGTTTGGCTCTGTGATGATAACTGCATGATTTCCAAGTCCGTGTGGTGTGTGTTCTTCCAGGAGTACATGTCCCAGACACATCATTTTAACTTTTCCATTCCGGTCAGAATAAGAAGTCAGAACACGCATATATTCATCATTTCCCGGAATCATATCCTGGATAATCAGTTTATCTGTATAACCTGCCCCATAGATATCCCGAATTACTTTTTCCAGTTCTTTTCTGTCCTTGATCGTGTAGATCTTATTCTGGGTTGCAAACGGATGCTCCCAGTAAGAAATACTGTCAGACGGCTTTAAAATTACCGGGTACGGGAAATTCATCTCAAAATCCAGTCCCATGGACTGATCGTAAATAATCGTTCCCGGATAATCTACCCCATGCTTTTCGCACAACTTGTAGAAAGTCTCTTTCTGCTGCAGACTGTTCATCAGATCAAAATCGATATATGGTGCGATAATATTTTTCTCAAGCTCTGCCTTATGCTTACTGATCAGCGCCACATAACTGTCACCACATCCGATGAGCATAATCTTTTTGTCTTTATGCTTTTTTGCAAATCCATTGACTGTCTGAAGAAAATAATCGTCCGTATCAATCTTCGGATTCGGATGATATTCGATGATCTTACTTCCGTAACTCGGTCCTGTTGCAAACTTTCCAAATATATATGTCTTCACCTGATACTGCTCATAAAATGCGCGGGCAACACTGTAAGTATTGATATCTCCACCAAGCAGTACCGGAATAAATTCTCTGTCTTTAAATTCCATTGTTTAAAGAAGCTCCTTTCTATCCCCTTATATTTCTACATATCATCTCATTATACTCCAGGGATTCTTTAGGTGTCAAGGCATGGAAACAGCTCTGAAAGTTTCCCGGGAAATTTTCAGAACTGTTTCTTTTCATATTTCTTCTCTTTTTCTCTCTGCTCCAGAACACTGCCCCGTATCACCGCATCCGCCCCATACTTTCCGCGGATCTCTCCCATTGCCGCACTGAGCTTTTTCAGCTTTTCCATGCTCTTCTTCGGCTTCTCAGATTTCACCTCGAATTGCAGGTCAAACAAGCTTAACTGCTCCGGTTCATCTTCATCCACAAGCTTCGCTGTGCGAACACCAAGCAATCTGATCGGCTCACCGTTCCACAGCTCATCGAACAGACTGCAGGCCGCCTCATAGATCACCTGATCTGCACCAGATGCTCTGCCAAGCTGCTTCTGGTGAGATACATTCTGAAAATCACTGTAGCGTATTTCCACACTAACCATATTGGCTTTCTGCCCTGCTTTCCTTAGTCTCTTTCCCACACTTTCTGCCAGAGAAAATAGAACCTTTTTTGCATCCTCTGCCTTTTCCACATCTTTTGGAAGTGTGGTGGAATTACCGACACCCTTTGCAGCGGTTTCCTCGGATTGCACCTTTGCATCACCGATTCCATTCGCAAATTCCCACAGCGTTCTCCCATGACTTTTCAAATGGAATTCCAGAAGCTTCGGATCTGTCTGCGCAAGCTCACCAATTGTCCGGATTTCCAGCTTTTCCAGAATCGCCACACTGGACTTCCCTGCCATAAAAAGCTCACTCACCGGGAGCGGCCACATTTTTTCCTTGACCTCTTCCGGGAAAAGAGTGTGGACACGGTTTGGCTTTTCAAAGTCTGATGCCATTTTTGCCAGAAGCTTGTTTGTCGAAATTCCCACATTCACGGTAAACCCAAACTTTTCATAAACCCGGGCTTTGATTTCATACGCAGCCTCCACCGGCGAAGAAAAGCGCTGTGCGATTCCGGTAAAATCCATATAGCACTCGTCCACACTGACCTGCTCGATTTCCGGTGTATAGGTTTTCAGGAAATCCATCAGTCTCCGGCTATACTCCCTGTACATCCTGTGATTTGGCGGATCCATGTGAAGATTCGGACACTTGCGGAACGCATTTACCACCGGCTCTCCCGTCCGGATGCCGAATTTCTTTGCCGAAGGAGATTTCGCCAATACGATCCCATGGCGTGATTCTCTGTCACCGCCGATGATCGCGGGGATCGTGCGGATGTCCACATCGGCACCATTTTTCAGTTGTTCTACTGCCGTCCAACTAAGGTAGGCTGAATTGACATCTATATGGAAAATGATGTGTGACATTCCTGCTGTCTCCTCTCTGTAAATAATCGAGCAGGCTGACTCCTGCTCGATTTGTATACTTTGTACACCATCTCGCTTAACAGCCAGGTGATGTACATTCGACAAATGCAGATCCTTGTGCAAGCACAAATCTGCACTTGGCTCATCGTATACACAAAAAATACGGAATATGATATTCATTTTATCATATCCCGCATCCATTTTCATTATTTTATCTTTTATTTATCAAGCTTACCGCCAATTTCACTCCATCCACAGTTAAATACATATTGTGCAAATTCTTCCAGCTGCTTCTCATTATATAAACTTAAATCCATCGTTTTCAGCTTGGATTCTACTATTTTTTTGTTGTATCTCAGATCGGATACATATGAACATTCCACTCTCTTTATCATATCATCAAATATATCTCTTTCCATATGTTCCCTCTTTTCTACATAATGTTAATTATGTTGTAATATAAATCGTCCAAACTCAGTCCAACTATATTCTAGTCTGTATTACAAAGACTGTCAACATTAAAAAACGTCACAAAAATACAAAACAGTCCTTTCACTTTAATTATGTAAAACATTTATTTTTTCTTTTTTATTTTCATATTTTCGAGTCAAAATACCTATATCGAAAACTACAACATAATTAACATTATGTCGTCATTCTACAAGCATTTCTAACATTTCCATGCTCTTTTTCCATTCCATAATTCCATCCGAAGCATAAATCCTTGTCACCTCGATACTGCTGTGTCCCAGAATATCCGCAAGCTGCAACAGATTTCCTGTAACCCTGTAAAAAATTCTTGCAAACATATGTCTGAAATTATGCGGAAATACTTTTTCGGTTTCCACCCCCGCACTTACTGCAAGCTGTTTTAATTCTCTCCATATATTCGACCGGTCTTTTTCATGACCTGATCTCGTTATAAACACATTTCCCTTTTGAATTCTGTTTTTTCTTATATAATACAACAGTCTTTTTCTCAACTGATCCGTTAAAATAACCGGTCTGTATTTTCCTTTATTCCACACCTTCACGATCCCTCTTTGAACACTATCAACTGAAAAATATCTTAGCTCACTGATCCGGATTCCTGTCCCTGCAAGCGTCTCCATAATCATTACAAGCTGTTCCTTTCCCTGCTCTTTTGCTTTCCGCACCAGTTTGATATAATCGGATTTCTGCAGTTCTCTTTCCATCATCTTTGAATTACAGCCCTGTACACGGACTCTGCGGAGCTTCCATTTTCCAAGCCCAACGGCAAGTAAATACTGATTCAGTGCCACAAGCATCGAATTTACACTGCTTACTGCATAATGCTGCACCAGCCACTCCCGGTAAGCAAGCAGAAGTTCCTTATCTATTTCTTCCGCTTCTGCTGCATAGGAATAAAAAGTCGTTACATCTGTCATATATTTCTTCTTTGTTGCCTCCGATGCTTCCCGCTCGATCAAATACTTCATAAAGATTTCTTTTTCAAATTTCATTCCGCTCATAATGTGTCCTCCTAGTTTTTTTTTACTCACATTATTTCACAGATCTGAAATTTTATTAACCAAAAAAGCAGTAGGACAAAAACTTTTTTCATTGTCCTGCTGCTCATATCCGCCTATTTTTCTTAATTGATTTTAATTTGCATGAATCCTATCATAGTAGTACTGGAAATCTGGAAGTGGAATATCCTTCTTTTTAATATTTTTCTGAGGATAAAAAAGTAATTCCACCTCTTTTGGTGGCATCATCTGGAGTTCTTCAATCGGAATTTCTCCCGCGTGATAACGTTCCATAATCAAAGATAATGTTCCGGATCCAATCTTATACCGATCCATGCTGGAGCTTCTTAATTTTTATATTATATTGGCTTGAATCCTTTTCCACGCACTTCATTCGATTCCATTGTAACAAGAAACGCTGATGAATCTACTTTCTTTACAGCTTCTTGAATCGTATACATTTCTTTATTGTTACATGCACACATTAATACTTCTTTTTCACGTCCTGTATAACTTCCTTCTGCCTTAATCAAAGTTGCCCCTCGTTGTGATAGCTCATCAATTTTTGCCGCAATTTGTGGTCCCTTTTCTGTTACAATCAAAGCAAGTTTTCCAGCATCAACGCCATACATTAGCTTATCTACGACAAATGATAGAATATACGTTCCAATTAATCCATAAATAATCTTATCAATGTTTCCATGCATCAGAATTCCACCAATAATTACAATAATAAAATCCATAACAATGATAATTTTTCCTACAGAAATATGTGGCTTTGCCTTGTGTATTGCCATCAAAACAAAATCTGCTCCACCTGTAGAGGTATCTCTCATGTAAATTAATGCATATCCGATTCCTGAGAATACACTCATACAAATACAAGATAACATCATATCACCTTGGTAAATTGGAAACAATGGAACAACCCAGTCCATCAGTATATTAGAAATTAACATTGTCTTTATTGATCTTAAAAAAAATTGTTTTCCCAACAACTTGTAACAAATTAAAATAATTGGAATATTCAAAATTGTCGTCATTGTACCAATTGGAATTTTCCAAAAATAATAAAACACGATTGCAATACCTGATATACCTGCTACCGGAAATCCAGATGCCACTGCAAAATTATAGACTCCAATCGCAATGAAACAACCACCTACAATATCAAGTAAAATATCAATTAAAAATGTCTTTGCCTTTGATTTCAATGTGAATTCCTCCCTATTACGGAATCTTATTTCTTTTGCATCACAATACATTGATATGTTTGCAGTTTTATTGAACCTGTAAGGATTTCATCAGTAATCAAATTTGTATAACATTCATTCAAAACCATCTTCACAGGATGTCTGTTAAAATTCTGAAGAAAATATACATCATCTTTCTGTTCTTTTCCACTTCTTTTTGAAACAGTAACTCCATAAGGTAATGTTTCCGTCAAATTTGCTTCCACATTTGCTTCCTCAATTACATCGCCCAAAAATTCTTTCAAAAATTCCAGATCTGGTTGAACAGCAACATAGTAAGCTTTTCCTTTGCCATACGCATTTTCTGTAATTGCTGGAGTATTTACATTGTAATCTTGCAAGTATGTTCCCAACGGCTTTGCAGTTTGAAGTGTCACAACTTCTCTTAACACACCGGCTTTATATACACCGTCTTTATAGGAGAAAGTATTTGGAAAATATTCATTCCCCACATCAATCTCATCAACTGATAATCCTAGCAATCTCTCATGTGGTCTCTCTCCAATAAAACATAAATCTGTTTCATTTACTACTCCACTCCAATAAGTTGTTACATATATTCCACCTGCTTCCACGTATGCTTCTACTTTATGAATATACTCTTTTTTATGCAAGTACAAGGTCGGAGCAACCACAAGCTGATAATCTAACAACTCTCGATCCATGGAAATTATATCAACTTCAATTCCTTTTTCCCAAAAAACCCGATAATATTTTAAAAGTTCTTCCGTATAATCAAATTTTCTCGATATTGCTTGTGCGTCAGAAAGAGCCCACCAATTTTCCCAATCCATAATAATAGCTACCTTCGCCCTATTACATGTACTTAGTATTTGACTGCTTAGCTTTTCTAGATCTTTGCCAATCCAAGCAACTTCTTGAAAAACTCTATTCTTTTCTGACGCATCATGACCAACAACCGCTCCATGAAACTTTTCACTCGATCCTCTGCTTTTTCTCCATTGAAAATAAAGAACACTATTCGAACCTAACGCAATTGCCTGCATTGAAGATAAGTAATTCATCCCCGGTCTTTTTACATTATTTTCCTCATCCCAATTCACAAGTGATGGTGTTGATTCCATCATCAAAAATGGCTTCTTCTGAAATCCTCTCATCTGGTTATGCATAAAGGCTGCCCACACAGCAATCGGTACTTCATCTTCTTTTGTATGCCAACTCGGATAAGAGTCCCAAGAAATCACATCCAACTCCTTTGCCCATTTATCATAATCCAATGGTGAAAAATACATCATCATGTTTGTTGTAACTGGAAGATCCGAATATGTTTTAACAGCTCGAATCTCTTCTCTACAAAAGTCCTGTAACTGTTCGCTCACAAATCTTTTCCAGTCCAATTTCAAACCGTGTAATTCATCCTCTCCCCTCGGAGAAGGTGAATGAATCTGTTCCCAATCGGTATAAGTATGACTCCAAAACGCACTCCACCATGCATGATTCAATGCATCCAATGTTTTGTATTTTTTTTTCAACCATTTCCGAAATGCTTTTTGACATTCTTCGCAATGACAAGAAGCATCCCTAAAATTTCCTCCGTATTCGTTTGATATATGCCAAAGAATTACTCCTGGATGTTTTCCAAAGCGTTCTGATAATTTCAAATCCAACTTTCTAGTTTTTTCTCTCATAACAGCAGACGTGTAACAAAAATTATGCCTTTTTCCTGGTAAATTCTGTATCCCGTTTTCATCTGTCTGCATTACTTCAGGATATTTTTGAGTCATCCAATTTGGCATTGCACCTGTTGGTGTAGCTAGATTTGTATAGATGCCATTGTCATATAAACGGTTAATAATTTCTTCTAAATAGTCAAACTGATATTTTCCTTCTTCTGGCTCTAAAAATGCCCACGAAAATATTCCTAGTGAAACATTATTTACATGCGCTAATTTCATTAACCGGATATCCTCTTCAAGAATATCCGGTCTATCTAACCATTGTTCAGGATTATAATCTCCACCATGCAGAAGACCTGGCATATTTATTTTTTTATATTCCATTTCTAATCCCTTTCTTTATAGATATCATTTATTATTTTACAGCTCCAGTAATACCTTCTGCAAAACTCTTCTGTAAAATAAAGAATACTAAGGCGGTAGGCAATGTACATATTAAGACTGCCAACATAAGCATTCCATAGTCTGTTACATATCCCTCTGTCAGATTTGCTACAACCATTGGCATTGTCATGCTCTCGGATTGTGTCATGATTACTTTCGGCCACATATAACTATTCCAAGCATTCATAAATGTAATAGTCATAGCCGCTGCATATGTTGATTTCATTGTAGGAATAAACATCTGAAAGAAGATTCTAATTTCCGAAAGTCCATCTAATCTGGCAGCTTCAATAATATCACGAGGAAATGATCTTGCACTCTGCCGAAACATCATGATTAAAAATGGGGTTGATATCGTTGGTAAAATGAATCCCAACGTACTATTTAACATTTTCATTTTTGCAACCATCTGAAACAATGGGACCAATATCGTAATAAATGGAACCATCATCGCAAGAAGAATCACACCCATCACGGCATCTTTTGCTTTATCATGATAAATTTCAAATCCATATCCTGCCAAGGAACATATCACCATCGAAACTATTGTAAGTAATATTGCATATTTAAATGAATTGACCAATGCAGCCCATACATCTTGATTTGCCAGCAGATTTTTCAAGTTTTCTCCCAAATGAGAGCCAAACGATAATACACCTTTTGATACATCCACACTTTTGTTTGTGGATGCACTTACCATCCAGTACAAAGGAAATACTGAAATAAAAGTAACCAAAATCAAGAATGCATACATTCCTATATTTTTCATTTTTTTAATCACGTTTATCACCCACCCTCATTTGTATAAATGCTAATACTGCAACCAACAGTAATATAAAGAAGGACATCGCTGCTGCATATCCAAAATTCGGCACATACTTAAAACATAAATTATATATGTAATGTGACATAGAGATCGAAGCATTCGCAGGACCTCCATCGGTCAAGTTAATTGATTCATCAAATAACTGTAATGTTCCATTTGTTGACATTATTGCTGTCAACAAGATAGTTGGTTTTAATAATGGAACAGTAATCTTAAAAAATGTCTGTATTGCTGATGCTCCATCAATTTTTGCAGCTTCGTATACTGAATATTCAATGTTTTGCAATCCAGAAAGGAAAAATACCATATTATATCCTGTCCATCTCCACAAAAGAGCCAATATGATAACTATTTTTGCCGCAAATGGTTGTGTCAAAAAATTATATGGTTTATCCAAAATTCCCAAATTCACTAGAACATAATTTACTAATCCATCATTTGCAAACAAAGACCGAAAAATAATTGAGTACGCAACCAATGAAGTTGTACACGGCAAAAAAATCATTGTTCGGAAAAATCCTTTAAACCGTAAGTCTTTTTTATTTAGAATACAAGCTAACACCATCGCTACTACAAGCATAATGGGCACTTGAAGAATGAAATAAAAAAATGTGTTTTTTATTGACTGAATAAATACATCATCTTGAAACATTCTGATGTAATTTGTAAATCCAGCCATCTGCATATTTCTACCTTTCCCCGTCTGAAAAGATAAAACTAACGCTTTAATCATTGGCCAAAAACTAAACACCGCAATCAAAAATGTTGCTGGTGCCAAAAAAGCCCATCCTGTTAAATTATGCTTTTTTTCCAACGTCATTTTTCTTGGTTTGTTAGACACAAAAACTCCTCCTCTCTATCCATAAGGGAGATGGTTCTACATTCCATCCCCTTGTATGATAGGAACCTTTCTTACTGTCCCATATTAAAATTAACAGTATCTTCCGCTTTTTTAAGCTCTTTCTTTAAATCTGCACCATTTGTAATATTTGTTGTCGCAACAGAGATTGCGTCTCTTGCTTCATGGAAATATGGTCCCGTAATAATAGAAGGAACTTTTGTTGAATAGTCAACTATTTTTTCAAACACTGCATCACCAGAGAAAAATTCATTCGGTACTGCATATGCATCAGAATCTCCTGCTGGTGTCCATGTAGCAATTGCTCCACAAGAGAGAATATTATTATATAACTCTGTACTTCCAGCAAATGTAGATGCAAGAAAATCTTCTGCTAACTCTACGTTTCCACAATTCCCTGAGATTGCCCAGGAAGAACCTCCAATATTTGAATAGTTTGTGGCACCCTTTACATTTGTAAGTTTTGGAATATTTGTAATAGCCCATTTTCCTGACTGATCCTCAGCTGTCTGAATTGTTCCCATAATCCAACACCCATTAATCACACCTGCAACTTCACTGTTCAACATTGAGCCAGTGTATTCATCCCAGTTATTTACTTCCTGTAACACACCTGAATCTTTCATTTTACAATATGTATCAATTACCTTCTTCAAAGTGTCATTTTTTGCAATATTCGTTGTTCCATCTTCATTAAACAAAGATGCTCCTGCAGACTGTAACATCATCGTAAGCAAATCACATTCGCCTGCTGTCGTTGTCAATAATGGTTTTCCTGTTTTTTCCAGTACTACTTTGCCTTTTTCAACCCACTCATCCCAGGTAATATCTGTAAAATCTTCTAAAGTCATTCCAGCTTCTTGCAAAATATCTGTACGATAACAAGCAATTGCTGCTCCGTTGTCAAAAGGCACTCCATAGTGTTTTCCATCTACAACAGAAAAATCTGTTTTACCAGGAGCAAATTCTGAAAAATCAATTTTCTTTTCAGAAATTTCTTTAAATACATCTGGATAAGATAATACATTTTTTTGGAATGCCTGGTCTTGCAGCAAAAAAATATCTGGCAATGTGCTTAGATCTCCTGATGTACCAGCCGTAGTAAGTCTAGACTGTACATCTACATCTCCAACTTCGACAATATCAATTTTCACATCTTGATGATCTTCTTGATAAATTTTTGCAGCTTCTTCCATTGCAAAAATATTAAATGTTTTGTCCCAACACCATACTGTAATTGTATTATCGTCTTTTTTGTCCCCTGAACCTCCGCATGCTGCAATACCCATTGCCATCGTAGCTATCAATAAAATTGCCACTATTTTTTTTCTCATTCGTTATATTCTCCTTCTACCATGCCCCTTGATACCCTATTGTTACCGCACTATTCTGAGCTCCTGCTTCCATCGAATCTTGAACATTCAATCCATTCAAAATCCCATATAAAAATCCGGCAATAAAACTGTCGCCTGCACCCATTGTATCAACAACTTTACACTCTATGATTCCAAATCGATACCAAGAATTTCCATCATACCCAATGCTTCCATTTTTCCCCAATGTTGCAATAATGACTTTAGGTCCTTTTTGTTGCATTGCTTTCATGAATTCCTTTAATTGTTCCGTACAATTTTCTTTTTCTTTTAAGCCCATGCTATGATATTTCTGTCTAAACTCATTGCGTGATTCCTCGTCAAAAGAGAAGAATGCATATGTCACATATGGAATCGCTTTCTCAACAATTGGATTTGCAAATTTATTGGCAAAATCAAATGCAACTGGAATTTCTTTCGAAATAAGTGGAAGCTCATCTTCAATCATTCCCCAAATTCCTGTAACCGCTAAATCATGTTTCTTTATAAAGGAAATGTCTTGTTCTCTTAGCTTAAAGTCTGCCAAAACACCTTCTTCATATTTTCCAAACACTCTATCTCCATCTACAATGTCAACATGTGTAACTGCGGTTTTTCCATCCAGCACTTGAACATGAGAAGTATCGACTCCTTTATTTTGAATTGCACTTATCATGATTTTTCCGAATGAATCAGTTCCAACAGCACCTGTATAAGAACTTTCTCCACCTAATCGTTTTATGTATACAGCAACATTCACTGGGTTTCCCCCTGGATAAGATTCATTCAATGAATCATAATAATCAATACAATTATCTCCTATTGCTGCTACTCTTATCTTTCTGTCCATTTTGCCACCTTAATAGTCCAGACATCTGTAATATCTTCTGATTTCCATAGGATGACAATTGACTTTTTCCATATGTACATCAATTCTCTGTGTTACCGCATGCATCACTAAATGTGATATATATCCTCTGTACTCTGGACTAATTCCTTTTAATTCAAATTTCTTGGTATCAATAATATTGTATTTTCCACAAATGCGTGGCAAGAAGTTTGCAACGCGCTCGCTCAATGATCTCTGAGAATCTTCCCCAATAAATACTGTAACTGGTGTATCTTTGTCAATTATTTCTAACATTCCATGGAAAAATTCTGCACTGTGGATAGATTTTGTACGAATCCAATGCTGTTCTTCCCAATAACACATTGCATAAGAATATGTGGCACCATACTGGTTCCCAGCCCCAACAAAATAATGAATTTTGTCATCCTTATGACGATTTGCAAATTCTTCTCCGAAAGCATCTGCTTCCTTTTCAACTTCCACAAGTGCAGTTGCCAAATACTGATCCAACTCCTTGTATAAATCCTCATATTCTGGAAATTCTCCTGCATTGTACATAAATCTATCTGCTACCATATAAAATTTCAATTGTTCATTGGCAGGATATGTAATCACATAGTCTACAAGTTTTGCAAGTTCTGCAGTAGCAACATCAATAAAACCAATCACCCTTGCTCCACTCTTCTGTGCTTTTTTTACTCCATCTACGATTTCAGAAGTTGTTCCTGTAACAGACGAAATAATTACAATAGTTCCTTCTCCAACTTTTTTATTTCCAGTTGTCAAATACTCTGCTGCGTTTTCAACAAAAAATGAAAGTTTTGATTTTTCTTTCATATGAACCTCTGCCTGGAGGCAAGATGCATATGTTCCACCGATACCGAGCCAACAAATATTCTTGTATCCTTCTTTACAAATTCCATCAATCAATTCATTAATTTGATTTCTCAGAGCAAGCGCTCCATTCACACTTTCAATCTGTTTCTGTTCATTAAATTTCAACATAGTGTTTTCCCTTTCCCTTCTTTTGTATTGGTGACTATTTTTAAATTTAATATACCACTTTTTTTATTTTTTTCAATATTTCACGCAAAGAATATTGAATATTGTTGTATTTTTATAAATATAAATGCTTTTTTTTATACACAATGCATATATTTCTTTTATTCTGGTATGAAACGCATTTCAAGTTTACTATACCAGTTTTTATATTTATTTTTTATTTATTCATTTCTTTTTTCCTTTCTATTTGCTTTTTAAGAACTGACAACGTATAATTTGATTATAATTTACAAGTAAATTATAATATTAGGAGTTCTTATGAAAAAAAATTTATTAACTTTAGATGTTGCATTATCAAAAGAAATCAAATACATGCTAAAGGAAGAACACTATCTTCCAGGTGACAAACTGCCTTCGGAACGAAAGCTGGCAGAGCTGTTTCATGTACAACGCTTAACTGTTCGTGGAGCCTTGAATCTGTTACTTCAAGATAAAACAATTATCTCAAAACCACGAAGTGGTTATTACGTAGCGCCTAAACGCATTTTACAATCCATTCGTAATTTTTCCTTACATTCAGAGGAAGATAGCGAACAATTAACTTACGAATTATATGATTTCAAAAAAATAGAAGCAGATAACTATCTTGCAAGCGAAATGTTACTTCCTGAAAAATCGAAAATATACAAAATTGTTTGGCTTTATTCAGATGGTACTCAACTAATTTGTATCAATACAACTTATATTCCTGAATATATCTATCCAGATCTCACCCAACAAATTGCTGCTTCTGCTCCTGCAATTGATTTGATTACAAACAATTGTCAAATAACCTTGGCAAAATCGAATCAAAAAGTCACCTTACTTTACGCAGACACAAAGACTGCTCAAATTTTAAATATTCCTGTTGGTAGCCCTTTAATGAAATACAAAGGGCTCATGTATGATAAACAAGGACATCTTGCAGTCTTTTTTGAAAATAATATGCTAATTGATCGTTTTGGTTTTATCAGGGAGGTAGTTTTATGAGCAATGATGATGTATTAGCCGCACAAATAAAATCTAGTATCATTACAAAAATTAAAACACAGGAATATCTTCCTGGGGAGTTGCTTCCTAGCGAACGGGATTTTGCAACAATGTATAGTGTAAGTCGGTATTTGATTCATGACATCTTTGACGAATTAATTAGCCAACATTACTTAATTCGCGTTCACGGAAAGGGAACTTTTGTCCGCAAGCCCGAACAAAATCGAGTTGCTTTAGGAGTACTAAATGAATCAAAAAATGCCAGCTTTACCTCTTTAGTTCGTAACTTTGGTATTGAAATTTCCAATAAATGCTTAGGCACAGGTATAATCAAAAACAGAAAATACTTTGCAGATAAACTTGGACTTTCTGAAGAAGATGAAATATACGGTATTCATCGAATTCGTCTTGGAAACAAGGAACCTCTTGCAATTGAGTTTACCTATGTTCCTCTTCACTTTTTTTCAGATATCGATAATTACAATTTTGAGCACATATCGCTTTATGATTATATGAAATCCAAAAATCATTTGCCTGTAAAATTTAATGAGACAATGATGATGGTAGAAGCTGGCGAAAAACTTCAAAAGCACCTTCATCTTCCAAGTGCCACCTCTATCGTCAACTATATTGAATTCATAGGATACGATGAAAATGGTAATTTAGTTGAATATACAGAAAGTTATTCACGCCCTGATAAACTTGAAGTGCGCTTTGTCACAAATGATATCTAAATTCACTTTAATTTTACCATTTAGTATGTGTATGCACCATAAACAAAACAAGATAGAATATACACAAAATAATACTTTTGTTAGGGGCGGGGAAAATTGACCACCTAAAGTCGCTTAGAATTAACCATTTTTAGTCGGATAGAAAAGCTTTTCCTTGAAATTTTCTTCACGCTTGTCATCGAATACAGCAGAAGCATTGTTTAGGGTGTCTTAATTTATGAGACCATTATAGTACTCAATATAACAAAAATAAGGACAGCTTTTTAGAACCTCATTAGTTCAAAAAAACTGTCCTTATTTTACATCCTATCGTTTTTTATCTTTTATGTTTTCTTTTCTGTATTTGTGCGGTATCATTCCGTAACGTTTCTTAAATTGTCTGAAAAAATAGCTTTGATTCTCATACCCGACAATCCAGGGCTATTTCTTCAATCGAAAGCTTTGTATCGCGATTATGTGATTGAAGAAGCCATTTTATTCTCCGGTGTAAGCCCGAGGAGGGACGGCGTCTGCTTCAGTTCACGAATAAACCGATCAGTACAATCAGCACTTTTTTGTGTTTTTCAGGCAAGAACCACTTTCAGACTGCCTTCAAAAAACAGTTTGGTATAACTCCAAACGAATACAGGCGCAAGCGGTTATAAACCGTCCTGCGCCTGATGATGTCACCATGATCGGATTCGATGATCTGCCGATTGCAGATTCTTTATATGTCACATTTCTTATACTTCTCTTAAGTGCTGCTTGATCCTTGCAGTAAGTTTTCCATCCACATTATCGATCAGGATCGTATCTCCGCTGCCAACATTTCCTTCCAGAATCAGTTTAGCTGCCTCGGTTTCAACATTCTTCTGAAGATATCTCTTCAATGGTCTTGCACCATAGGTCGGATCATATCCGCCTTCCACTACAAGCTGTTTGGCTGCTTCGGTAAGCTCGATCCTCAGTTCTTTATCTGCAAGCCGTTTATTGATATCATTGACAAGCAGGCTGATGATAGAGTAGACATTATCTTTCGTCAGCGGACGGAACATAATCGTCTCATCCAGACGGTTCAGAAATTCCGGTCTGAAATGTGCTCTCAGATCATTCATGACCATCTCCTCTGCCTCTGGTTTGATATCGCCATTTTCATCGATACCATCCAGCAGATAAGAAGATCCGATGTTCGATGTCATGATCAGGATCGTATTCTTGAAATCAACGGTACGTCCCTGCGAGTCCGTGATACGTCCGTCATCCAGTACCTGCAGAAGTACGTTAAATACATCCGGATGTGCTTTTTCTACTTCATCGAAAAGCACTACGGAATACGGTTTTCTGCGAACGGCTTCCGTAAGCTGACCGCCCTCATCATATCCGACATATCCCGGAGGCGCTCCGATCAGACGGGACACAGAATATTTCTCCATGTACTCACTCATATCGATACGCACCATATTGTTCTCATCATCAAACAGATTCTCGGCAAGTGCTTTTGCAAGCTCTGTCTTACCTACACCTGTAGGTCCAAGAAAGAGGAAGGAACCAATCGGCTTAGTCGGATCTTTGATTCCTGCTTTGGAACGGATGATTGCATCGGTTACTTTCGTAACGCCTTCGTCCTGTCCGATGACACGTTTGTGAAGTTCATCTGCAAGGTGCAGTGTCTTGCTTCTCTCGCTTTCGTTTAATTTTGCAACCGGAATACCAGTCCAGCGGGAAATGATCTTAGCAATCTCATCATCGGTAACACTTTCATGAACCAGTGACAGATCTTCATCTTTTACCTTTGCTTCCTCTTCTTCCAGCTGTTTCTGCAACTGTGGAAGACGTCCGTACTGAAGCTCTGCTGCCTTGTTCAGATCATAGCTCCTCTGAGCTGCTTCGATTTCACGGTTCAGCTGTTCAATCTGCTCACGGATCTTCTGTACATGTTCAACAGAATGTTTTTCGTTATCCCACTGTGCTTTCTGCTTTGCGAATTTTTCCCGTTCTTCGGCAAGTTCTTCCTGCAGTTTCTGCAGTCTTTCCTTGCTCAGTCGGTCATCCTCTTTCTTCAAAGCAGCTTCTTCAATCTCCAGCTGCATGATCTTACGGTTCAGTTCATCCAACTCTGTCGGCATAGAATCCAGCTCTGTCTTAATGGATGCACATGCTTCATCAACCAGGTCGATTGCCTTATCCGGAAGGAAACGGTCTGAAATATAACGGTTACTCAAAGTAACCGCCGCAACCAGTGCGCTGTCTGTGATCTTGACACCATGGAATACTTCATAACGCTCTTTCAATCCACGAAGGATAGAAATGGCATCCTCAACTGAAGGCTCATCCACCATAACCGGCTGGAAACGACGTTCCAGAGCGGCATCCTTTTCGATATACTGGCGATACTCATCCAGAGTTGTCGCACCAATACAATGCAGCTCACCACGGGCAAGCATTGGTTTTAACATATTTCCGGCGTCCATTGCACCGTCTGACTTTCCGGCACCTACAATGGTATGCAGCTCATCGATAAACAGGATGATGTTTCCATCACTGTTCTTGACTTCTTCCAGAACTGCTTTCAGACGCTCTTCAAATTCACCACGATACTTGGCACCTGCAACCAGTGCTCCCATATCCAGTGCAAATACTTTTTTATCTTTCAAAGCTTCCGGTACATCACCACGCACAATACGCTGTGCCAGACCTTCTACTGCTGCTGTCTTACCTACACCAGGTTCACCGATCAGAACCGGGTTGTTCTTTGTCTTACGTGACAGGATACGGATCACATTCCGGATCTCTGCATCACGTCCGATGACCGGATCCAGCTTCTGCTCCCTGGCTTTTTCTACCAGATCTTCCCCGTATTTGTTCAAGGTATCATAAGTAGCTTCCGGATTATCACTGGTTACTCGCTGATTACCTCTTACCGAAGAAAGTACCTGAAGGAAACTTTCCCTTGTGATTCCAAGTTCCTTCATCATACCTTTGATCTCACGGTTCGCATATTTCAGAAGTGCGAGGAACAGATGCTCAACCGATACATATTCATCACCCATCTGCTTTGCCTCATCCTCGCCATGGATCAGCACATTATTCAGATTCTGACCAATATACATCTGACCGCCCTGTACCTTCGGACGCTTCCGTAAAAGCTCTTCCACACGGTTCATCATCGTCTCTTTTGTAATGCCCATCTTCTCAATCAGCTTGAGAATCAGGCTGTCATCTATTGTAAGCAAAGAATACAGAAGATGTTCCTGTTCAATTTCCTGGTTGCCATAATCTGCCGCAATCTTTTCAAGGTTCTGTACTGCTGCCATAGAACTTTGTGTAAATTTATTGATATTCATAACATGAGTCCCTCCTTTGCCTTGCTATCTTTGTTCTACTCGAACTATAGCACTTGTTATTAGCACTGTCAATAGTCGAGTGCTAAATCTATATAAATTTTTACTTCCCTGTCAAATCATCGAACTCATTTTATGAGTCCCATCTATATGAAACGCCCCGGATCCTTTATCTTCCTCCGGCAGCGGCTTTCTTATATTCCATCAGTTTCTGTCTTGCTTCTGCATTTAAATGTCTCGGAACCTGAATTTGTACCGTTACATACTGATCACCATGGACATTTGCATCCTTCATGGAAACGATTCCTTTTCCTCTTAAACGAATCTTGCTTCCTGACTGTGTTCCTTCTTTGATCTTACACATCACATCACCATACAGGGTATGCACCCTTGCTTCTCCACCAAACACAGCAGTTGTATAAGGAATGCTGACCGTTGTATAAACATCCATACCTTTTCGTTCATATCCGGCTTTCGGCTGAACAGTTACTTTCAGAAGAAGATCTCCTGCCCCGCCTTTTCCGGTTCCCGGCATTCCTTTTCCACGAAGTCTTATGCTCTTTCCGCTGTCAATTCCTGCCGGAATATGCACCTCAAGTGTCTGCGCCTTTCCGCTCTGATCCTGCAGAGTAATTCTTTTATCACATCCAAATGCTGCCTCATCAAATGTAACAGATACACTGGCATTCAGATCCTGTCCTTTCTGATCAAAGCCTGCTGACCCGTGGTTACCAAATCCTCCGAAGCCACCAAATCCGGATCCATCGTCATAGAAACTGCTTCTGTGAAACCCATGACCTCCGAAACCATCTGTGCTTTTACTGCTGCTTCCATGGAATATATCTTTAAACATATCTCCGAAAATATCATCTGCATTTCCTGTAAAATGATACTCCTGATATCCTCCAGGACCACTTTTGAATCCCTGGAAACCATTTCCAAATCCACTGCCCTGATAGCTTCCTCCTGCAGACTGGTCAAATGCAGCGTGTCCGAACTGATCGTACATCTTCTTCTTTTCCGGATCACTCAGTACCGAATAAGCTTCTGTTACTTCTTTGAATTTCTTTTCTGCATCCGGATTTCCGGCATTGGTATCCGGATGATACTTCTTCGCCAGCTTCCGGTAAGCTTTTTTGATTGTCTTCTCATCTGCATTCTTTGCTACTCCGAGCACCTCGTAGTAATCCCGCTTTGCTGCCATGTTCTGTCACCTCCTGCCTGTAAAACACCCCGGAGATTGCTCTCCGGGGGAAATTTATCTTCTATATTAACCTTCAATTGTGATATATTTCTTCTCTTCTACCGCTGGTTTTGCTTCTTTTTTCGGAACAAAAAGTTTCAGAATACCATGTTTAAATTCTGCTTTGATATCTTCTTCTGTGATATCTTCACCAACATAGTAACTTCTCTGACATGCTCCTGCGTAACGTTCACGGCGGATATACCTGCCGGTTTCTTTCTCCTGTTCATCCTGATCAAGACCTTTCGCTGCACTGACTGTCAGATAACCATCTTTCAATTCTGCAGTAACTTCATCTTTCTTGAACCCTGGAAGATCAATCTCAAGTTCATATCCATCTTTCATTTCCTTGATATCTGTCTTCATCAGATTATTCGCATGATGTCCATAGAGCTTCTTTTCTGCTCTGTTCTCTGCTTTATCTGCATATCCGTAAAACGGAAATCCAAACCAATCATCATCAAATAAATTATTATTAAAAATACTAGGCATTAACATAAGTCCTGTCTCCTTTCAAACACTCATAATACGTTCGGAACACTTTCTGGCGAACCTTTCTTTTCGTTCCCCTTCCTTTGTTCTATCTGTACTATAGCACGCGTTATTAGCACTGTCAATAGGTGAGTGCTAATTATTTTGTGAAGATTTTGTGAACGAACTTGCAAAGGCGTCTATTTTTGCTATTTTATAGGGCGACAGCCCGGCAACGAGGAAATTCTTTCCCGAGCTGTGCATGGCGTATCTCTCAGCTTCCCAGGGATTTTTCACTTGCTTTCGCACTCGATTTTCTTGATTTGACCACATTTTTACGACAAATCTTCGGAAAAATATATTCGTCTGATTTTCTTACTACACTTCTCCAGCAATATCATATTTTCTGACAAAATTTTGTACTTTGTTCCACTCTTTTCTAACTGTGCTTTATACTTTTCACACTCCTGTACAATCGCTTTTTTTTGCATACTCTGTCGTTTCTCCATCATGATTTGAAAAAGCAATGTCTAAGTGATACAAGCTGCTTTAATTCTTTTCATTATAACTACATCTCTTTCAATTTAAAGATACGTCACATAGAAAAAGGGATCCTTCACTCAGTAAATTTGAATGAAATGATCCCTAATTTTCATGTAAATCGTACTTGGTTTTACAATACTAATTATACTTTATTTTTTGAAAAATGTAAGCAAATTTTTATTTTGCACACTCAATAATTATCGCTTCACATCTGTCATATCCAAGCTGTGAGCTGTTCAGACACAGCGTATAATTGCTCGTTTTTCCCCATTTCTGATCCGTATAAAAATTATAATTCGTCATACGCCTTTTATCTGTATCTGCCATCATTTTGACAGCTTCCTTTTCTTCTACATTATATAACCCCATAATTCGCTTTGTTTTTTCCGGCATATCCCCATAGATAAATACATTCAGCACATCGTCCCTATCCTTCAGAATATAGTCTGCATTTCTTCCGATAATCACACAAGATTCCTTATCAGCCAGTTCTAAGATAACCTTTCTCTGTGCCTCATACACCATGTCTTCTACTGATTTTCCTGTAATATCACGTCCGGCAAATGCATATGCAAATAATCCTTTTTTCGGAGATAATTCTGCATTTTTCTGAACATACTCCGGTGACAAACCGGACTTCTCTGCAATGTCATTAATAATATTTTTATCATAATAAGCAATCCCAAGTTTCTTCGCTACTTTTTCTCCGATGAAACGTCCACCGCTTCCAAATTCTCTACTGATTGTAATAATTCTTTTCGCCATCTCTGATTCCTCCTTAATTCAAAACATCTACTTTATTTTTTCTGATTCTCTTTAAAAATACATAACCTGCAAAACATGAAACTATTTCAGTAATCGGAAATGACCACCAGATTAATGAAATGCCCATCTGTCCATTTCTGACAAACATAGAAAAAATTCCGGCCAGCGGCAGTATAATAATGAGCTGTCTCAAAAGCGAAATAACAAGGGACTCTATACCACCATTCAGTGCCTGATAAATACCCTGATAAGCAATATTGATGCCTGCAAACAAAAAGCTGACTGAGATTATTCTCATTGCTTCAATAAAATATTCTCTTGACTGTCCCGCATTAAACAGCGTTGCAAATACTCCGGGGAAAATCTCTGTGATTGTAATTCCCAGAATCATTAACACAATTATATAGATCAGACCATATTTGATTCCATCCTGAATTCTCTTTTTACTTCTCATTCCATAAGCAAATGCAATGATCGGGGTGATCGCATCTCGCAGACCAAAAGCGAGAAACAGTACAAACTGCTGAACTTTATAAAATAATCCATAGGCTGTCTGTGCTGCTGGATTGAACTTCAGGATCAGATTCATCACATAAACCATAATGGACATCAATGCCTGTGCAATGATTGCCGGAAGTCCGATTTTATAGATTTCTTTGATAATTCCGCCATCCGGCTTCATGTATTTTGCCCCATGCTCGAATTCCTTATTGAATTTGATATGAAAGATAAGCAATAATACTGCGGATGCTACCTGACCAATTACAGTTGCATAAGCTGCACCTTTCACTCCCATTTCCGGGCAAGGACCAATACCATAAATCATGATCGGATCAAGGATAATATTTACAACGGCTCCAACCACCTGACCAATTGTGGAATAAAGAGAACGACCTGTTGCCTGTAATAACTTTTCAAATAAAGAAAAGAAAATAATACCAAAAGAGATTACGCAGCATATCCTCAGATAGCTGACTCCCATCTCCAATACTTCTGTATCTACTGTCTGTGATGAAATATATGCTTTCACCCCAAAGATACCAAACAGTAAGCAGACCACATAAATGATCACTCCAAGAAACAGACTGTTTCCTGCTACCTTTGCTGCTTTTTTACTATTCCCTTGACCAAGTGTCCTTGCCAGAAGTGCATTGGTTCCGACACCCGTTCCGATTCCTACTGCGACCATAAGCATCTGAACCGGGAATACCAAAGTCAATGCATTTAATGCTGCCTCACTGCCTACTCTCATATTTCCTACAAATGCACTGTCTACAATGTTATAGACTGCCTGCAATGCCATAGATAGGATCATCGGGATTCCCATCTGGACCATCAGCTTATTTACCGGCATCTCCTTCATCTTGTTGCTTTCCGCCATTTTTTAAACTCCTTTCTTTTTGGCACAAAAAAAGTGCGCACCTTGTCATATAAGCTGGACTTACGCTGACACGCTACACACTTTTTCATGGCGATATTGATTTTTGCAAAATGAAAACGAGTAGCTGGTAAACTGGATTTACGCTTACTTGCTACTCGTTTCTTGTAATTATATTTCCTCTTTTTCAAAAAGTCAAACAAAATTTTCCTTACATTCTCTCTTCTTTTTACGCATAACAAAAGCGGGTGATGGGAATCGAACCCACGTATCCAGCTTGGAAGGCTGGTGTTCTACCATTGAACTACACCCGCGTCTTAAAGACAAATAATATGATATCACATCTCAGAAAAAATGCAAGCCTTTTTTTTATTTTTTGATCACTTTTATTACTTTTTGTCCACTTTATTTTCTGACCGCTATTTTATCTATTTCGGTTCTTTTCCTTCCATTTCCACATATATTTTATCAATCACCTGTTTTCTATCCGATCGGAGTTCCTTTTATGTTTTCCAGATTAAAATCAAAAAATATTATACGGATCTGTTTTCTTTTCCTTGCGGCTTTCTTTGTGGGAACCGGCGCTGCATTTCTGCATGATCATTTCTTTCCAGCCGCTGTTCCCACCTCTTCTGAAGGCAACTGGGGACTCAGCTTCCAAACGGATGGGGATCCCCCTGTCGGCAATGCCACATTTGACGAGTTGAAAAAATTTGATGCCTTTTACGCACAGGACACCGGCGAAAAGGTAATCTACCTTACTTTCGATGCCGGTTATGAAAATGGAAATACACCGGCTATTCTGGAAGCTCTTACGAAACATCAGGCTCCGGCAACGTTCTTCGTCGTCGGCACACTTCTGGAAAGCAATCCAGAACTTATCAAACAGATCCTCGCTGCCGGTAACACCATCGGCAACCACACCTGGCATCACAAAGACATGTCACAGATTTCTACAATGGAATCCTTTTCTGAAGAAATCCAGACAGTTGAAAAACTGTATCAGCAGATCACCGGACAGGAAATTTCCAGATTTTATCGTCCACCACAAGGCAAATACAGCGAAGCCAACCTGAAAATGGCACAGGATCTTGGCTATCATACCTTCTTCTGGAGTCTCGCCTACGTCGACTGGTATCAGGATAGCCAGCCATCCCACGAAGAGGCTTTTGAAAAGCTGCTTGGGAGGATCCATCCCGGTGCCATCGTTTTACTCCACAGTACATCCTCTACAAACGCTGAAATCTTAGATGAACTTCTCACCAAATGGGAAGAAATGGGTTATCATTTTGCTTCTCTTGATGACCTTATAAAAGCTACTGCATCTTAGGAATTTTTCTCTGTCACTTTATCGAAGGATTCTCTAATCGATCAGTCCATATTTCTTCATCGCATAAGCAATTCCATCTTCTTCAACGGTCTTTGTAACAAATTCTGTATAAGGTTCCAGCACCTGGTCATGCGCGCCCATCGCAATCGCATGCCCGGCATGCCGGAACATTGCCAGATCATTGCTGCTGTCTCCAAATGCATATGACTGATCTCTCGTCATTCCAAAATGCTCCAGTACCCAGTCAATCGCAGTTCCTTTTGTATAGCCCTTGAGGATACATTCAAACGTATTACTTCCACGGTCGATTACTTCCATATCATCTTTGATAAATTCAAAAAATGCTTTTACATCACTTTTTTCATCCGTATAAATAAAGATTTTATCATATGGACATCTTCTCTGCTCCATATAACGCTCGATTCCAAGTCCACGGTTATTCATGTGTTTTTTTGTATTTTCCAATCTGTCAAATCTTGAAACTCTTGAAGTGAAATACACATCTTCTGCTCCCTCAAAAATCCCATCAATCTGACATTTTGTCATATAATCAGCGATCTCATCGCCCCTCTCCGGATCCAGATGCTTTTCAAAAATAATTTCTTCATCAAATGTAAAATAAATCCCACATCCACACAAATATCCATCAAATGGAAGTTTTTTCAGTTCCACCGGAACACTGCAGTATGTTCTTCCTGTATTGATAAATAAAAAATGTCCTGCGTCGTGTGCCCTTTTAAGTGCATCTACCGTACTTGCGGGAATCTCTTTTGTAATCTCACTGAGTACGGTCCCATCAATATCAAAAAATAATGCTGCTCTATTCATTCTACCTTTTCCTCCCGGTTATACTCCAATTACACGATACTCATTATACTCATATTTCACCATTATGCGCAACCCTTTTTCATTTTCTGCAAAATATCTGTGATAAATACCATTTTGACTTCTCCATATAAAAGTAATATAATAGATGTTGTACAATTTGAAAAAGGGGTAATAATAATGAATAAAAGAATCGATAAGAAAAAACAGAAAAGAACACTTGAATCAGCAGTAACTGCTACAGCTACATCATCAGCACCGGCTACAGCAACTCCTGTTGTAGAGATAAAAGAAGTTGTAAAAGAAGTCAAAGTACCAGTAGAAGTTCCTGCCAAAAATCCTGCATTTTATGTTCAGTACCAGAGTGCAGAATATACTGTAGCCGCTATCACAGAACGTGTGATCGCTGACTGCAATGCAAAGGGACACGCTGTAGAAAATCCGGAAGCTCTCTCCATTTATCTGAAACCAGAAGATAAAAAAGCATATTACACCCTTGGAGGGTTCAATGGATATATTGAATTATAAAGGAGTATTTTATGGCGCTTAACTTTCAACAGCTTGGAATGCTTGCAAAACTGAAATCCGCATTTTCCACTTTTCAACAGCAGCATCCTAAATTTATGCCTTTTATTCATGCAGTAAAAGGAGATGCATGCCGCAAAGACAGCATCATCGAAATCTCCGTCAAATCTCCGGAAGGACGGAATTATACCACTAATTTCCGTGTTACCGAAAAGGATTTGGAACTTATCCAGATGCTGAAAGATATGCAGGAAAACCAATAAAGTAAAAAAAGCAGGTAAGAAAGGATAAAATTTCTTACCTGCTCTTTTTCTATCTTACTTTAGCATTTCTTTGCTAATACAAAGGAATGGCCTTCCATTTTTATTGCCTGAAGGCTGACTTTTTTACCGGTATATAAATCCATATACTCTCCCTCTTCTTCGATCCAGGCTGTCCGGTCCTCTTCTGCGAAATTAAAAAGTGCTGTCATCTGCTCGCCCTCCAGTTCCCGCACAACTCCAAGGATTCCATTTTCCCAGGTATCAAGCGTCCAGACATTTGCCGATGCGTCAAATACTTTTTCCTTACTTCGGATGGATCTAAGTTTTCCAATTCCATCAAACAGTTCTTTTTGTACCGTTCCTTTTCTCTTTCGTCCGCCTGCCAGCTTCCAGTCAAATTTTCCTCTGTGGATATACCTGGAATCAACCCGTTTTTCCGGATCATTTTTATAAGTATAATCATTTACCTGACCAATCTCATCTCCACTGTAAAGCATTGGAATTCCGGATTGCACCATCATATATGCATGCAGCATCAGATCAAATCTGACTGCTCTTTTTTTCTTTTCTTCATTTTGTTCAAATCCGGCACTTTCAATTCCACACATGGAAGCTGTCGTTGCACAGAATCTGGCATCTCCTGTTATCGGATCTTCATTATAAAGTTCCCCGCGGCTCACACTTTCTGCGATCTTTCCCGTGAAGAAGTCATTCAGATATCTTTTGTGTGGGACTTCCTGCATTCCCCAACCAGAAAGAGTCTGGAAATCCAATCCCCATCCAATATCATCATGACATCTGAGGTAATTTAAGAAAGTATACTCTTTCGGAAGGTTGTTCATAATATCAAGCTGCATCCGTAAAAGTCTGGTATCTCTCGTCGCAACCGTATTCCATGTAGTAGCCATCATGGTTACATTATAAAGCATATGACATTCCGGCTTTTCTATGGTACCAAAATAAGGAACTACTTTTTCCGGTTCCATCACGACTTCCCCTAATAATACAACCGACGGACACACAATCTCCCCGATCATACGCATCATCCTGACTATCGTGTGTACCTGTGGAAGATTTCTGCAGCTTGTCCCCATTTCCTTCCAGATATAAGGAACTGCATCGATCCGCAGAATGTCAATCCCCTGATTGACCAGGAAAAGGAAATTATACATCATTTCGTTAAACACCCTCGGATTCTTATAATTCAGATCCCACTGGTAAGGATAAAAGGTAGTCAACACGTAGTGTCCGATTTCAGGAAGCCAGGTGAAATTCCCCGGTGCAGTTTCCGGAAATACCTGTGGCACTGTTTTCTCATATTCTCTGACATAGTTTTCATTGTCACAGAAAAAATACCGGCTCATATATTCGCCTTCACCCATTCTTGCCTTCTGTGCCCATTCATGATCTTCGGAAGTATGGTTCATTACAAAATCCATACACAGATTCATGTCTTTTTCGTGGCAGGCTTCAGCCAGATCTGCAAGGTCTTCTATGGTTCCAAGTTCCGGCTTTACTTTTCTGAAATCCGCAACCGCATAGCCTCCATCGGATCTTCCCTTTGGCGAATCGAGAAACGGCATCAGATGAACACAGTTTACACCACATTCTTCCAGATACTTAAGCTTTCCTTTGACTCCTCTTAAATTTCCGGCGAAATTATCAATATACAGCATCATTCCCAGCATGTTTTTTTTTCGATACCACGCCTGATCCTTTTCCTTCTCCAGATCTCTCTTTCGAAGTTTCGTATTTCTTGCATGATAGTAATTCTGCATCTGTTCACAGAGTTCTGCAAACATTGCTTCATTATCATATAATTCCATATAGAGCCAGCGAAGCTCATCCATATGCTTCGCCAGTCTCTTTTCAAAAATATCATTTGTTTTTCTCATTTTTACTCGACCATTTCCAGATAAATCTGATATGCTTTGTACTCACCAAATTCAAGCGGCATCGGAATTCCAACTTCCATCAGCGCCTCTGCCGGATAAATTTTTCCAGTATTTGAATCTTTATAGAATTGTCCGGCACACAGACCTTTCATTTTTACATAATTTACTGTCATGTTTCCATGGATTTCAAGCATAACTACATTTACAAGTACTTCTTTCCCATCTTCTGATGCAAATTCCCATGCACCGATTTCTTCTGCGAATGGATTACTCAGTCGATAGTAAAGTCCATTTTGTACAAGCTGTGCATATTTTTTGTATTCTACTATCTGTTCCCTGATCTCTCTGCGCTCTTCATCTGTCATTTTCGCCGGATCCAATTCATAGCCGAAGGTTCCTGCCATGGCACAGACACCTCTTGTATGGAGTGATGTCTTTCTTCCTGTCTGATGATTCGGAACTGCAGATACGTGAGATCCAACTGCAGATACCGGATACCCAAAGGATGTTCCGTATTGGATCCTTACACGATCCACTGCATCGGTATTGTCACTGCACCAGATCTGTGGTGTATAATACAGCATTCCCGCGTCAAAACGACCTCCACCACCACTGCAGCCTTCGATCAGAAGGTCTGGATAGCGGCTTATAATACGCTCCAGGAAATCATAAAGTCCAAGCATGTAGTCATACTGCACACTGCCCTGTTCTTCTGCTGTCATAGAATATACTTCTGCCATACTTCGGTTCATATCCCATTTTACATATTCGATATTTCCCTGATCGAGCACCTGACACATCTGCTCATAAACAGCATCCACAACTTCTTTTCTCGAAAAATCAAGGAGCAGCTGGTTTCTTCCTTTTACCGGTTTTCTTCCCGGAATCTGAATTGCCCAGTCCGGATGTTCACGGTAAAGATCACTGTCTTCATTTACCATCTCCGGCTCAAACCAGAGCCCGAATTTAACACCTAACGCATTGATCCTGCTGATCAGGTCACCAAGACTTCCCTGCAGCTTTTTTTCATTAACCTTCCAGTCGCCAAGTCCACTGTTGTCATCATTTCGACTTCCAAACCATCCATCGTCCAGTACAACCATATCGATTCCCAGATCCTTTGCCTGCTCGGCAAGATGATAGATATCTTCTCCCGTAAAATCAAAATAGCATGCTTCCCAACTGTTGATCAGTACCGGTCTTACTTTTTCTTTATATTTTCCGCGACACAGATTTTTACGGATACATCTCTGCAGATTCTGGGAAAGCTTTTCAAGTCCCTGATTGCTGCAAGTTAAAATAACTTCAGGGATCACAAATTCCTCTCCTTTTTTCAGTGGATAAGAAAACTGTTCTTCCTGCAGTCCCATCTGCATTCTTGTCTGCCCGAACTGATCCTTTTCTACTTCTGCTTTAAATCCTCCGCTGTATACAAAAGACATTCCATAACAGATACCGGCATCTTCTGTCGTTTCTTTTTCTGCCAGTATCAGCATCGGATTGTACTGATGGCTGGATGTTCCTCTGCGGCTTCCAATTACAAAAGCTCCATGTCCTACCGATGTTCTTTGCATATTTCTTTCCATCGCATGGCGGCCGTAAAATGAAATCACATCAAACTCACCGTGAAGGAAATCAATACAGGCTGCCTGTGCTTTTGTCAGTCTGATTTTATCTTCTTCTGTATTGATCACTTTTGCACTTCTTGTGATCACATCATACTCCGGAAGAACTCCATAAAGTAATTCTACCTGTAATCCTGTCACCTGATCTTTCATATAAATGATCAGAGTCTGGGCTTCCTCTTCAGCAGCATAAACTGCCGGAAGTCCCTTCAAATTGTATTTTCCATCACAAATCTCATATCCCTGATATCTAAGATCGCATCCAAAAGAACCATCTGCATTTACAAGATCAAGCACCGGACTCCTGAAATCTCCTGTCAGGCGGCATGGAAATTCCTGCGGCAGCACATCAAGGGAATATGTTCTGTCATTTCCTGTATCCTGCGGATTTCCTGAGAAGCCACGGTCTGCATAGGTCAGAAGATAGTCCATAACTCCATCTGTCTTTCTTCCATAATATAAATGCAGTAAAAATCCATATGCATCAATTTGCATCTGATACGTTGTATTTTGGGTATGTAATGTAAATGTTTTTGCTTTCTCGTTGTATATGATTCCCATATTCTTCTCCTTAAGCTTCTGTCAAATTTATTTTACTGCGCCATTTACAACACCGTTCAGAATCTGTTTCTGACAGATCAGATAGAAAATCAAAATCGGAAGCAGTGCCAGTAAATAGGATGCAAATGCAAGATTATAATTGGTTCCAAATTGTGTCTGGAATGTCATCTGTGCAAGTGGCAGTGTGTTCACATCACTACCTGCCAGAATTACAAGTGGTGTCATAACATCATTCCATGTACCAAGTGCTGTAAGTACCGCTACTGTTGCATGCATCGGTTTCATGATTGGGAAAATAACGCTCCAGTAAGTTTTCCAGGTTGTTGCCCCGTCTACATGTGCAGCCTCTTCCAGTGCCATCGGAATATTTTTCAGATAACCGGAGTATAAGAGCACATTCATCGGCATATAAAATACAAGATAACACAAAATAACACCGAAAATATTGTCAATTCTCATCTGTGCTGTCTGCTTCACAAGTGGCATCATCAAAATTGCAAATGGAACAAACATACCGCTTACAATATAAAGATAGGCTACTTTGTAAAATTTACTGGTACTTTTACTTCTTCCGATCACATAACCGATCATAGAATGAATCAGAATGGAAAGAACTACCGTTACAATCGTTATCAGCACACTGTTGCCCAGTGAATGCCAGAAATCTGTTACACGCATTGCTTCTGCAAAGTTAGAAAAGCTCCAGCTTTTTGGCAGTGATAAGATTCCGGAAATACTGTTTGTCATTTCCGACGGTTTCTTAAATGCAATCACAACTGTAAGATAAAGAGGAAAAATAACGGTTACAAGACCCAGAATCAATAAAATTGTGATTGGCCAGTTTACTCTTTCTTTCACCTTTACTTTCATTATAACTGTTCCTCCTTATTTCCCAAAAAGTTCATCTGTAATACAGAGATCACAACGATCACTACAAAGAACACAACTGCATTGGCACTCTGGAACCCAAACTGTCCTCCGGCCATACCATTGTTATAAATCAAAAATGAAATTGATTCTGTACTCTGCGCCGGACCTCCTTTGGTAAGAGCCATGATCTGATCAAATACCATCAGAAAATTCTTCATACAAAGTACCATATTGATGGTAAAGAATGGAAGGATCAGTGGAAATGTCAGATTCTTGAATTTTTTCCATCCGGTCGCTCCATCAAGAGAACCTGCTTCGTATACATCCTCCGGTACCGTCTGAAGTCCGGAAATATAAATAATCGTATTCATTGCAACAGACTGCCATGCACATACAATTACGATCGCAACCCATGCCCATTTTGAGCTTGCCAGGATACTGTCACCTTTTCCGCCCATCATTTTTACAACTGCCGGAAGAATATAAGTGAAAAAGTAATTGAAAATATAGCCCACTACAAGTGCTCCTAAAATATTTGGAACGAAATACATTCCTCTGAGTGCACTTTTAAATTTAATTTTACTGTTTAATCCAAGAGCTAAAACAAGACTTAACACATTTACAACTATTGTTGCAACAATTGCAAGCTTGAATGTAAACAGGTAGGATTTCCCGACTCTTGCATCAGTAAATAAGTCTGTATAATTCCGAATACCTACCCAGTCAAACTCGCCATATCCTCGAAAATTTGTAAAACTATAAATAACACCTTTAATAAGTGGCAGCGTATTAAAGCAGAAAAACAACGCAAGTATCGGTATCGTAATCAGTAAAAATGTCCGCTCTCTGCCATTCATCCTTTTCAATTTATTCATGATCTGTATCCCTCCTACTTGCCTGCTTCATAATCTTCCATCATACGAATGATATCCCTGTTATATCTGATCCAGTCTTTGTCAAATTTTTTCAGGAATGCGTCAACATCCTGGTTTATGAGAAATGTCTGGATTTGTGCATCGACTGCCATTTCTGACGGATAATAGTGATCCTGGTAATCCGCCATACGGTTATCCTGAATATATGGTTTCATATCTTCCAGTTCCGGAGCTAATGCAAAATCTTCGTCTTTACAAGGCACCGCATTCTGTGCATCTAAGTATGACTGGATACTATCATGATCCATCAGGAAATCAAGTACTTCATATGCCGCTTCTTTATTTTTACATGCATCCATCACGCAGAACTGAAGGTCTACTCCTGAATTTAATACATTGTCCTCTTCAGAATCATTAGCCGGCATAACAAAGGATCCGATATTCATATCCGGATTTACAGATTTGATCTGCGGAATTGCATAGCTTCCGATTGTATACATCGCTGATTCACCATTTGCAAATGCAGTACATGCATCGTTGTATCCGTATCCAAACGGTCCATCTTCACCATAATTTAACAATTCAAGCATTTTTTCTGCCACTTGCGGATATTCTTTGGAGAAGGTTGTTTCTCCCTTATTCACCTGCTGACAAACATCGGATGGTGCAAGTCCGACTGCAAGGGCATTCCAAGGTGCAAGGCAGGTCCAGGTATCTTTATATCCAAAATAAAGTGGATGGATTCCTTCATTCTGAATCTCCTCGCAAAGAGAAATAAATTCATCCCAGGTCTGCGGAATCTCCCATCCATGCTCTGCAAACATATCTTTGTTATAGAGCACTCCTGCCGCATTTGCCACATACGGAAGCCCATATGTTCCTTCTGTCGGAACAAACTCCAATCCTTCAATAATATCCAGATAAGCAGGTTTTACCTCACCAAGTCCTTCATAATCTGAAAGGTCAGCCAGTATTCCTGAATCAACAAAATACGAATAATTGATATCTCCTCCGATTCCGATAATATCCGGATAATCTTCTCTGATAAAACGTGTTTTCAAAATTGTTGTCGCATCATTTGGGGAAGAAATTTTCAAATGGATATCATCATGTGTTTCATTAAATTCTTTTTCAAGCTGTTCAAATATATCTACCGCCTCCGGTTTGTACTGAACAAGTTCAATTTCCACTTTTCCGCTTTTTGGATTTTGCTGACATCCCTGTAATACTGCTGATGCCATCAGAATACAGGACATTCCCAAAACAATTGCTGCTCTTTTCCTTCTCATTTTTTCTCCTTCCTCACAGGTATATTCATTTTTAGTTACCGCTCGATATATCAAGTGCTTTCTTTATAGTTGTATAATAACATACCATTATGCGACTATAAATATCATTTTATTTGAATTTTTATTCCAAAATGCTATTATTTTCTTCTTTTTTGCTAAATGCATAGCATTTTGGTATATTTTAGTTGCAATCTATTTATTAAATCAGTAGAATAAATATATATATCAACTGACTTAACATCTGCTAAACATCATTTTTTCACGGCAGAGCACCTATGAGAAAGGAATTATTATGAAAGAACTTATGTTTTCAGTATTTCCAAGCGAGAATTTTGTCGATCTTGGATTGTATCAGTTTGGTTACGAACAATGTGAACCGGCGCATAGTTTTGGTCCTGCCGTCCGTAATCATTTTCTTTTTCACTACATTATCTCCGGCACCGGAATTTTAATGGCAAATGATTCTCACGGTGTAACACAGACCTATCACGTAAAAAGTGGCCAGGGCTTTATGATTTTCCCCGGTCAGATCAATACTTATATCTCTGATGAAAAACTCCCATGGGAATATACATGGATTGAATTTGACGGACTACGTGCAAAGGAAACCATTGAACTTTCCGGACTTAGTTTGGATAATCCGATTTATAAAGCTACTTCTAAGGATCTGCGTGAAATACTGAAAGAAGAACTTCTCTATATTGCAAGTCACGGAGACGCTACACCATTTCACCTGATCGGGCATCTCTATCTTGCAATTGATGCTCTTATTCGTTCTACTTCCATCATGCAGACATCGAAAATCAGCCGTCTTCAGGATTTTTATATCCATGAAGCCCTATCTTATATAGAGCAGAATTTCCAAAACGATATTTCTGTCGAAAACATCGCTGCTGTATGCGGATTAAACCGCAGTTATTTCGGAAAAATTTTCAAAGACGGAATTGGAAAATCTCCTCAGGAATTTTTGTTGAATTATAGAATGATTAAAGCTGCTGAATTATTAAAACTGACAAAGCTTTCCATTAAAGATGTAGGAAATGCAGTCGGTTATCCCAACCAATTACATTTTTCCAGAGCATTTAAAAATATTTATGGAATATCGCCAAGAGACTGGCGTAATCAGAACAGACTTAAACAATAATAGAAAAAGAATGCTGCAGTTCAGACTGTGCATTCTATTTTTATTATTTAATATGTAATAATAAAGAATGTGCCTGGGTTAGTAGTGCCTTTTATTTAACAGGAAGTTCCTACGGATTTTGCTATGCAATAAAAAAACTGCAAACCCTTACGGTCTACAGCTCCCTTACTTTCTACATGTACCTTCAAAACCACATACAAATTTAAATCTTTACTCCATCCATTCTTCCTTACCCTGTCCTACCTTCTTGGTTATGCCCTCGACCGATTAGTAACAGTCAGCTCCATGCATTACTGCACTTCCACCTCTGCCCTATCTACCTTGTCGTCTTCAAGGGGTCTTACAACTTACGTTGGGATATCTCATCTTGAGGGGGGCTTCACGCTTAGATGCCTTCAGCGTTTATCCCTTCCTGACTTGGCTACTCTGCCATGCTCCTGGCGGAACAACAGATACACCAGCGGTCAGTCCAGCCCGGTCCTCTCGTACTAAGGCCAGCTCCTCTCAAATATCCTACGCCCACGCCGGATAGGGACCGAACTGTCTCACGACGTTCTGAACCCAGCTCGCGTACCGCTTTAATGGGCGAACAGCCCAACCCTTGGGACCTACTTCAGCCCCAGGATGCGATGAGCCGACATCGAGGTGCCAAACCACTCCGTCGATGTGAACTCTTGGGAGTGATAAGCCTGTTATCCCCAGGGTAGCTTTTATCCGTTGAGCGATGGCAATCCCACTTTATACCACCGGATCACTAAGTCCTACTTTCGTACCTGCTCCACCCGTCGGTGTCGCAGTCAAGCTCCCTTCTGCCTTTGCACTCTTCGAATGGTTTCCAACCATTCTGAGGGAACCTTTGAGCGCCTCCGATACCCTTTCGGAGGCGACCGCCCCAGTCAAACTCCCCACCTGACATTGTCCCCCAGCCGGGTCACGGCTGCTGGTTAGAAATCCAATACTGCAAGGGTGGTATCCCAACAGCGGCTCCGCATCAACTGGCGTCAATGCTTCTTCGCCTCCCACCTATCCTGTACATACAATATCGAATCCCAGTATCAAGCTGGAGTAAAGCTCCATGGGGTCTTTCCGTCCTGGCGCAGGTAACCAGCATCTTCACTGGTATTTCAATTTCACCGGGTGCATTGTTGAGACAGTGCCCAAATCATTACGCCTTTCGTGCGGGTCGGAACTTACCCGACAAGGAATTTCGCTACCTTAGGACCGTTATAGTTACGGCCGCCGTTTACTGGGGCTTAAGTTCAAAGCTTCGCTTGCGCTAACCTCTCCCCTTAACCTTCCAGCACCGGGCAGGCGTCAGCCCATATACTTCACCTTACGGTTTTGCATAGACCTGTGTTTTTGCTAAACAGTTGCTTGGGCCAATTCTCTGCGGCCAGCTCTCACTGGCACTCCTTCTCCCGAAGTTACGGAGTCATTTTGCCGAGTTCCTTAACAATGCTTCTCCCGTCGGCCTTAGGATTCTCTCCTCACCTACCTGTGTCGGTTTACGGTACGGGTACAGTACAAACAATAGCGGCTTTTCTTGGCAGCTGGCTCACACATTTCCCTACTTCAGTTCGGTATGCATCACGTCTTCGGATTATAGAGCGGATTTGCCAACTCTACTCCTACCTCGCTTGCCGCGGGATTCCATTCCCGCTAGTGCTCTCCCTCTGCGTCCCCACAGTTCTGTTATACTGCAGTACAGGAATTTCAACCTGTTGTCCATCGGCTACGTCTTTCGACCTCACCTTAGGCCCCGACTTACCCAGAGCAGATCAGCTTTACTCTGGAAACCTTGGGTATTCGGCCGGAAGGATTCTCACCTTCCTCTCGCTACTCATTCCGGCATTCTCTCTTCTTAAAAGTCCACAGCTCCTTCCGGTACTGCTTCTTCCCTTTAAGAATGCTCCTCTACCAATTAACTACGTTAATTCCTGAGCTTCGGTAGTGTGTTTCAGCCCCGGACATTTTCGGCGCAGGACCTCTCGACCAGTGAGCTATTACGCACTCTTTTAATGTATGGCTGCTTCTAAGCCAACATCCTGGTTGTCTTTGAAATCCCACATCCTTTTCCACTTAACACACATTTTGGGACCTTAGCTGCAGGTCTGGGCTCTTTCCCTTTTGACTGCCCAACTTATCTCGTGCAGTCTGACTCCCATGAATCATCTTACTGGCATTCGGAGTTTGATATCCTTTGGTAAGCTTTGACGCCCCCGCGGGAATTCAGTGCTCTACCTCCAAAAGACTCTCATGAGGCTAGCCCTAAAGCTATTTCGAGGAGAACCAGCTATCTCCGGGTTCGATTGGAATTTCTCCCCTATCCACACCTCATCCCCACCCTTTTCAACGGATGTGGGTTCGGACCTCCATTGCCTTTTACGGCAACTTCATCCTGGACATGGATAGATCACCCGGTTTCGGGTCTACTCCATCTGACTTAACGCCCTATTAAGACTTGTTTTCACTTCGGCTCCATTCCTTAAGAACTTAACCTCGCCAGATGGCGTAACTCGCCGGACCGTTCTACAAAAAGTACGCGGTTCATCATATATAGATGTTCCACAGCTTGTAAACACAGGGTTTCAGGTTCTCTTTCACTCCCCTCCCGGGGTCCTTTTCACCTTTCCTTCACAGTACTATGCGCTATCGGTCACTAAGGAGTATTTAGCCTTACGGGGTGGTCCCCGCTCATTCCCACAAGGTTTCTCGTGTCTCGTGGTACTCTGGATCCCGCCTTGCTGACTCGTCTTTCGCTTACGGGGCTTTCACCCTCTCTGGCTGGCTTTCCCAAAACCATTCTGCTAAACTTATCAGATCAATTACGCGGTCCGAACCCCGGAATGCACGCATTCCGGTTTGGGCTCTTCCGTTTTCGCTCGCCGCTACTCACAGAATCACTTGTTGTTTTCTCTTCCTCCGGCTACTTAGATGTTTCAGTTCACCGGGTTCCCTTCCATACGTTATGGATTGGCGTATGGATGACTGGAGTCTGTCCAGCCGGGTTTCCCCATTCAGATATCTCCGGATCATCGGATATTTGCTCCTCCCCGAAGCTTTTCGCAGCTTATCACGTCTTTCATCGGCTCTTAGTGCCAAGGCATCCACCCTGCGCTCTTTCTAGCATAACCAACTCCCTTCTCCCACGGGAATGGGATCCGGTTACACATGCATAGCGTTGCATGCGTTGGTATTTCAGGTCGTTTTTTTACTTCGTTTTCTCGAAGATGTAAGTTAATCATTACCTTGCGGTGATGATCACCTCGGATGTCTTTCTCTATTTGAGAATTGATTTATTTTTGTATGCAGTTTTCAATGTACATGTCTGACTGATGTTTATCAGTCATCAGAAACCAAAATCCTTTTTAATCTCTGATCACTGGTAAAGATCAATTCATTTCTTTTTTCATATTAAACTTTTTATAATCTGGCGGCCACCTGCTCTCCCACACCGTCTCCAGTGCAGTACCATCGGCCGATCAGGTCTTAACCATCGTGTTCGAGATGGGAACGGGTGTGTCCCCTGACCGCATCGCCACCAGAAGTATTGAGTTCTTAGCGAAGTCTTTCTGAGCTTAGAACGAAAGCTGTTCTTTGAGCTCTGCGAAAAGAACTTCTTTTACTGATAACTCAACAATAGACAACATTCTTCCTTACTTCTTCTTCCTTAGAAAGGAGGTGATCCAGCCGCACCTTCCGATACGGCTACCTTGTTACGACTTCACCCCAGTTATCGGTCCCACCTTCGGCAGCTCCCTCCTTACGGTTGGGTCACTGACTTCGGGCGTTACCAACTCCCATGGTGTGACGGGCGGTGTGTACAAGACCCGGGAACGTATTCACCGCGACATGCTGATTCGCGATTACTAGCGATTCCAGCTTCATGTAGTCGAGTTGCAGACTACAATCCGAACTGAGACGTTATTTTTGAGATTTGCTTACCCTCGCAGGCTCGCTTCCCTTTGTTTACGCCATTGTAGCACGTGTGTAGCCCTGCTCATAAGGGGCATGATGATTTGACGTCATCCCCACCTTCCTCCAGGTTATCCCTGGCAGTCTCTCCAGAGTGCCCATCCGAATTGCTGGCTACTGAAGATAAGGGTTGCGCTCGTTGCGGGACTTAACCCAACATCTCACGACACGAGCTGACGACAACCATGCACCACCTGTCACCGGTGTTCCGAAGAAAAGGCGTCATTACACGCCGGTCACCGGGATGTCAAGAGCAGGTAAGGTTCTTCGCGTTGCTTCGAATTAAACCACATGCTCCACCGCTTGTGCGGGTCCCCGTCAATTCCTTTGAGTTTCATTCTTGCGAACGTACTCCCCAGGTGGACTACTTATTGCGTTTGCTGCGGCACCGAAGAGCTTTGCTCCCCGACACCTAGTAGTCATCGTTTACGGCGTGGACTACCAGGGTATCTAATCCTGTTTGCTCCCCACGCTTTCGAGCCTCAACGTCAGTCATCGTCCAGTAAGCCGCCTTCGCCACTGGTGTTCCTCCCAATATCTACGCATTTCACCGCTACACTGGGAATTCCACTTACCTCTCCGACACTCTAGCTGCATAGTTTCCAAAGCAGTCCCGGGGTTGAGCCCCGGGCTTTCACTTCAGACTTACACAGCCGTCTACGCTCCCTTTACACCCAGTAAATCCGGATAACGCTTGCACCATACGTATTACCGCGGCTGCTGGCACGTATTTAGCCGGTGCTTCTTAGTCAGGTACCGTCATTTTCTTCCCTGCTGATAGAGCTTTACATACCGAAATACTTCTTCGCTCACGCGGCGTCGCTGCATCAGGGTTTCCCCCATTGTGCAATATTCCCCACTGCTGCCTCCCGTAGGAGTTTGGGCCGTGTCTCAGTCCCAATGTGGCCGGTCACCCTCTCAGGTCGGCTACTGATCGTTGGCTTGGTAGGCCGTTACCCCACCAACTACCTAATCAGACGCGGGTCCATCTCATACCACCGGAGTTTTTCCCACCGAGCCATGCGGCTCCGTGGTCTTATGCGGTATTAGCAGTCATTTCTAACTGTTATCCCCCTGTATGAGGCAGGTTACCCACGCGTTACTCACCCGTCCGCCACTCAGTCACAAACCTCTTCATCCGAAGAATCAAAGATAAGTGCTTCGTTCGACTTGCATGTGTTAAGCACGCCGCCAGCGTTCATCCTGAGCCAGGATCAAACTCTCGTTAAAAATGTTTGTATCCGGGTCAGAATCGCTTGGCAATTCTGTTCCTGTTTACTGTTCTGGTTCGACATCTTTCGATGTCCGTTCTTGAAAAATCTCTTTAAAGAATTTTCAGGGTTTGTTGTCTATTGTTCAGTTATCAATGTTCTTTTTGTTGTTGCCGTTTCATGCGACAGCTTTTATATTATATCAAAGTGTTTCATGTTTGTCAACAACTTTTTTATTTCTTTTTTGCTGTTGTGAAGTAGTTCCTCACGTGACAGCTTTAATAGAATACCATATCCGTCTAAGCTTGTCAACAGCTTTTTGATTTCTTTTTGCAATTCACTTTTTTCAAAGTTTTCGTCTGAATATTCCCATACTCATGCTCGAATTTTTATGCAAAACTTTTTATTTTTCATCCGCTCTGCCTCTGCATGCCACTCCTTAGTCTCTGTCTCGACCAGCGAACATATGGTATCTTACCACGGCTTTCCTGAATTGTCAATGTTGTTTTTATATTTTGCGCAATTCAGAATATTCTGACATCAGTTCAGCCATCCGTATAGTCAGACGGATTTCATGCTCGCATGAAAAGACGGCTGATTATACGGATGAGATGAGCGCCACTCTATGAGCAAAATAGCTGCGCAGCAGCGACAAGTGCCGCAGGCACGCTTTTGCGAATGGCGCGGCTGAACGTCCCTTATTCCATTTCAGAATATAGCCTCAGCAATCGTTCTCCAACTTTTCCAAGACTTTTATTACAAGCAATTTTCCGTTCTTCCTTTTTCATCAAACGAACATCCCGACTGAAAATCGCAGTTATCTTTTCCTGAAACTCTTTTATTGTCTCTGCTTTATATACCTGTTTTTCATCTTCAAGCCATCCTTCATACACAGGAATGTTTCTTACTATTGTCGGAATTTCACAGGCAAGAGCTTCTAAAACAACGATTCCTTCCGTTTCCTCATAACTCATAAACGAAAATACGTCTGCCCCACAATATGCATCACGCAGTTCATCAGACTTTACGAATCCTGCAAACAATACATTATCCGGTTTCTTTGATATCGCCTCTTTGATTTCTGCTGTCACCAGGCTTTCATTACCGCCTCCAAACCAGATAAACTGTACTTTCGGCATCATTCTGGCCAGTTCAAGAAAATCCAGAATTCCTTTTCTTCCAATCAAATGTCCCACAGATATCACAACCTTCTGCTCTTCCGTTAGCTGATATTTTGCACGGAAGCGTATTCTCCCCTCTGGATCAGGTTTGAAAAATTCTGTATCCACACCATTAGTAATCGAATAAATTTTTCGTTTCAATCCATACCCTTCCAACAATTTTCTGGAATACTCGGTTGGCGTCACAACAACATCCCCCAAATTATAACAAAAGCAGATCCATTTTTTAAAAATCGGCGCTGCAAGATTAGAACCAATAAAGGAATTTTTAAAATCTTCCATTGTAGAATGCCCATAATAAATCACTTTTTTCTTCTGCATTTTTGCTATAAAGGCCGCAATCACCGAATCTGGAAAAACTGTATTCATATGAACCACGGTTGCTTCTTTCCACCTGGCTGCACGCGGTGCCTCTACTGCATTCAGCATTTTCTCCTGATGCTCGATTGCTTTTCCGACACCACTTTTTTCTACAATCGGAAACCCACCTCTGTATATATATGTTTTCATAATCTTTACCCTATTCCTTTTATAATGAAAATAACATCTTAAATGCTGTCGTAAGCCCCAGACTGTAAAGTGCAATAGAAAATGGTTTTCCAAGTACAATAACTGCTGTAAACTGTTTCCACGTCATTTTTGTAGTTCCCGCAAGATAGCACAAGAAATCATCCGGTGCCACCGGGAAAAAGATTGCCAACGCAAATAATTTCAAAAACTTACCGTCCTTCTGGGTCCATCCATCATATTTTTCTATCATTTTTTCAGAAAACATTTTGTATAAAACCGGCCTTCCTATTGTCTTTGAAATTCCAAACACCGCAATTGATCCTATACAGATACCAATATAATTATAAAGAAATCCTAGCCACGGTCCAAAAAAGATCACACCACCCAGGCAACTGACTCCACCCGGTAGGATTGGAATAATAACCTGCACAACCTGGATCAGAATAAAAACGAGCATTCCAGTATAACCGAATTTCCAGATAAATGTCTGCAAAGAATCTACCGAATTTAAAATGCCGTTCTTATATGCCAAGATTGCAAGAAGCGCACATCCGGCTAGTCCGGCTATCGAAAGCAGATTGAAAAATCCAGTCAGATTTCTCTGTTTCTTAGGCTGCATTTTCATATCGGTATTTTCGTATTTGCTGTTCATAGATTTTTTCCACTCTTTCGGCAAAATTTCCGGAAGAAAATTTTTCTGCTGAAATAGCAGCCTTGTTTTGCATCCTGCCTCTTGCATTTTCACCCATCCCCTTCCATTCTTGGATTCTCATAAGATAGTCTTCTTTTTTATCATACTGCCATCCATTTTCCCCATCTGTCACAACTTGTTCCAGACATCCGTCTCTTCTGCAAAGGAGCGGAATACCACCTGCAAGCGCTTCTGCATAAGTCATTCCCTGTGTCTCGCTGGTAGAAGCACTGACAAAGAGATCTCCTGCCTGATAATAGCGTCCCACTTCTTCCGGTGTGATCATTCCCGTAAAAATCACATTTTTAGCAAGCTTTAGCTCTTCAACCTTTTTTTTCAGCTCCGGAAGATATGGTCCATCCCCTACAAGGACTAAAATCACCCCGGATTTTCCTGCATCTTGCTGATATTCCAGAAGCTCTTCAATGTTTTTTTCCTTTGCCATCCTGCCTACATATACCAACACCAGTGCATCCTGTGATATACCAAGCTGCATACGGATTTTTTTACGCCAGTCTTCTTTTTTACATAGCTGATATTTTTCCAGATGGATTCCAGATGGAATAACTTCCACCGGACAAGACACCTGGTATCCTTCCAATATCTTACGGATCTTATCACTGGGTGCAATTAGGGTTTCTACCGCATTTGCAAGTTTCTTTGTCATCAACTGCACAATATTTCTTCCCCATACTTTCTGCGGTGAAAAATAATGGGTATAGTCCTCGTAAACTGTATGGTACGTATGTACAATCGGAACGTGAAGTTCAGATGCGATCCTTTTCGCTAAGAAAAATGTGGAAAATTCACACTGTGAATGCACAATATCCGGTTTCCACTCAAGCAACATTTCCATATAGTCACCTGCTGCCTTTGGAATTTTTAATCTTGCCTGCGGATAAATGCATCCAAGTCCAATTGATCCTGCATAAACCACATCGCCTTCTATATAAGAATGAAATGTTCTTGATAATGTAAGAATTTTTACTTCATGTCCTCTTTCTCTTAGCTGTCTGGAAAGATTCATAACTGAAGTAACAACACCGTTTATAACCGGTTCGTACCAATCTGTTGTAATCAATACTCTCATTTATTAATTCCTCCCGTTATCTTTTTATGAGCATAGTTTAACAGGAGATTGTTAAGATATGGAAAAGACATTTCTAAAGAATTTTTAAACAAATGCGAAATATTCAGTCAAGACAATATTTCAAAAAAAGTGTATCACTTTTTAGAACTCTCTAAAAAATGATACACTTTCTATTTACTCACTTAATACATCCAATGCACTCATTGCCAAGAGCTGAACAGAAGCATGCAGATTTCTTTTTCCTTCTTCTCCGCCTGCTGCTACTGCAAACTCTTTTGTATGTGTCCCTACATGCTCTTTCAATTTCACATAAAACTGAATTGCCGGTATTTCATGGGTTACATTTCCAACATCAGTCGAACCGATTCCCTGAGTCAGGTCACGCTCTATATACTCTTCACCAATAAAGTCCATGTTCTTACGAACATACTGAACCAGTTTCTTATCATTACGCACATCTTTGACAACTTCATCCACTTGTCTTTCTTCAACTTCTGTCCTGGTTGCAATTGCCGCTCCTTTCGCACAATCACGAATAGCATCAACCATTTCCATCATATAATCATATTCCAGTGAACGAATATTAAATACTGCTTTCGCTTCATCTGTTATAGTATTATGAGCTACTCCGCCTTCTGTAATAATTCCGTGTACTCTGCTGTAATCTTTAAAATGTAAACGCATCATATCAACCGCATGGAACATTAACTGAACTCCACTCAGTGCATTTGCTCCCTTCCATGGGCAAGCTGCCGCATGGGCCGGTTTTCCTTTGAAGGTGAATTCCAATGTAATTGCTGCAAAAGAAATATCATCTGGCATAGATTCATCACACGGATGCATCAGAAGTGCAGCATCAATTCCTTCAAATACTCCATGGCGAACCATAATCGCTTTGCCACTGCCCTTTTCTTCGGCCGGAGTACCTAATACTTTTAACACGCCACCTATCTCATGCTTTTCCATAACTTCCTTTAATACAATTCCTGCACCGGCTGCTGATGTTCCGATCAGATTATGTCCACAACCATGTCCGATTTCTGGAAGACAATCATATTCTCCCATAAGTGCTACTGTTTTCCCTGGTTTTCCAGAATCAAAAACTGCTTCAAAAGACGTCGGCATTTCTGCAATTCCTCGTTTAACAACAAAGCCATGGCTTTCCAACAGTTTGCAAAGTGCTTCCTGTGATTTATATTCTTTAAATGCCAGTTCAGGGTTTGCAAAAATATAATCACTTACTTTTTCAAATTCTTCCTTTTTCTCTTTTGCAAGATTACTGATTTCCTGTTTCATTAATTCTAAATTATCCATATTCTTCACCTCATTTTATCTGTATGGTTTTAGATCATTCCTTTTAAAGATAAGATAATATTTGAAATTGCTGCTGATCCAAAATAAGTAGATGCCATAACCACAAAGGATACAATTACGATTTTCCAGCTGAGTTTTTTGAAAACCTCAAGCTGGTCTCCTACAGCAATTCCAGCAAAAGCAAGTAGCGGAAGTCCTACAAGTCCAAAACTATATGCACTCATTGCATTTACGATAAAATCTGAAATCGGAGATATCGGCAATGTCAAAACAAAGGATACCAGTGTAGCCCACGCAAATCCTGGAAGATTAGGTTTTTTCACAACATTTTTCAAGGTAATCGCAATCACTACCATTACAAAGCTTACCACTGTCGACTTTGCCAAATCCGGAAGTTTGCTTCCAATAGAAACCATATGTATAATTATGACAATTCCATAAATCACCAATACTATTTTAATTTGTTCTAAAATATCACTTAATGTCGATTTTTCTTGTGGAGTTTGTTTTGTATTTTCCATCTTATGCCTCCTCAGATGCTTTTTTAAATAATTTAGCCCTTAATTTTTCAATACCTGGATTAACACGATTATAATACCAGTTCGCTAATGGCAATGCCAAAAACATTTCCACATACACACCTGTTACTGCAGTTAAAAGTCCACTGGTTGCAGAATATGCAAGAATTTGTTCTGCATACATAGGTGCCGCTGCATTTGTCAACGCTGCAGTAGCCGCATTCATCATAGATGCACTTCCCATACCTGATGCCATCGCAAGTGCATAAGGATGAAATCCGATTGCTAACCCGATCGGTGCCAGGAAAGAATAGAAGAGAGTACCAAATACACTTCCGCTAATATAAGTTCCAAGTGTTCCCATTCCTTCTCTGGATTCCAGACCATATTTATCTCCGATAATACCAAGTGCCGTATCTCTGCAAAGAGAAAACGTTCCACCCACAGCACTTCTTCCTAATCCAAGGAGTAAGCCAAGTGGTAATGCAATCAGCATCGTCATCATATTTCCCGCTTCCTGAAACAGTAAAGCAGGACCTGCCTGTAAAACAATTCCAACCTTTGGACCTGCATTGATACCAAACATAATTCCAAGCGGATATAATGTAAGAGACAACAAAAACGGTGCCCGTTTAATTTCTGCGTTACTAATAAATTTCTTCAGTGGGGGAATCACTTTTCCTAATAATGTTGGAGATAAAAGAATTCCCATGATGATAACCCAAATCATCGTCAATATCTTCACGTCAATCCCCATCACCTTAAATTGAAGTGGACCAATCAGCTCCGCAATAATGCAAATAATAATAGTTGCGATCATGCAATTTACAGTCCCTGTTCTTTCTTTCACATTTTATTCCTCCGTTTCTTCCGAATTCTTATTTGACTACAGTATAACATTGACTTCTTAAAGTGTCGACGCTCTCCATGCACCATAATGTCCCTGTTTTTTATGCACTTTGCACATTTATTATTCTTCCAAAAATATAGCATGTGCATTTCGCCCAACTATTTTCTTTCTTTTTAGGCACGCACAATATCGACTTTCCTATTTAGTAATGCTAAACTTTGCTTGTCAATTAAAAAACTATTTTAGTTAGAAAGAGAGGATTTAAGATGTTATTCAAACAATTAATAGAAGCTTTCGACATTATAGACAGTAAGAACGTAAACGGCAACTCTGTCGCATCTTATTTAAAATCCATAAAACAAGATGCGGATATTCAGGTTTATCCTTTAGTTGGACCAAAAGGTTCTACAGATATGTTAAAAATTCGCATCCCGGGTCTTCACGGAAAGACTTCCGGAGGCGATGCTCCGACAATTGGACTTCTTGGGAGATTAGGCGGACTTGGTGCTCGTCCTGAGCGAATCGGGTATGTATCTGACGGTGATGGTGCCCTCGTTGCAATTGCTCTTGCTGCCAAATTATTAGATATGCAGAATAAAGGGGATTTTTTGGAAGGTGACGTATTCATTTCTACACATATTTGTCCGGATGCACCGACCGCGCCACATGTTCCGGTTCCATTTATGGGATCACCTGTAGAAATGGCACAGGTAAATGCCGAAGAGCTCACACCGGAACTTGACGCAGTTCTCTCTGTAGATACTACTAAAGGAAATCGCGTGATCAATCACAATGGATTTGCAATCTCACCTACAGTAAAAGAAGGCTACATCCTTCGTACTTCCGAAGATCTTCTTGATTTAATGCAGATTACTACGGGAAAACTTCCAAAAGTATTTCCATTAACACAGCAGGATATCACTCCTTATGGCAATGATCTTCATCATCTAAACAGTATTCTGCAACCGGCAACTGCTACTAATGCACCTGTAGTCGGGATTGCCATCACAACAGAAACAACTGTTCCCGGTTGTGCAACCGGAGCCAGTCATATGACGGATCTTGATGAAGCTGCACGCTTTATGTTAGAAGTTGCCAAATCCTTTGGCCGTCGTTCTCTTAAATTATACGACGAAGAAGAATTCGAAAAATTACAAAGTTTATACGGTTCAATGAATCATTTTCAAAAACTGAATCCTTTCTCGTAATAGATATATACTATTTTGAAATAAAAGATGCCCTGAAAAGGCATCTTTTATTTCAAAAATTTCTTTATTCGAAGCGCAAGCGCTATCTCAAGAATACTATTCGGATCTGACAAATCATATCCTGTCTGGTTTTCAATTTTTTTAATTCTGTATATCAAAGTATTTCGATGCAAATGAAGTGCATTTGCTGTTACATTTCTTGCCCCTAAATTATTCACGAGAACTTCCAGCGTTTCTAAAAGTTCACTTTCATTTTCTTGATCATATTCAATAAATGCATTCAACTTGTCCTCCATAAACTCCTGACACATCTCATGCTTACTGATTTCTTTCATGATTCTCCAAAAGCCTGCATCTTCTATACAAAGTACTTTTGAATTGAATTCCTGGCACACTGCAATTTCTACTGCATCCCTTGCATCCTGATAAGCCTTTCCGAAACGTTGGTAGGAATTTTCTACTCTCGAAACACCTATCGCTGCAGTATATCCTGTCTTTTCCGAAATATTTTTCTGAATCTTCTCGAAATACTCTTTCGTTATAGTTTTCTCTTTTGTCCGTTTTAATATGCATTGAAAATTATCATTATTCGACAAAACAATTACTTTTTCCTCGCCAAAAGATTCTTTTATCATATTTTCGATTTTCTCAATTTTTTCATGAACAATCTCTTCCTGTAGTTCATGTAATTTTTGTTTAATTCCATCAATTTCAATATAAACGATCTGGTACGGAGGTGATGGCCATTTTTGTTCTTCGATCCGATAGTTTCCTTCTTCATTACATGTGATATTTCCTGTCAAAAGATCAATAAACAATCTTTTATCCATTTCCCGACGGTTATATTTTTCAATTCGAGAATAAATGGTATCCATCAAATTGTTCTGTGATTTTATCAATGCCTCCATCACAAGATAATTCATTTCTATGAAAGGCAAATCTTCCGGCCACAAAATGATTGGGAACTGTAATTCATTAGCCAGTTTGATCGCATCATCCAAAAAACAACCAATATATCTATATTTTGTCGCGAGCGCAGCTGCCTTTGCTTCATACAAATTTCTTATCAGATTCATTATTTCTTCTTTTGTGTCACTATATGCATATCCAGTTGTAATATACAAAACATTTGGGCGCATCCATGCTTTCATATCTGGTATTTCCATACAATCCACAAAGCGAACAATCCTATCCATTCCACCTTCTCCGGCTGCTAATGTACATCCTTTCGACTGTGCCAGCTCTAATACCTCTTTTACTTTTATTGACACTTTCTATTCCACCCTTTTTTATTTGTATTATAGATAAATATAGAATATCATAAAACACTGTTTTTTCAAATATCATCTTACGCTTAACTTTATCCAGATTGTGTTTCTGACCGAACGTCATTTTTTCTCATGGATTTTTTCCACACTTTTTGCTATACTATGCTCAATACTGGCACTATTAACGACATTACACAGGAGGTTCACATGAAGAAAGTGCTTCAAATATTTCAGAGAGATTTAAAGAGACTCTTACGTAGCCCTGCTGCTGCTCTCGTCATGGTGGGAGTCTGCATTCTCCCTTCTCTCTATGCATGGTTCAACATTGCCGCCAACATGGATCCCTACGGCAATACAAAAAATGTAAAAGTGGCGATTGCCAACTGTGACACCGGTGGTCATACAGACTCCATGGATCTGAATGCCGGAGACACCATCGTACAGAATCTGAAAAAAAATCACCAGCTTGGCTGGACCTTTGTTGATGAAAAGAAAGCCAAAAGCGGTGTCCGTTCCGGCAAATACTACGCTGCCATTGTAATCCCGGAGGATTTCAGCGAGTCTCTCCTCAGCATCCTTTCCGGGGATTTAAAACAGCCGCAGCTCGACTATTATATTAATGAAAAGAAAAACGCGATTGCTCCGAAGATCACCGCCACCGGCGCAAGCACGATCCAGCAGCAGATCAATGACACCTTTTCGTCCGTTGCCGCTGACTCCATTGCGAAGATCGTGCAGAAATCGGCCGGTACACTGACCGGCAAGCTTGACGGAACAAATTCTACGCTGATGCAGGCGCTTACCGATACCCGTAAGAATCTTGCTGACTATCAGAACGCCCTGAAGGATTTCCAGGCTACGGTAAAAGATTCCGGTTCTTTGATCGATGACACTCTGAAAACACTGGACTCTGTAAATGCTGTTGCCTCTTCCGGTTCTGCTGCCCTTGCAGATTCATCAGATCTGCTTGCCACCAGCCGGACAGCAATCGGAACCTTTTCCACAGAATTTTCTACCAGCCTGTCAGATGGCGAAACACTTTTAAATAATGTCTATACTTCCGCAGCCTTAAAGCTCGGAACTTTTGAGACAAAAGCCACACAGGTCAACACTGCGATCGGAGACAGTATTTCTTCTGCCAGCTCTTTAAATAAGAAAAATGCAGAAATTCTGGAAAAGCTTGCCGCCCTTCAGCAGCAGATTGGAAGTGATTCTTCCCTGTCCGGTATCGTCAGCGAAAAAATTGCAGAACTCCAGGCACAGAATGATTCTCTTCAGGAACTCATTGATTCTCTTGGGAACAGCAATTCCAGCATAGGAAATGCACTGACTACAGCAAGCAATACCAGAAGTTCTCTTGAGACACTCACTGCCCAGAACCGACAGTCTCTGCAGAATTACAGAAGCAGTCTGAACCAGTCGCTTCTGCCACAGTTGAACCAGTCACTTGACGGGCTTGCCACATTGAGCGGAAGCCTTTCTTCTACTTTAACCGGGGTAAATCCGACGATCACACAGTTAAAGGTGATCCTTACCCAGTTAAAGAGCAGTTTAAACGAAAGTGCAGACGCACTTGGTCAGACCGGAGGAACTCTTGAAAGCGTAGATACTGCTCTGGAAAATATTGCCGCTGACCTAAAAGCTCTGCAGAGTTCCGAAACCTACCAGCATCTGATCTCACTGGAAGGCATCGACTCAGATTCCATTTCTGATTTTATGTCCTCACCGGTTTCGATCAATTCAAAGGTACTTTATGATGTGGAAAATTACGGTTCCGGAATGACTCCGTTCTACACTAATCTGGCACTCTGGGTTGGCGGACTGATCCTGGTATCCATCCTGAAACAGGAAGTAGACAAAGACGAAACCATTTCCCGTTTTACTCCGACAACTGCTTATTTCGGACGTTGGATGCTCTTTGTCGTGGTCGGACTGATCCAGGGATTTATTGTGTGCATAGGAGATCTGCTGCTTCTGAAAGTACAGTGTGTCCACCCGGTTGCATTTGTGTGCGCTGGTATGCTCTGCTCCTTTGTGTATGTCAATCTGATCTATGCAATGGCGCTGACCTTCAAGCACATTGGAAAAGCGCTTGCCGTTGTCCTGGTCATCCTGCAGATCCCTGGTTCTTCCGGAACCTATCCGATCGAGATGACACCGGTCTTTTTCCAGAGACTGCATCCGCTTCTGCCGTTCTCTTACGGAATTGGCGCTATGCGTGAGTGTATTGCCGGATTTTACAAAAATAACTACGCAAAGGATCTGCTGACCCTGCTGCTTTTCCTTCTCCTTGCATTCTTCATCGGACTGGTACTGAGACCACTTCTGATGAATCTGAACCATCTGTTCGACAAACGTCTTGCCGAGACAGACCTGATGCTGGGAGAGACTGCAACCGGTGAGCTCTCCCGCCCACAGCTTACACTGATGATGAAAACCATGATGCAGGACGAAGACGGACGGGCTGATTTTATCCAACGTGCCAACCGGTTCGAAAAACGGTATCCAAAGCTGATCCGTACCGGTTTTATCCTGATTCTTGTAATTCCGCTGATCTTTCTTCTTCTGATGTTCGGCCTGGAATCCAAGATCGTATACCTGACACTGTGGATCATTTCCCTGATCGTACTCGCCGTCTATCTGATCTGTGTAGAATATATTCACGACAAGACCTCCAGACAGCTTTCCTATATCCATCTGTCTGAAGAAGAATTTCTTAAAAAAGTAAAGGAGGGAAAAGACGAATGAGAAATATATGGACCATCTTCACAAGAGATATCCGGAAAATAAGAACAAATGTCATTGCGCTGATCGTCGTTCTCGGCGTCACAGTGGTTCCCTGCCTTTATGCATGGTTCAACATTGCGGCAAGCTGGGATCCCTATGGGAATACGGGGAATCTGAAGGTTGCCGTAGCAAGCGTAGATGAAGGCTATACCGGAAACCTGATCCCGCTCCAGCTGAATCTTGGCGATCAGGTATTGTCTGCTCTTCGGGAGAATACACAGCTCAACTGGGTATTTACGACCAAAAGCAAAGCAATGAAGGGTGTAAAATCCGGAGAATATTACGCAGCAATTGTAATCCCGGAAGATTTCAGTACGAACCTGATGAGTGTATTTTCCAGTGATATTAAAAAACCGGAGATTACCTATTACTCCAATGCAAAAGAAAATGCCATTGCGCCGAAGGTAACAGACAAAGGAGCAACCGCAGTCCAGACACAGGTCAACGAAGTGTTTATCGAAACCATTTCCGATACGGTGCTGACCGCGCTTCAGACTGTTGCAAATACCGCAGACTCCAGGGATTCGGATGAGCTTGCAGGTACACTGATCACAAACCTGAATAAAATCGGTTCTGATCTGTCTGCTTCTTCGACGACACTGCATTCCTTCTCACAGATGACCGATTCTGCGCAGCAGCTTCTGGACACAACTGCCGAATTCTTAAAAGCAACGAAAGAACAGGCTTCTGCAAATGCAGATACGCTTTCCGGTACACAGCAGTCCTTCTCCGGGATTCAGGAAACTCTGGACGGAGCTACAGACGGAATCAATACTGCGCTGACCTCTACCAAAAGCTTTTACGAGCAGATGTCGCAGACCATCGATCAGGCATTCCAGTCGCAGTCACAGGATGCTTCTTCTGTTGCCAGCACTCTTGATCTTCTTGGAAGCCGCGTCAATGCGATCGTACAGTCTTACCAGGGAATCCGTGACAGCATTGCACAGATTGCAGATGCACACCCGGAGCTGTCTGATCTTACCGCACCGATTCTTGCTAAATTAGACGATTCCATTGCGGTTCAGGAAGAACTTCGTGATAAACTCACGAACGCAGCTTCCTCTCTGCGGGATACAGCAGGCAATGTAACAACCTCTAAAAAAGAGCTGGATGATCTGATCAGCTCCAGTATTTCCGGAATTGCAGCTGTCAAATCCGACTATGAAACCAATGTATCTGCTTCTTTAAAACAGCTGTCCGGCTCTCTTGGTTCCACGAAAAAAGATTTATCCGAACTGCTCTCCCAGCTTGGCGAAAGTGCAGATGGAATCTATACGCTTGCTTCTTCCGCAGGTTCTGATCTGTCGCAGATCCAGAAGGCTCTGGAAACCTCTTCTGAGCTTTTGAAAACGGCTGCCTCAAAGATCACAGATACCACCTCCAGACTTGGTCAGATGGAAGCAACCGGCGATTTTTCCGAACTGGAAGATCTGATTTCCGGTGATAAGGACAGTATCAGTTCCTTCCTCGCCGCCCCGGTAGAGCTGAAGACCAACAAAGTGTACCCGATTGAAAATTACGGTTCTTCCATGGCACCATTCTACTCCACACTTTCCATCTGGATCGGCGGAATTGTCCTGGTTGCCATGCTCAAGGTCACTGTATCCGAAAACGGCACCACCGGACTTAAGCATCTGAAGCTCCATCAGATTTACCTTGGAAGATACCTTATCTTCCTGATCCTCGGACTTTTGCAGAGTACTCTGATCTGCCTCGGTGATCTGTTCTACCTTGGCATCCAGTGCGAGCACCCGTTCCTCTTTCTCCTTGCCGGATGGGTATCCAGCATCGTATATGTCAACATCATTTACACGCTGACTGTCTCCTTCGGAGATATCGGAAAAGCGGTCAGTGTCGTACTTCTGGTTATGCAGGTAGCCGGAACCGGCGGAACTTTCCCGATCGAGGTTGCCCCGGGATTCTTCAAAGCGGTATATCCGCTACTGCCGTTTACCCACAGTATGGCAGCCCTGCGTGAAGCTGTCGGTGGGCTTTACGGTATGGATTACTGGATCGATCTTGGAAAGCTTTGTATCTTCCTTGTGGTGTCCCTGATCGTGGGACTGGTGCTTAGAAAGCCGATCATTAAGGTGAACGAGGCGTTCTCTGAGAAGCTGGAAGAGACGAAGATTATGTAAAATATTATCAATCCAATACTAAAACCGTTACCTAAATATAATAATTGCAAGAAGCCCGTTAGCACGATTTTAAAATCTGCTGACGGGCTTCTTGCAATTATACTCTTTTCTCTTTTGCTAAAAATATAGCATATTTTCTATATTCCAAATCCACTCAGCAATACATAATACCCTGTCAGGATCACTACAAACACCACAATAACCGGGATTGTCTTCTTCATCAACTGTCCCCAGGACACCTGGAAATATTCCGTAATGATCGCAAGGCAGATGTGTGTCGGCGAAATCTGCATTGCCGCATAAGAAAGTGCCATCAGGTACACCAGAAGTCCGGCTCCTGCATGCGGTATGCTTGCAAATGCCAGCGGAATCAATAGCACAATCATAGAATTGGCTCCACTGATGATCGTTCCAAGAAACATAATGATTCCAAATGCCGCAAACTGTGGAATTGCAGATCCGGCAAACAAATCCGGAAGTTTTCCGATTGCCCCTGTATAGGTAAGAATGTTCTTGAACATCATCAGAATGATCGTATTGAAGATGATTCTCCACTCTACCGATGTCTTTGCAAAATCCAGCACTTCCTTCAGACTTAACCGATATACAATAATCGAAAGCACAATAATAAACGGCAGTACCTTGATCACAGAAAGATTCAGTGCGATCACAAGCACAATACAAAGCACCAGTGGCCAAAAACAGTACAGAAGCTGTTTGAATTCTTCTTTTTTGTCAATCGTTTCATCCTCACCTACTTCATATCCTTTCGACAGCTTCCTCAAATAAAATACATATCCCAGTACCAGAAGCACCACAACCATCGGCGCCATAAAAAGTACAAATTGCCCGGTTGATACCGCTGTAATGGAAAGCGCCAACAGAATTGCATTATAAGTCGGCGAAAAGCTTTCTGAAATATGGCGGTAGTAACTGGTCACAAACGTCTTTTCTTCCACATCCAGATCTTTTCCTGTCGCCTTATCTACGATCGCCCCACAGATATTGACAGCTCCTGCAGACGGAAGGAACCCAATGATCACCGGCGCAATTACACACACCATACGCCTGTCTCCGCTAAGTCTCTGCAGTGCCACCTCCGCTCTTTCCAGAAGTTTCCGGTTCTCCATGATCCGCTGCAAAAAGGTTACAAGAATAAAGCTTCCGACCACCAGCAGCGTATCCTTTTCATAAACCGACTGTACCATCAGTTTTGCTGCATCCCCAAGCGGAATTCCAAACAGGATCACAGTCAGCAAAATGGCAGCGATCATCGCATCACGTAGCTTTAATTTTGCCAGAACCATCACCATAATGACAACAAAAATCACTGCCAGCTTTATAAATTCGGTCTGCATCTCTTTACTCCAATTCTCTTTTTTCTAATTTTCCTTTTTTCATCCACAGACACCGGTTGGCATAATTTACAAACTCCCTGTCATGGGTACTGACCAGAATCGTTGTCCCCTCCTTTGCCATCTTCTGAAAATATTTCATAATGATCTCTGAATTTTCCATATCCAGACTGCTGGTGGGTTCGTCTGCAACCACCAGTTTCGGATTCTGCGCAAACGTTCTTGCAATCGACACACGCCTTTGCTCTCCGCCGGACAGATTTGCCGGATATTCGGAAAGCATATTCTGAATCCCAAGAAGCTCCGTCAGATACGTGATCCTTTCTTTATCCGGCTTCCGGTTTTTCCCCAGCGAAAGCGGCAGCAGGATATTTTCCATGACCGTCAGATTCTGGAGAAGATTCTGTCCCTGCATGATATAACCAAGATCGCCTCCCCGCAGAACCGATAACTGTCTGTCATTCATTTTTTCAATCTCATGATCCAGCACTGTGATCTTTCCTTCTGTCGGTTTCAGGATCCCGGTCAGCATATGGAAGAGGGTGGATTTTCCGCTTCCAGACTGCCCCATGATCGCAACCAGTTCTTTTTCTTCCACTTCCAGGTTCACGTGGTCTACTGCGTAAAACTGATTCTTTCCACGTACAAATTCCCGACTCAGATTTTCTGTCTTTACAATCATGATTCCACCTCCTGGATCAGTTTATATGGTTCCATACGATTCGCTCTGACTGCCGCATATAAGGTGGCAAGAAGGCTGACACCAACAGCAAGCCCCAGGCTCTGTAATGCAAGAATCACATACTGGGAAACATTCACATTCAGATACGGCATATTCATGCTTTCCATGATCACGTCTTTAAATAACAGGATTCCTCCTCCGGAGAGCACCACTCCAAGAAATCCTCCAAGCACACCGATCATTCCTGCTTCCAGAAGAAGCATCTGGAAAATCTGGCTTTTTCGTGCACCAATAGAAAGTAGTACCCCAAACTCCTTCAAACGTTCATTCACAGTAATGTTAAAAATACAGATCAGTGCCAGGACTGCCATTAAAAACAACAGTCCGATCAGAAGCGCGCTGTAAGACTGCATCTGTTCCAGTGTATCTGAAACTTTTCCGGACATTGCTTTTGCCGTATAAGCTTTCAGCCCGGAATCTCTCATCTTTGTGTTGATCGTATTCGCCACTTCTTTCGGATCTGCTCCGTCTTTCGTCCGAATCGTCAGAAGGGAAACATATTTCTGCGGTTCTGTAAGATCTGTCACATACTTGATCTGAAAACTGTCAAATAATGTATATGCCGTCTCAAAATTCATGAATGCGCAGTTATCATAACTGGTTCCTGTTTCTTCGAGTTTTCCTGCAACCTCATATTCCTGTCCAAAGAAAGAAATTTTATCTCCCGCTTTTGCCGTAATCTTGCTTCCAACAACAGTCTGACCCTTTTTCAATTCGCTCACATTACTTCCGGACATCCACGGCTGTACAATAAAATCACTTTCCGGTTCAAAAGCAACAATTTGTACCGGAACTGAACAACATGCCGCATCTAGTGATGCAATGTAGAGCTGTGGAGAAATTTTGTCAATTCCATCCGTCTTTTGCACCTGATCCATCAAAGACTTTTCAAAATAGAAACTGCACAACCCTCCCGAAAATAGAGAATCGCTTAAATCTGATTCATATTCTCCCGGTGCTACGATCACGTCCGCCCCAATCCGATCTACTGTCTTATCAATACAAGTTTTCATACTTTCTGTCAATACTCTGCTGGTAAACAGCGCTGCTGATAAAATCAGCACCAGTGCTGCCAGAAACATCGTCCTGACTCTTCGATGCCGCAGATTTCTGACTGCAAGTCCAGGTACAGTCAACGTTTTCTGTTCCATTTTTCTTTCCTTCCTTTTTTACATTTTATCTGGAAAAACCCCGTAATTTTCCAATTATAAGAAAGAATGTGCCTTGGCACTTTCCTAATATACAAGACAAAAGAGGAGCTTCCACTCATCACAGAGTTCAAAGCTCCTCACCTCATTCATTTATGCGTCTGATTATTTTGTGCTTACTTTTTCAGCAAGTGGCTGCCATGCTGTCTCTACGACTTTATCTACAGTCCAGTCAGAGCTGATGATTCCTGCATCAATGTAGTCCTTTGCAACAGCTTCAATTGTTTTCTTTGTATCAGCATTGGATACTGCCCAGTTCTGCTGGTCAAGCATGTATTTTGTAAGCTCGATGTCACCAGATACCATACCCTCATCAAGCATGATCTGTGCAGCTTCGTCTTTGTTTTCTGCAATGTACATATATGCATCCATTACACATTTTGTAAGTACCTGAGAGATTACCGGATTTTCTTTTACGAATTTTCCGCTCATAGCCATTACGCAGCATGTTTCATCTTTGAAATCATCATCCCATGTGATAGAACGAAGAACTTTTAATGTTCCGTCATCTACGAATTTCTTTGCAAAACGGTCACTCAGAAGGCAAGCTTTGATATCACCTGACTGAAGAGACTGGATTGCTGCACTTGATTCAACCTGTACACATGTTGCTGCATCCTGTTTCAGTCCGTCTGCAAGGAAGAAACGGATGATCATGTTATGTGAAGATCCACCGATCGGGCTGTCCATACCAATAGTTGTTCCTTCCAGATCTTTTGTTGATTCGATTCCTGAATCAGCAAGTACATATAAAGATTTGCATCCTGTCTGCGCACTTCCTGTAAATACAATGTCCATTCCATTTGTGATTGGAACTAACATATGTGCAATATGATGTGCTCCAAACTGTGCTTTTCCGGTTCCAAGTGCTTCTGTGATTTCAGTACCAGCTGCGATCTGAACATCTAATCCCCAATTATCATAGTATCCAAGTGCTTTTGCCATGCTAGGTCCTGATGTACAGTCACCACCATCATATTCTGCTGTGATGGTTGTTCCCCATGCCGGTTCTTTTTTCATTGCTTCTTTAATTTCATCATCTGACATTTTTGTGATATCAGTCACTTCTTCCTCTGTAGAAGCTTCCTGTTTTTTGGAATCACTTGTGTCTTCCTTCTTTTCTGATGAGCTTGATGAACCGCCACATGCAACCAGTGATACGGTCATTGCGCATGCAAGTAACGTTGCAAACAATCTTTTTTTCATAATTCTTTTCTCCTCTTCGTGTTTTTACTTTGTTGCTTTTATATTTATCTTTCAATAAATATCCATTTAATGATCTGTATGATGCTTCAGATCGAGCATCTTCAGGATCCTGTTCCGATATGCCTGGAACTCTTCGCTGTCTCTCTGCTTTGGTTCAGCCAGTTCAATCGGTATATCTGCCTTTACACGTCCCGGTCTTGGTTCCATAACCAGAACTCTTGTTCCCATATAGATTGCTTCTTCCACATCATGTGTAACCATGACGACCGTCTGTTTCTGCTCTCTCCAGATGTTCAGGATCTCATCCTGCATATTCATTCTGGTAAATGCATCCAGCGCGCCAAGAGGCTCGTCCAAAAGCAGAATATCCGGATGATTGATCAGCGATCTTACCAGCGCCACTCTCTGCGCCATACCTCCGGAGAGCTGATGTGGATAATCTTTCCGGAAATCTTCAAGTCCTACCATTTTCAGCATATGCTCTACCAGTTCTTTATCCTGCTTTTTCTGCATACGCAAGCTGAAGGACACATTCTTCTCTACCGTAAGCCATGGAAACAATGTTGCTTTCTGGAATACCATTCCACGATCCGGTCCGGCTCCATCAATCGGTTTTCCACCAAGTCTGATCTCACCGGTAGTCGGTCTGATCAGTCCTGCGATCAATCGTAAAATCGTTGATTTTCCACATCCACTTGTTCCAACAATACTGACAAACTCACCTGGCTGGATCGTCAGATTCACCTCTGCCAGCGCATGTGTGATCTCATTACTGTCTGTCTTTGCAAAACTCTTTGTTACTTTGTCAAACTCCAGGACACGCCCGTGTCCCTGCTTCTCATCCACTGATGCCATCTTATTTCACAACTCCTTCCTGCCAGCGAAGCACTATTCTCTTGATCACATTCAGTATAAAGGTAACTGCTGTGAAAATAAGACAAATTAAAACGATAGCTGCATACATCTTAGAATAGATCGCCCATGATTTCTGCCACTGGATATACCATCCAAGACCTGCCTCTGCTCCCATCATCTCAGCAACCAGAAGTGCTGTACAGGCAGAACTCATTCCCTGTGTCATACCCTGAAGAATGTTTGGCATTGCATGTGGGATTGCCACCCGGAATACCAGCTGGTGCCCTTTGGCACCTAATGTTCTGGCCGCCTCCAGATATGCCTTGTCTACATTCTGGATACCGGTTGACGATGCGATCGTAAGTGCAAACCATACACCAAGAGCGATGATAAATACACTTCCTTTAAACAGTGAGGATACCAGAACCATGATGATCGGGATCCATGTTGTGGAAGGGATCGGTCCAAGCATCTTAATGATCGGTGAAACCCAGTAGTTAATCCTTTTGCTGTATCCACAGGCAACACCTGTGATCAGTCCAAGGATCGCTCCAATAAAATATCCTGTGAATAATAATCGCAGTGAGTACAATGTACTTTTCAATAATAGTGCCCGGTCATCAATGATCGCACACAGAACCGTATTCACACATGGAAAGAACGGCTGTTTTAAAATAGCTGTCTTAACCGTCAGAAAATCATACAGCATAATTACCAGTATGATCACAGAGTAAAGCGGTGCTTTATGACGTACTTTTGCAAAATAGCTTTTATTCATTAATCCTCTCACTACCATGATCAGATATAATGCCAAAAAAAAGCAGACAACGATGGTAAACACATGCGGATTAAAATTCTGAACGGCATCCGGCATCAGATAATATACTAAAAACATAATTATCGCTGCAAAATACGGACAAAAACAAATTACCACATCCAACATATGTTGCATCTTCGTCTTCGGAGCACTTTCCATTTCTAGCAACTCTTCTCTCGTAAGCTGTCTTTCATTCTCCATTTTTCATTTGACTCCTTTGTAAAATTTTACCATTTCCTTTTAATGCTTTTTAATTATATTAGCATTTTGCACAAATGTAAAATTGTTATTTTTTATATGCAATTTTATTTATTACAATTTTCTATAGTTTTTATCTGGTAAAAATGAACTTATTAACTATAAGTGTGTTATACTAAATACAATAAATTTTTAAAGGAGATATGAATTATGAATTCACAAAAATTATCCGGAGCAATTTCCTGTCTTGCAGCAATTCTTATTCTTGCAGCAGATAAGATCTTTGCCCCGGTATGCAAAGGAACCATGGAACTTGCAAACGGAGGAGAATGCATGATGCGGTGTCATTATTATGGAATTGCACTGTTTTTTTTCGCTCTGCTCCTGCTTGCAGAATCCGTTCTTCTTTTCTTCGGAACACACGATTTTAAATTACCGGTTGTTATCATTATCACTGCTGTTCTGATCCTGCTTCTTAGCAATACTTCAATTGGCATTGGTATTTGTGCCAAGGCAGGTATGATGTGCCACAAGACTGCTCTTTGGGGAAGAATTGGTGCTGTTCTGGCAATCATCGGTGCAGGAATCAGTCTCTTTGTACATAAATCACAGATGCCACAGGCGAATTAGGATTCACGCAACAACATTTCAAACAGAATGTCTGATTACCTTTCCTGTAATCTATAATCAGGAGTCAAAACTTTCTTTGTATGCAAAGAAGCCGGAGTCTGACCGATAACACAACTGCCTATATTCAGGCTTTTCTGTTATCAGCCAGATCCCAGCTTCTTTTTTCGCTCTTTAAAGTGCTTCTGCCACTTTCATATTTGCAATCAGTCCCCGCAGCTGGATCAATGAAGAATATCCATCGGTACAGTCATCAATCTTTCCGTTTGCCGCAGGATGGAAATAGCGTCCTTCCTTCTCCGCTCTCTTTCCCTCGGCAATTGCTTCTCTCAAGATCTCCCTGTCTTCTATCCGTCTTTCTTCCGGGATTTCATTGATGATGAGCATTGGTGGCTTTACCGTTTCTGCACTGTTTTCTGCCTTTCCCTGCAGTTCAACTTTTTCTCCACAAAATACATAGCCGGTACAGTAATTTCTTTCTGTTCCGATCACCTTCACTCCGTGCGATATCAGCCAATCGATCGTTGCTTTCCGGTCCAGCATATCTTTTGGCCCAGCCGAGATCAGGATCACCGGAATCTGCTGAAGAGCCGGAAGATCCGGGCAGAGTTCTTCTCCTTTGATGTCCCCGATTCCACCCATTCCACAGGTAATTGCAACCGGAATTCCCATTTTCACACATACTGCCATTGTCCCGGAAGCGGTAAGTGCGCCTGATTGCTTTTCCGATAATGCCTTTTCCAGCAGATCACAGTCAATTCTTGGATAAGCAGCTGCCCGGCTTCTGAATTCAAGGAACTCATCGATATCCCCGATCCTGATTTCCCCATGATCAATCCAGGTGATCTTTTTTCCCGGATCCTGCCATTCTTTTTTTATTGTTTCATTTGATACCGATTTTAATCCATGTGTCAATAATGCTGATTCTACTAAATATTCCATCTGTTGTTATTCCACCTTTCTCCTTCTGGATATCAATCTCGTACTTTTCCTCATCATATCATACTTTTCCGACTCAAACTAAAAAACCGGATAAAAATTTGCATTTCTACCCGGTTCCTGTATTATTTCAACAATTGCATCAGCTCTTCAAAAAAGCTTTTTGAGGTTTCTTCTGAAATCGTATAATCTGACGTTATCTCTTTAATGATCTTTTTCAGCCATTCGTCCCATTTCATAGTCCACCTTCTTTTCCGCCAAAGGCTTCTATTTTGTATTGTCTACCGCATCCTCCACCAAAGAGTAATCGGCATTATCGCCCACAACATCTGCGTACAGATCATCCAGTGTCGGGTATCCATAATATTTCCATACCATGCTGGAAATACCGTCTGTCTTCGCATCAGTCTTGATCTTAAAGAAATTGCCAGGTGTTCCATAGTCAGACAGATCAATATCTGTATTTCCTTCCCCGTCTGCAAGAATTGTTCCATAATGCATATACCAGTAAACATCATTCACCTTGTCATAAGATCCATCATCATTACTGTACTGATCCCGTACCTTTACATGATAAATAAGATACAGTTCATTTCCATTGCCCACAACAGGCTCCAGCAGATAATCTCCCATATAAGTAAGGCTTTCCAGAGATTCGGAATCTACCCAGCTGCTCTCCACATGATCATTGTATTCCTGTTCCGCCCGGTCCTTCATTTGCTGCATTGTATCATCATCGATGTCACTGGCTGATGTGACATAATACCACAGTCCTTTTACGGTATATTCTTTTTCCCATTTTTCCGGCAGCTTTCCCAGATTGGAGGCATAGCTGTCTGCCATAGATTTATCCAGATATACTTTAATCTTGTCTCCGTTTGCCAATGTTCCATTTGATGCATCTGTCTGAAAATCGGCAGATGTAAGATCAGATCCTGTATAATCAAATGAAACTGCTCCTCCCGGACTTATTCCGTTAAATGATACCTCCAGGTCTTTGAATGCATCAAATGTCTTAACCTCTTCCAGCCCTTTTACTTTATAGGTTTTATTTTTATATTTCAGGTTGCACTTCACATATTTTGCATAATCTTTATTGACATTCCATCTGTATTTGACTTTATCTTTGTTGGAAAGATCGCTGTCTGAATTCATTTCCACACTGACATAGGACTGCAGTACCGCTACCGGAGATACGGAATCGACACTGTCACCAAACTGTTCTTTAAATTCTTTTGTAAATTTCAGTCTGGAATCATATTTTTTCTGGATCTTCTGCCAGTCGATCTGCGGATATACATTTCCATATCCGTTATATCCTGTTGTTTCAAAGGTGACATACTTGTTCAGATCGATTGTTCTTCTTGCACGCGATATCAAAAGCCCTGCTGCGATCACTACAACGACAACCGCACATGCCAGACCGATCAGGAACTTGTTCAGTCCTCTTGATTTCTTATGTGTGAGTGATTTTGTTTCTGCTGTACTTGTTACCGTCTCTTCTGTATTCTGAGCGATCTCTTCTTTCTGCTCTTCTGCATTCCGAGCAGCCTCTTCTTTCTGCTCTTCTGCATTCTGAACAGCCTCTTCTTTCTGCTCTTCTGCATTCTGAACAGCCTCTTCTTTCTGTTCTGCTACATTTTTAGCAGGTTCTTCCTGTTCCAGTGGTTTTCCGCATGTTGCACAGAATCTTGAACCATCTGGATTCTCAGTTCCACAATTTTTGCACCTCATATCTCTTTTACATCCTTTCTGTATGCTATATTTTTCTCGTTTATATTATTAAGACGAGTCAAAATCCGGTTTGGTTTTAAAAAAAGAAAAAATTTTTATTTTTTTAATAATGACTGATCTGGTTGATGATCTCATGGTATGAAACAGCTTCATTGCCCAGTGCTTCCGGCTTTCTGTTTCCAAATAATTTCTTTAATTTCTTTTCATATTTCTTTTTTGTGACTTCTTTTCCATCCCATTTATACCGGAAAACATAGTCTCCGTTTTCATCATACTCCGGATTCGTATTATCTTCCATTCCATATTCGCCATCACCGATCTGTACCCATTTCCCATCTTTGATTTCAAAAACGCGGTCATAAAAAACACCCATATTTCCGTCATTGTTGTCCAGTACATTACTGCCCGGAATATACCACATCCCGATCCTATAGACTTCTTCTTCCTGGATTCCATCCGGTGTACAGGTCGCTACGGTCGCACCATCCGCCATGCAGGATCCAACCCGCACAATCTCGGGTACATCATCTCCATTCATGTCAAAGAGTTCAAACCTTGTGTCATCACTCCACTTTCCAACCCAGTCTTTGTAAGCCGCCTGCCATTCTTCTTTTGTAACCTTCTGCTCTTTTGCCTGATGGATATTATACCCTGCGACAGCACCTCCTCCGATCACTGCCGCTCCTACAACTCCGGCAACAGCCTTTGTACCGATGATTTTCCCTGCCGCTTTTCCTGCCGCACTCTTTACGATCTTTCTGCCTGCTGCCTGCCCGTTCTTTACCGGATCTGTCTTCCTGATTCCACTTTTACCCGAACCGGTATTTCCGCTTGTGAGTGCACTTCCGCTTTTTACAATGCCGGCACCCTGTTTCACCAGTTCTTTCCCAAATGAACCAGGCACCGATATCGTCTGCTCGCCCTCTCTGAGCATCCAGAGTATAAACGGAAGCGGCGCTACGCTGTATAATTTTGTTCCTTTTCTTTCCAGTTCTTCTACATCATTTCTGATCTTTTTCCGGGCATAATTCAGTCTGCTCTTTACTGTTCCGGTCGAACATCCAAGTGCATCTGCAATGTCTGAAACCGACAATTCCTCATAATAATACATCAGCACACACAGCTTCTGATCTTCTGGCAGACCGTCCAGAATTTCTTTCATCAATCGCTTTGTCTCTGCATAATCCACGGACTCTTCCGGTGAAAATGTCAGATTCTCATCTGCAATTGTATCTTCAAATTCCCGGTCATCATCCCCTGTCGGTATATCAGAAAATAACTGCGGCTTCTTCTTTTTCAGCCAGTCTTTACATTTGTTTGCCACAATGCAGTTGAACCAGCTTTTCAACCGCTTTGGATCCTCAATCTGCTTCAGATTACGGAATGCAGAAATATAGGCATCCTGCATGATATCCATTGCATCCTGCTCATTTTTCACCATCTGAAGTGCGATTGCAAACCCTTGCACATAAGTCAGATTGTAAATTTTCTCCAGAACGTTCTCTTCTCCGGCGGCAGCTTTTTCTATCATCTCTTTCAGATCATTTTTTTCTTGATAATTGACATTCTTCGCTCCACAGTTTCCGCAGAACTTCTGATCACTCCTGATTTCTTTCCCACATCTGGTGCAATACATGTTTTCTGTCCTCCAACGCATCAACCGGTCGTTCCTGTGTAAGCACAAATCTGTAACCGGCTCATCATATACATAAAAGACCGGATAGAATAACTCCTATCCGGCTTTTTGCATATACTCTTTCATTTTTTCACATTCTGACCTGCGTTTCATCATTCGATGCTTTGCCTTCTAGTTTTCCTCAGTTGTCTTATCGTCTTCTATCTTTGTTCCACAGTTTGTACAGAATACAGCGCCCTCTTCCAGTGGCTTTCCACAGGTCTTGCACACTTTCACTTCTGCCTTTTCCTCCGGTTGTTCTGCCGGTACTTCCAGTGCTGCTCCACAGTAAATACAGAATTTACTTCCAGGGTTCACTTTCTTTCCACACTGCGGGCAGATCTCTTCTGTCGATAATTTTTCAATCATCTCTTTGTTGACCGCGATCTCATCCTGCAGGGATTTGATCTGTACGGCAAGCTCCGGCATCTTTTCCATGCATTCGTCCCTGTAATTGGCATAATATGTACTGCCTATCTGATAAATGACTTTTTCAATTTCTTTTTCTTTCGTCTTATTTAAATTTGTCAGGCGGAAAATCTCTGTCGTATCCTTTGCCTTCTGTGATAAATCCTGACCGGTTTCTGCCAGGCTGCTTTTCAGATTATCAAAAAATCCCATTTGTCTCATTCCTTTCTGTAAATTTTATCTTACCACTTTTCTTGCATTTATCAATAAGCAATTTGTATAATTTACAGCCTCTTTACAATCTTTAAAAATCATGATTCAAAAAAATCAAACACTTTCTTCCAATATTCTTCCGCAATCGTATTTTCCGCATTGAATATCTCATGTTTGGACTCTGGGAACTTCACAAGCTCGGCACTTTCCGGTCTGTTCTTGTTTAGTTTTCGCACAAAACGTTCCTGCGCTGCATTCGACACCAGATTATCCTTGCCTGCCGAAAAGAGCATGACAGGTGCTTCGATCTTCTTCCATCCGGTCTTTTCCAGATACCGGTTCAGACGCATTGCATTTCCGAGCCATCCATAAGACGGTGCGTTCAGATGATAATGGGCTTCCTTCGTCCTTTTTTCTTCATAATACTCAAATCTCGGACGGGAAAGGGAGCAGCTCTCTTCAAATTTTCCTGGCTCCTTGTATGGCTTCTGACCGACTACATATTTTTTGTTCCTTCCCACCTTGCAGGATGTCTTTGCGATCGCCTTTGCCACATGCCACGGCACCCCTCCGGTCAGTGGGCGGATCATCGGTGACGACAGAATTACCTTCTCAAACATTTCCGGTACTCTTGCCGCAACTGCTGCCGCAATTCCGCCTCCCATAGAATGTCCGTACAGATAAATCTTCATCCCCGGATTCTCCTCTTTTGCCTTCTTGGTTACAAAGATAAAGTCCTCTACATAACGTTCAAAGCTGTCCAGATGCACCAGGGATTCATCTTCTGTCAGACGATAGCTGAAGCCATGTCCGCAGTGCTCCGGAAGATATACGCTAAAACCTTCTTTTGCAAAATAATAGGCGATCTCCTTATATTTTTCCGCGTTTTCAATAAATCCATGTGACAACATCACAACCGCATGTGGGTTCTCCGGAACATAATGCATACAGTGGATCTTCTGCCCTGCATGTCTTTCCAGATAGAATTCCGTTCCGATAGATACAAGATACGGTTCTACGATGGTCTGCATTTCTTCTTTGTAGTTACTTTCCTGTAAAATAGGTGTCTGCATGTGTGATAACCTCCCCGATAGATTTTGGTTCGTACTTTTTATTTTCTGATATGATTATAGCAGAGAGGGGAACTCTCTGCTATAGGATTTCTGTATACAGTTCTTTAAAGTTGTTTAAAATTATAAAGTTGCGCTTTTTCCACTTACATAATTCAGCAATCGCATTAAATCTGTAATCGTTACGTTTCCATTTTTTTGGGACTATTCTTTTTTCACAGCCCCTTTCTCTCCACATTTAGTGATGTCCTGCAATCAATGCCTCAATTTCTTCCGGTCGTGGCATCACCCGCAATGCTCCCTTACGTGTTGTGATAATTGATGCGGCAGCATTTGCATAAGTCAGCATTTCCTTTAAATTTTTCTCAGTCAGATTTTCTAGTCCATGTTTACATATGTAATGCAAAACACATGCACAAAATGTATCTCCGGCACCAGTTGTTTCTATTGTATTTTCGTTTATAAAAGGTGCTTTTTCAACCATCCTGTCCTGATAATAAGCTCTACTGCCTTCTTTTCCCATAGATACCAGGATAAGCGGGATATCATATTTCTCCCTAATCCATTTTACAGCCTCTGTATAGTCATTTTTTCCTGTCAGCCACTGAATTTCATTATCTGAAATTTTCAGGATATGACACTGTCCCAGACCATACAATACCTGCTCTCTTGCCTCATCCATTGAATTCCACAGTGGCTCACGTATATTAGGATCAAATGAAATGATCGCACCAGCCTGTTTTGCAATTGCAACTGCTTTTTTTGTCGCTCTGCGTACTTTCTCATGTGTCATAGACAGGGTTCCAAAATGAAAAATCCGTGTCTCAAGAATTAATTCCTCTGGAATTTCCTCTTCTGTCAGCATCATATCCGCTCCCGGATCTCGATAAAAAGAGAAATCTCTGTCTCCATCCGGATAAGTATGAACCAATGCCAATGTCGTATGTACTTTATCATCTTTTCTCAGACCGGTCACATTGATTCCAATTTCTTTAATTGCATCTTCCAATTGCTTTCCAAAAAAATCATTTCCTACTTTTCCAATAAAAGCCGTTTTGTGTCCCAACTTCGTTAACATTGCCAGAACATTGCATGGTGCCCCTCCCGGATTTGCCTCAAACAATGGGTTTCCCTGGCTACTAATACCATTTTCTGTAAAGTCAATCAGCAATTCCCCTAAAGCTACTACGTCCATTTCTTATTCTCCTGCTTTTTACATTATAATATCATGCTTTTCAACACTCATTGTCATTTTCTTATCGCTGAAAAAATAAATATCTTTCGCATTCAGAGGCGTACAGATTGCAGTGGTCGCCGTCTGCTGTCCATCATTGATAAAAAGTTCGATCGAATGATAATCCAGGATAAAACGCATCTTTTTAAGCCCTGCCGGATCCTCAATTCTGAATTTTCGTACACATACCACATCTTTTGTAACACCGCAGTATGTACGGTCGATTTCCAGAAGTCTGGTTTCCTTATTATAGGTATAACTCGTTTCATACTCACTATCTGCTGCCAGTTTGATAGAAAAGATTGTATTTTCTCCATCTTCCAGTGTCACCGTAAGATCAATTGTGCGTCCCTCTACTCCTGCAAGCACTGTCTCGCCTTCGATTTCTGTGTGTTCATAGCAACATGGATTCTGATAATAATTTTCCAGTTCTTTCACCGGATTCTGCCAGATACGGTTTTCTTTTATCTCCAATTCTCTCGGAAATGTCATCATTCCCTGCCAGTCCTGCGAATTCGGTATCACACAGGCATCCCATGATTTCATCCATGCGATCATGATCCGTCTGCCATCCGGAAGTTCTGTTGTCTGTGGAGCATAGAAATCCATACCATAATCAAGTGTATGCGGCTGTTCTTTGCTGAATCTGCATCTGTTTGCATCGTAGTCTCCCAAAAAATACACCGAATTATGTCCATTGTGAAACTCATATTTCCGCGCCTTCATATCCTGTGGCGAACAGATCAGCACATGTTTGTCTTTTAAAGCAAAGAAATCCGGGCATTCCCACATCGTTCCTATATCACCATTTTCATTTGATGCCAGAATTGTCTCAAATTTCCAGTCTGTCAGATTTTTGCTCGAACAAAGCACAACTTGCCCAACCTGATTATCATTCTTATTTCCAACGATCAGATAATAGGTATCGTTTTCTTTCCAGATCTTCGGGTCACGGAAATCAATCCGGCTGCATCCTTCCGGAAGCATCTCACCTGTCACAACCGGATTCTTTTCATACTTTACGTAATCTTTTCCATCACCAAATGCAATACACTGATTCTGCCGTTCCTGCTCACTTCCATCTGCCTGCTTTACTCTGGTAACTCCGGTATATACAAGTACATGCTTTCCATCTGCTTCGATCGCACTTCCGGAAAAACATCCTGCCTTATCATATTCCTGATCCGGTGCAATCGCTGCCGGAAGCTGCTCCCAGCGGACCATATCATCAGTCACACTATGTCCCCAATGCATTGGTCCCCACTCTCTCTGATATGGATTGTACTGATAGAACAAATGTATTTTCCCATCATATACGGAAAAACCATTCGGATCATTGATCCATCCGGTCGGTGCCGTAACATGGAACAGTGGTTTGGTCGTTTTCTTTACATACACTTGTTTTTCTGTCTCATAATTTCTTGCTTTTTCTAACATCTCACTCATGCATTTTCTCCTACTACTTATTCTCTTCTGAAAGCGATTTCTGGTACTGGTCGAAATATTTCTGTTTAATAGCCAGATAATCGGAAAGTCCGTACTTTTCCATTTTATCAAGGTAAGAATCCCACTCTTTTTCGATTCCACCATTTAAGATCCAGTCGGCTTTCTTCTGCTCTGCATATTTTTTGATGTCGGTATCATACTGTGACACTTTATTGGTATCTTCGATACTCATGAATACATTTGGATATACATATTTGCTGTTCATATCTTTCAGATATGTTTCATGCATATTGTCCAGACGCCATTTTGCATCCTCCGGCTGTGTCACATATACACCATAATACTCATTGAGTACCGCAAGCGGTCCATTAACCGACTGTGCTTCACGGACTTCTACCGGTGACTGCTCTCCAAGATCAAGATGTTTCAACATCTTTTCTCCGTTTTCATTCGTAGACATCTCAAAAATATTGAAAGAATCTTTCTCTCCATAGCTTCCCCAGTTGTTCTGCGGTGACTGCAGCGGTGCATACATCTGATCGATCCAGGCAGCTGCAAGTGCTGTGTCTTTGCAGCTGGTCGTCAATACACATCGTCCCCGGTCAAATCCACTGGTCTCACTGTTATTCTGTCTCGTAATATTTGTCACTCCGGTCGGCCCCGTCAGTGCCGGAAGCATTACATAATCCGTATTATTATCAATATTGGCAATGTCCCAGGTAAAACAGAGACCATATCTGTGATTTTTTCCTTTTGCCACGTAGGTAGACCATTCCTGTGTAAATGCTTCCGGATCCACCAGATCCTCTGTTACCAGTTTATGCAGCCACTCAATGCCTTCTTTATAGCCCTCCTGAACGGTTGTATAGATAACCTCTCCATCATCCGTTACAGAAAAATGATCTCCTGTGTCTCCATATCCTTCCCCAAATCCATTGATCAGGATTGCCGGATCCTGATCTCCATTATTGATAATAAATGACATCGGAATCACATCACCATCAATCTGGAATTCTTTCTTCAGATCATCTGCATGGTCACGGAATGCGATCAGTACCTGTTCCAGTTCATCTGTTGTAGTTGGTACTTCCAATCCCAGATAATCAAGCCATTTCTTATTGATATATGGAATATCTCCAATCGCCTGAATTGCTTCCTTTCCAGCTCCAAGCTGCTCGATCCACGGGAATGAATAAATGTGACCATCCGGTGCGGTACACATCGTACGGTACTCCGGATATTTTTCAAATACAGCCTGCAGATTCGGCATATATTTATCGATCAGATTTTCAAGCGGGATAATGATTCCCTGCTTTGCATAACGAAGCAGATCATAATCACTCATTCCTGCATTAAACAGCCCATCCGGAAGATTTCCGAACTGAGCCAGCGCAAGGTTCTTCTTATCCGAGAACTGATCCGCCACAAAACAAGTCCAATCGATATGTACGTTTGTCTCTTTTTCAAGTCTCTTAAAAATGATACGCTCATTCGGATTCTGCGTTGATGTTGCAGGAGCATTTGTAATGAATGATAATTCAGCTTTTTCTTTCAGTGGAAACTGAACCTCTGATACCGGAGTATCCGGATTGGTTTCCGCCTTCATCTGCTCTTCTTTTCCACATCCTGCCATCCCAATTATAATCGAAAATGTCAAACCTAATGCCAACACTCTTTTTCTATTTTTTTCCACATATCTGCATATTTCCTTTCTGACTATCCCTTCACAGAACCAACCATAATTCCTTTATCGAAGTATTTCTGGAAGAATGGATACATTACCAGCAATGGTAAACTTGACACAACGATAGTTGCATATTTCAGCTGTTCTGCTACTTTTGCCATCTCTGCTGTACTCTGGATATCTGCGATCATTCCCGGCTGAGGTGTATTCTGAACGAGGATCGATCTGAGAACCAGCTGCAGTGGCTGCAGGTTTGCATCATTTAAATATATCATCGCATCAAAGTAGCTGTTCCACATTCCAACAAATGACCACAGTGCCAGTACTGCGATAATCGGTTTGCATACCGGAAGCATAACCTTGAAAAAATGTTGGATTTCCGTTGCTCCGTCAATTGCGGATGCTTCACGCAGTTCTTTCGGAATAGACTGGTAATAGGTTCTTGCAAGAATCATATTCCAGACATTAAATGCACCAGGGATTAAAATTGCCCAAATCGTATTTACCATGTGCAGCTGATTGATCAAAATAAAAGTCGGAATCATTCCGCCACCAAAAAACATTGTGATCAGAAAGATTATATTAAAGAATTTTCTTCCTACAAATTCCTTTTTTGACATCGGATACGCTGCAAGTAAAGTTACAAAGACGGAGATCGCGGTAAATGCAATTGAATACAAAAAAGAATTCAAAAAGCCCCGCCAGATCATATCATTTTCCAGCACACGCCGGTATGCATCTAACGTCCAGTCTTTTATATGAAAACTTAATCCCTGGTTATTTAATACGGTCGGATCCATAAAGGATGCCAGAACTACATAGATCAGCGGAATTAAAATTGAAAGAACAAATACCCCAAGGAACACATATGCAATTCCCAAAATGATCTGATCTGTTCGTGAATATTTGATTTTCTTTGTTCCATTCATTTCACGTTCCTCCTATAATCCTTCACCATCATTCAGCTTCTTTACTACCCAGTTTACAAAAATAAGTAAAATCACATTAATTACAGAGTTGAACAGTCCAACTGCTGTCGAATATCCATAATCTCCGTTTAATAGTCCGATCCGGTATACATAAGTCGATAATATTTCAGATGCCGGTAAGTTCATATCTGTCTGCAGCGCATATGCTTTTTCAAAACCAATACTCATAATATTTCCTGCCTGTAAGATAAACTGGATCACAATAATGTCTTTGATCGCCGGAAGTTCTACATACCAGATCTGCTGCAGCAGATTTGCTCCATCCATACGTGCTGCTTCTTCCAGTTCTTTGCTCGCATTCGATAGTGCTGCAGTATACATGATCGAAGCCCACCCGGCTCCCTGCCAGATTCCACTTGCAATATAGATTGTTCGAAATGCAGCAGGCATCGTCATCCAGTTCGTGCTGATTCCCAAAAGTTTATTCATAGGTCCAACCGGTGACAAAAACATACGGACCATTCCGCAAAGTACAATAACAGACACAAAGTTTGGAGCATAGATCAAAAGCTGGATCTTCTTTTTGATCCCCTGTTTGCGGATCTGGTTAAGTAAAAGAGCCAAGATGATCGGAACCGGAAATCCCCAAAGTAATCCATAAATGCTCAGTTTCAATGTATTAAGCAGGTAATTCATAAAATCCGGTGAAGATAAAAACCGCTTAAAATACTCAAGTCCTACCCATGTACTTCCAAATACGCCCTTGATAACGTTATAATCTTCAAACGCAATCAGCAGTCCCCCCATTGGAAGATACTTAAATATAATGGTTAATATAAGTGCCGGCATCAGGAAAAACACATATAACTGCCAATTTTTCTTTACATAAGCCAGCTTACTTGCCATCGTTCGTTTTCCCATTGCCCTGGTTTGTTTCTGCATCCTTTTCATGCAACTATTCCTCCATTCCCTTTGTCCTTCTCGCTGTATAACCGGTAAAGTAACCGGTTACTTTATAACTGAATAGTACCATATAATAATCTCTCTGTCAATGCTTTTGTTCGCAAAAGTTACCGGTTACATAACTGGTTATTTTATAGTTGCCTTTTCGACTTTTAGTTGCTATACTATGAATAAGAATTTTTAAAGGAGTCTATTGATCTTATGGCCAAGAAACAAGTTACATTTGCTGACATTGCCGAATATACCAATTTTTCAAAAACAACAATTTCCAGATATTTTAATCACCCTGATTCTCTGACACTTGAGAATCAGGAAAAAATATCACAGGCACTTGATGCTTTGGGATATAAAAAGAATAAACTGGCAAAAGTTTTAGCAAATGGAAAAAGTGAATTTGTCGGTATTATTGTACCAAATCTCTATCTGCACTATTATTCTGAGATGCTTACGCAGTTACTTTCCAGTTATTCAGACTATCATTATAAGTTTCTTGTTTTTGTCAGCGATCGTGGTCCGGAAGAAGAAGAACAGTATATTGATGAACTTATGGCATATCAGATTGAAGGACTTATTGTATTGAGTCATACACTTTCTTCTGAGAAGCTGGCATCTTATCAAATACCAGTCATTGCCATCGAAAGAGAAGCTAAGTATATCTGTAGTGTAACAACCGACAACTATATGGGTGCACTACAGGCAACAAATCTCCTGATCCGCGATAAATGTGATATCCTGGTTCATATCAATGTCAATGTTCCCGATTTTGTACCGGCATATAAACGAATTCTAGCATTTAAAGAAACCTGTCAGGAACATAACGTTCCTTATGAACTGAATCTGAATGTAGCCGGAGATTCTTATCAGGATATCTTTGCACAAATGCATCGTATTTTTACGGACATCGACGAAAAATATGCTGATAAAAAGAAAGGTATCTTTCTTGCAAATGATACCTATGCCAATATGTTTCTTAATCTTATTTTTCAAAAATATGGTTATTTCCCTGACACATACGAATTGGTAGGGTTTGACAATTCTCCGATTGCAAGTGAAGCTATCCTTCCAATCACAACCGTTGGACAGCAAATCGATCTGATTGCCAAAACCTCCATGGAACTGCTTGTACAGCAAATGGAAGAACGTAAAAAGCGAAAACCTGTACCACTTGCCAAACCCATTCATAAACAAATTACCCCTGTACTTATTCGTAGAAAAACAACAAGTTAATACGGCATTACTCCCATTTCTTAACGATTCGAAAAAAGTGCATGCAGCCGTCAGGCCACATGCACTTTTGCATTTTCCTATCTTCTATTCCGCCAGCACTTCTTCCGCAATATTTCTGGCATGGTCGGAAATTCTTTCCAGGCATACCAGAGAATCAAGGAATACCACTCCGGCTTCTGTGTTACACTGCTGGTTGGTAAGACGCTTGATATGCTTTGCGCGGAGGGAAATCTCCAGCCCGTCTGCCTCTGTTTCTTTCTCAATGGTCTTTAACGCACTTTCGCGGTCATTGGACTCAAAGGCTTCCAACGCATACAGATAACTTGCAATGCAGACATCCAGCATCTTGTTCAGATGTTCCACTCCAACCTCAGAGAAATCCACCTGCTTTTCCAGCAGTGATTCCGCGAACTCAGAAATGTTTTCGCAGTAATCACTGATACGTTCCATATCCGACACGATCTGGAGCATATGCGCCACCTCTTCATGCTCACGTTCATTGATCTGCAGAGTCGACAGCTTGATCGCATAGGATGTGATACCGGCACTTAACCGGTCTACCTTGCTTTCTTCTTCCTTCAGGAACGCAATCTGTTCTTCTTTTCGTTCGAACATAACTTTTCTTGCAACCTCCAGAGAATCCGCAACCACATGTCCCATTCGGACAAGCTCGGAAACGGTTGACTGAATCGCGATACCAGGGGTTTCCAGCATACGGTCATCCAGAAGGACTACACTTTCATCCTGTACCTCTTCTTCCACATGTCCGATCTTCTTGGCAAGCTTGATGATCCAGTCAGAAACCGGGAACAGCAGAACGGTTGTCACAATATTGAATACCGTATGCACCATACTGATCTGTGTCTGGGTGATATTTCCATGCGCCCATGCCGGATTCACAATACTCAGATATGCAATCGCAATAATACTGAAAATGATCGTTCCGATGATATTAAAGATCAGATGCATCAACGCTGCGGTTTTCGCATTTTTCTTTGCACCCACACTGGACAGGATTGCAGTTACGCAGGTACCGATATTCTGTCCCATGATAATATAAATTGCTGCGCCAAACGGTACAAGACCTGCTGCTGCAAGGCTCTGCAGGATTCCGACCGATGCAGATGAACTCTGGATGATCGCCGTAACTGCTGCACCCGCCACAATTCCAAGCAACGGATTGTGTCCCAGTGATACGAAAATATTGCAGAATGCTGCATTATCTTTCAGTGGTTCCACCGCTGAGGACATGGATGAAATCCCGACAAATAAAAGTCCGAAACCAACCACAATACTTGCGATATCTTTTGTCGAACGCCTCTTTCCGGTCAGCATAATGATCACACCGATCATGATCGCAACCGGTGCCAGATTAGACGGACTTAAAAATTTGGCCCATTCCACACTGGATACCAGCCATCCGGTAACTGTTGTACCGATGTTCGCACCCATGATAACTCCCATCGCCTGCTGAAGGTTCATGATACCGGCATTTACAAAACCGACTACCATGACGGTCGTCGCAGATGAGCTCTGGATCACTGCGGTAATGAACGCTCCAAGCAATACGCCGAAGAACTTATTCTTTGTAAGTGCTTCAAGTAATGACTTCATCCGGTTGCCGGCAGCATTCTCCAGCCCCTGTGCCATGATCTGCATTCCATAAATGAACATACCAAGGCCTCCGACAAACGGAATAATGATACTTGTGTACTTCATAGTCGTGTTATCTCCTCTTATGTACTTTTTCTTTTTCACTCTGATTCTTATTTTACAGGCCATTTACACAGCCACGATTTCATCTTAACATCATTTTTCTCTCTGTACAATAAATTTTCTTTCGTAGTTCTGACGAAAATTATTCCCATTACCCCTTCATCTTTGGTTCAAATATCCATGATGCAATGTACCCAAAAATCAATGCGCCGCTGATTCCTGCCGCACTTGCCTTGAATCCTCCAAGAAAAATTCCGATAAATCCTTCCTTGTCGACTGCCTCTTTTACCCCGTTCCATAAAGTATTTCCAAAACCGAGCAATGGCACGCTCACGCCTGCCCCCGCATACTCCTGCAGTGGTTTAAATATCTGTACAAAACCAAGAATACAGCCAAGTACCACCAGGCTTACCATGACTCTTCCCGGCATCATTTTCGTCCGGTCAAGCAGGATCTGCGCCAGTGCACAGATGAGTCCTCCTACCCAGAATGCATTGATATAGTCCATTTTCTTTCCTCCTTTAACAATGTTCCAGCACAATTCCATGTGCAATTCCCGGAACGCTTTCTCCTTCATTGAAGCTGACCGTCGACATCAGCGCCCCCGTTGGTACAAAAAGGATCCTTTTCCACTCCCCCGATATCAGCTGTGGCATAATATATGCTGCAAGAGTGATCGCCGCGCAGCCGCAGCCGCTTCCACCGGAATTGGTATGCTGTGTCTGCTGATCGAAGATCGTCATTCCGCAGTCCATATGATTTTCTTTGATATCCAGCCCTTTCTTACGAAGCAGATCAAATAAAATCGATTGTCCCACATAGCCCAGGTCTCCGGTAATGATCCGGTCGTAATCCTTTTCACCCCTTCCAAAATCCATAAGATTCTGCAAAATCGTATCACACGCTGCCGGTGCCATACACGCTCCCATATTCTGTGAATCCTTCAGCCCATAATCCACAATTTTCCCAATCGTCACTCCACTGATCCGCACCCGGCTTTTCTTTTTTCCTACCAGAAAGGCTCCGCTTCCTGTCACTGTCCAGGTAGAAGAAAGTGGTCTCTGATTCGCATAGCCAAGTGGAAAACGAAATTCTTTTTCTGCACTTCCAAAATGACTCGATGTTGCAGCAAGCACCAGATCTCCATAGCCTGCCGCCACAGTCATTGCAGCAAGGGCAAGTGCCTCTCCGGATGTGGAACATGCGCCGAAAAGACCAAACACCGGGATCTGAAGTTCTTCTGCCCCCATCGATGTAGCAATTCCCTGTCTTAAAAGATCACCGCCAAAGAGATAGCGTACCTCCTCCGGCTGTACTCCCGCATTTTTCAATGCCAGCTTACACGCAAGCTTCTGCATTGTTCCTTCTGCAAGCTCCCAGGTTTTCTCTCCAAAAAGGTCATCCTCCGATGCAATATCAAAATATTTTCCAAGTGGTCCTTCTCCTTCTTTTTTTCCGGCAACCGATCCGGCGCTTACCAGATACGGACTTTCCGAAAATGCAATACTCTGTGTCCCTTTCATCGCATTCATGTCCATCCCTCCTTGCTCACACAATTCCGATCAGCGTCCCAATCCAGTAGAGCAGTCCCAGAACCCAGCTGGTGAAAACTCCGTACAGGATCACAGGTCCTGCGATCGTAAATATCTTGCAGCCAATTCCGAAAACCTGCCCCTCTTTTTTGTATTCAATTGCCGGCGCCGCAACGGAATTGGCAAATCCGGTGATCGGCACCAGTGCTCCCGCTCCTCCCCAGTTCGCGATCTTCGGATAGATTCCAAATCCGGTCAGCACCACACTTGCCAGGATCAGGATCAGTGAACACCAGCTTGCAGAAATATCCTTTGACATTCCCGCCTTTTCGCACGCATTTAAGATCGTCTGTCCAATCGTACAGATGATCCCGCCGGTCACGAATGCTTTTGCCATCGCAGGTCCAGGCTTCCTGACCGGTGTTTTCTCTTTTACATATGTTTCATACTCTTTTTCTTTCTCTTGTTGCTTCATTTTCTCCTCCAGTTACCATCTTTTATAGAAAAACAGAAGTGCTCCAAGGCTTTTTCCAAGCGCCATCCCAAAAATCAGCCATGGCACACATTTCAGAATTTTGATCCTCCGGATAAAAATCGGAAAAATATTCAGGATTTCCGCAAGTGCCATTGACCAGCAACCAACAAAAATTCCGGAAAAAAGTCCAAACACCGGAACGATCCATTTGCCGCCAGGCATTGCGAGCCCGTATACCCAGAAAATATTTCCAAGGATCCCACCTGCCATAATGCAGTTTTCATACAGCATGACATGCTTCCCGGTATGTGTCCGGTCTGCAAAATCTGACACTACGCCAAGTCCGATAATAAATGAAAACAGTCCTGCCGCGACTGCAAATCCGGATGCAAGACCAACCACCGCCACCAGAATCTGCCTAATCCACATCGACTTCTTTTTCCTTTCTCGCATAAGCTTCGATCAAAGTTTCCTGAATATCATTTTCATACAAACGCATTTCCACTTCCATCGGCGTCGGATCTGCTGTAAATTTCTTTCTTCCTAAATGATTGAAAAAAATCAGGATCCCTACGATCAGCCCGATGCAGTAAGTCAGCTCTATCAGGGTAAATCCATTCGATTCTTCTCCGGTAAGAAGCAGATAAATCCGGGAAAACATCTTTGTCACCGACACATCATTGTTAAATGCCATGATGGAAAATGCTGCTCCGATAAATGTGATTCCCGCAACTACAACCACTTTAATTCCCTGCCAGATAGTATTTCGTTTTTTCTCCCCTTCATAGGTAATGATCAGGTCACTTTCTCCTTCGTTCTGAATCTGTAGTCCGGGAATTTCCCGATGGATACATTCTATGATTTTCAGAACAGACACCACATATCTGTGCTGTTCTTTTTTCGGGATTTTCAGGATCCGCAGTGGTTTAATCCTGTTCATGATGGAAGAATTGCTGCATTCCATTGTCAGGATATCTCCCAATGTCACATTTGGTTCTTTCACCTCGGTATTCTTTTCCCCTTTGATATAAAGTATTTCATTTCCCGAAGACATCTGTATCCGTCCTTTCTTTTACCGGTAGCGCCTGCCAGATCAGCGTTCCTTCACTTACCTGGTCTGTCCCCCGGACATCATTATAATAGTAGATCATTCCGATCAGAACAGCTGTCAGCAGGGCACAAAGAACACAGCCCCAGATATATTTTTTTCTTCTTTCCAATCGCATCCGCCTCCTTTGTGATCTGTTTCAGATAGGAAATAGTATCCCTGTTTTTCCAGAAAACATACATCCTTTTATTCTTTTGCGTGTTCCCGCATGGTTTTCAGGATCTTTTTCTCCATCCGGGATACCTGCACCTGGGAAATTCCAAGCTCTTCGCCGATTTCTGTCTGCGTCTTATCTGCAAAATAGCGCAGATACAGAAGCTTTCTCTCGTCTTTTTTTAATTCTTTTATCAGCTCTGTAAGCAGAAGATGATCCAGGATCTTTTCTTCTGCACCGCCTGTATCTGCAATCTTTTCCAGCAGCATTACTTCATTTCCATCTTTCATACCGACCGGTCTGTGAAGCGATTCCACTTCTCCTGCTGCCTCCATCGCCATCACCAGCTCCTCTTTTTCCACACCCGTTTCTTCCGCAATTTCTTCCAGCAGCGGTTCTCTTCCAAGCTTTTCCGTGAGCGCCTCCTTTGCCTGATATGCTTTATACGCAATCTCTTTTAAGGAACGGCTGACCTTCAACATCCCGTCATCACGCAGGAAACGCTTTATTTCTCCCGTGATCATCGGAACTGCATAGGTTGAAAATTTCACATCATAGCCCAGATCAAACTTATCGATCGCTTTTAAAAGCCCGATGCTTCCGATCTGAAATAAATCCTCTGCCTCTGTGCCCCGTCCGTAAAATCTTTTCACCACACACCAGATCAGACCGGTGTTTTCCTCCACAAGCTGTGCCCTCGCATTTTCATCCCCTTCGTGAGCCCGTCTGATCAATGCGATTGTGTGGTCCATACAGCTTCCTTCTTTTCCCCTCCTGTCGTTTTCTTCATCCAAACCGTAGTCCCTTTTCCAGGCACAGATTCCACCTGTACTTCATCCATAAATGCTTCCATAAATGCAAATCCCATCCCGGACCGATCCATATCCGGCCTGGTCGTATAGAGTGGCTCCATCGCCTGCTCCACGTTTTCGATACCGATGCCCTGATCCTTCACTGTGACTAGAATGGTCTTCTTATCTTTTTCAATCCCGCACCAGACCGTGATCTTTCCGGACGTCCGTCCCTCATATCCATGAATAATACTGTTTGTCACTGCTTCGGAAACCGCTGTCTTCACGTCTGCCACTTCCTCCAGAACCGGATCCATCTGCGTCATAAACGCAGCCACTGCCACCCTTGCAAATCCCTCATTCTCCGATCTGCTGTCAAAAACTACTTCCATCTCGTTAAAATATTCCATTACATCATTCCCTCCTCATAAATCTGTATGATCTTCGTCACGCCGGACATATTCAGAATCTGCCGCATCCGTTCACTTGTATGTATCGCCCATACTTCCCCGCCAAGAAGAAAGATATGCCGGTACCGTCCCATGATCACTCCAATCCCGGAACTGTCCATAAAATTCGTTCTTCCAAAATCAAAGATCACATATTTGATATGTTGCTCCTCGATCACCTTATCCGCCTCCCGTTTGATCTCCTCCGCATTGTGATGATCCACCTCCGCCGGAAGAAAAATCGTAAGACAATTTTCTTTGATCTGATACTGCATTTTTGCTTAAACCCCTTTCTGTCTTTTTTATTTATACAAATACGCCAATAGCCTTGATGGATTTATAAAAAGAGTGCGCATTTACGGCACATAGTGCCTTTTGTTTTATAGGAAGTTCCTTCGGAATTTCCTATAAAACAAAAGAGAAAGTAACGCCTTTTTTCGCTACTTTCTCTTTTGTGCCTTTTATATTTTATTGTCCCTGGGTGCCTGTTCCACCGGAAGTATTCTCCGAAGTTCCATCTGATCCCATTGCATCCAGTGCGCTCTGTGCCGAATATGCTGCCTGTGTTCCCGGATAATCGGTCGCTGCTTTTTCGTAATTGCTCTTTGCATTGTCCTTATCACCTTTACCGGCATACGCGTCTCCAAGAAGCTTGTACACACCACCATCACTATAAGAGTCATCCATCTTCTGGATCTTTTCAAGATCCGAAATGGCATCATCATAATTTCCACTCTGCACTTCATACTGCGCGGTCGAATACAGGCTCACACATACTCGCGGGAAGACGGAACCGGAGATCGAATCGTAGATTTTCTGTCCCTCTTCTCCCAACGAATCCCTGTTCAGTCCAAGCAACGTATCTGCCATATCCGCATTGCTCGTTGTTCCGCCATAATACTGCTGATATACCTTGATCAGGGCATCATAGCTGTCCTGTGTGGATGCGGCGGTCTGCTTTGCCGATTCTACCTCATCACTGCTGTTACGGTATCCCTCCAGTTCATCCTTAAGCGTCTGGATCTGTGTCTTCTGTGAAGCTATCTGCTCGCTTAGTGCAATGACATTCCGGTTTTTTGTAGACGACTTTGTCTGGTTTACCGCCGGAGCGATCAGGAACCACACCACTGCCGCTCCAACCACCATACCGATCAGAATATTGACAACTGTCATCACTGCCGCATTGTCTCGCAGTGTTGCTGCAGGCTGGATGATCGTCTCATTTCCCAGATTGTATGTGACAACCGACTGTCTGCCATGCTTTTCCTCTTTAATATGTGCAACCTGCCGATTCCGCTGACGGTTCAGCTCATGCATATACCGGAGCGTAATATCATTCGTCACATCCAGCTTGAGTGCCGTCTTCAGGCTCTGTCTTGCTTTGGAATACTGTCCGGAATGCATATAAAGAAGTGCCAGAAGCTGATATGCCTTCAGGAAAGACGGATGTGCCACAACCACCTTTTTCAGCTGGATGATCGCAAGATCTTCTCCATTCTGTCTGCAGTATCCAAGACACTGGTTGTATTTGTGAACTGCCTGATTCACTTTCTCCAGCTCACTTGGATTATCCTGAACCTTACTGATATAGTAGCTGGCAATATTCTCTGAAGCCCTGAAGTTTTTACTGATGATCCACTCTACAAGAGCCTCCGCTACTTCTCCACGTCCATAATAGACAAGTCCGAGAAGATTCCTCGCTGTGATATTTTCTCTGTTAAACTGCAAACTTCTTTTTAACGACACAATTGCCCCGGACAGATCCCGGATCTGCGCTTTCTTCAGTCCATCATTGTACCAGTAGTTCGACTGGTACTCGAGTTTCTGCTTATAGTCCATCAAAATCTCCCCTATTTTTTCTGATCCATCATCTCTCTTAAGATATCTGTCATATCAGACAGATCCTCCTGATATACTGCATTCTCGATATCTTCTACTTCCAGACTTGGTTTGAACTTCTTAAGTTCTTCTTCAAAATTAAGCATCTTCTCCTCCTATCAGTTCTTTTAACTCCCCTACCAGATAGAGCGACCCCAGACAGTAAAGTTTCCCTTCGCTGCCCTTTTCATTCAATGCACGTGTAAATGCATCAGCAAGCGTGTCCTCCCGATAGACCGGTCTGTCTGTATACTTCCGGAACAACGCGGCAAGTGTATCTGCCTGCGCTCCCCTTTTATTGTCTACTTTGGCAATGACATAAGCATCTGCTTTCGATTCTTTGCATAAAAGCTCGATCATATGACTGTAATCCTTATCTGCAACGGCTGAAAAAAGGATTATCAGTGGATGGATTTCCCCTTCCGCCTCTCTTTGCAGCCGGATACTCTTTGTAAATTCACGGATTGCCGCAAGATTATGCGCCCCGTCAAAGATAACTCCGGGAAGAACCTCTTCCATTCTTCCCTGCCATTTAACAGATGCAACTACCTTCTGCCATTTGCAGATTTCTGCCTTGTCGCCAAATGTATATCTCATCGCCCGGATTGCAAGTGCTGCGTTCATCACCTGATAGATTCCGGTGCTGGCCACCTGCCATACGGTATTATTATCATACTCATCCAAAATAGAAAAAGCAATATGTTTGTCTGTAATTTCTTGAATTTTCAACGCATCTTTTTCCATTTTATACCACGGTGCTTCTACATTTTCGGCAGTTTCTTCTATAACCCGACTACTTCTTTCATCAGAGCCGTCAAAAAATACCGGTACGCCTTTTTTGATGATTCCGGCTTTTTCTCCCGCAATCTTTTCAATCGTATCTCCAAGGATCTCTGTGTGATCCAGTCCGATCGATGTGATCACGCTCAGGAACGGATGCTCGAAGGAATTAGTCGCATCCAGCCTTCCTCCAAGTCCTGTCTCCAGTACAATATACTCTGCATCATTCTCTTCAAATGCAAGCATACCCATTCCATACAGGAATTCAAAATAAGAAGGATGTTCCAGCCCTTCCTTTTCCAGTTCTTCTGCCACCTGCCGCACCTTTGCAAAAATCCGGCAGAAGGTATCATCGTCAATATCTTTTCCATTGATCCGGATCCGCTCGTTGAGCTTCACCAGATGTGGTGATGTAAAAAATCCGACACGCTTTCCCTCAAAAAGAAGAATCGCCTGCATATATGCGCAGACGCTTCCCTTTCCGTTCGTCCCTGCCACATGAAGAACCTTTCTTCCCTGGCAGGGATTCCCCAATCTTCTCATAAATTCACGGGTATGCAAAAGCGTATGCTTCTTTGTAAATTTTGGTATGTCCTCTATATATCGGACTACTTCTTCATACTTCACAATCTTTCCCGTCTTTCTTAAGCGGAACTCTACTGCTGCCCGCTCTTTTCTTCTTTATTATTCTGATCCTGCTGTTCTCCGGACTGTCCGGCATTTTCTGTCTTCTGCTGATCGCCGTCCGTCTTTGCAGAATTCTTCTGTTCTTTTACTTCATCTGTATATTCCAGGATTTTTCCATCCATGTAAATATATTCTCTTGAAGTCCTGAAGATGGTATTGCTTGATCCGACCTGGCTGACCGTAATGATGTCTCCATCCTTCAGCTTACTGTCCGGAAGTTCGATCCTTGTATTATTGAGGAAAGTAGATTCCTGCTTTTCATCATTGATGTAAACCTTGCTCCATTTAGTAAAGTTTGTTCCGTAGAGGCTATAGGTCTCATCCAGATTTTCTACAAGATCCGTGAGCGTAACCTCCTTGATCCCCATCTGCATATGGCCTTCTGTGATCGGCGGCTTACCATTGTATACATACTGGTCTCCATACAGAATATCATACTGTAACAGCTCCAGATCCTTCAGATAATCCTTTGTCTGGCGTCTCTGCTGGTGATAGTTGAATACCGTACCGGAATGTAATCCCAGGCGGTCCATCACATCCGCCATGATCTGGTAGGACGGAATGTTCCGGTCCTCTTTCTGAAGTCCAAGATTGTCCCAGATCACATAATTTGTATTGTACAGATAACGGTTCTTCATATCCTTTGCTTCCAGTCCCATTGTCGGCAGATGGTCACCATAGAATACAACCACAGTCGGCTCACCGCGTTCTTCCATCATTTTTACCAGATTACCGGCAAACTGATCCATCTCATATACCTGGTTCACATAGTATTCCCAGGCATTGTTCTTCTCTTCTGTCGGTGCTCCTGTTACGGTGATCTTCGGGTTCTCAATCACCTTTTCTGTCGGATAATTTCCATGTCCCTGTACACTGACTGTAAATACAAAATCCTCCTGCTCGGTAGAGTCCAGAGCGTCTTTGATGTGCGTCAGAAGAATATCATCCTTCGACCATCCATTCTCTGTTGTCTGGAGAATATTCATAAACTCTTTACTTGTAAAGCTGTCAAAACCAATATTGTTAAATACCTTCGCACGGCTGTAGAAATTACCACCGTTGTTGTGAATCGCATGGGTTCCGTAACCGAATGCAGAAAATGCAGTTGCTGCACTTTCACATACCTGATTCTTAAGCTTTGTCTTATAAGGATACTCGCCCGGTCCGAAATAACGCAGGTTCATACCTGTCAGCACTTCAAATTCTGTATTGGCTGTTCCGGCCCCTACCGAAGGAACCTTAAAATATCCGGAAGAATAATTTTCAAACATCTTGCGCAGATTCGGAATCGGATCCTCTGACATCTGCAGATCCTCATATTCAATAGGATCAAAGAAAGATTCCAGCTGTACAAACAAGACATTCGGTCTCACACCATTGTCGGATGTGCTCTCTGTCATCTCTCTATTATCCGTGATCTTCTCGATCGTGTCTTTGTTATAATCATTCGGTTCTGAAATACCTGTATTAAAAAGGCTGGCCGAGAAACAATACGGAAGTCCGTAATCCTGATAAGCAAATGCGATATTTCCAAAGTAAGTAGAAATAATCCTCTTATCTACAGCAACATTTGTCAGTACAGAATATCCAAAAAACGCTGCAACAACAATAATCAGCATCGGGATCCTGTGCATCTTTCCTTCATACTGTCCGGCACGTCTCCACATGGCAACCAGCCAGATGAGCAGTGCCGGAACACCAATTCCCATCATCACAAGCTCTGCCACCGAGAAATAGTTTGTAAACAGTGACAGTCCTTCTGTAAATGTCTTTAGATCCTGTGCATTAAACGGCGTAACACGCTTTGCCAGCATCACTCCGTTGACAACACCCAGAAAGAGCCACAATGCACTGATGATCAGTCGTGTAAACACCCGGCGCCGCACCAGATAAGCGATTAAAAGTGTAACGAAAATCATTCCGGCATTGTACAAAAATACCAGCGGTGTTCCTGTCATATACTGCCAAGCTGCAATTGCAGAATGTCTGGACAGTGCTTCAATGATAAAGTTAATGATACAAGCCCACAGTGCCTGAAGCGGCAAAGAGAACCGGTTCATTATCTTATAGTACGGTGCCATCTTTTTTGCGAATTTGCTGTTTCGCCGCTTTTCAAGAATCTGCTGTCTTCGCTCATGCTGCTTTTTTAAATGCGCCTTTATATCTCCTGGCTTCATATTCTTCAGCTTCTGCCATTTTCCTTTCAGATCCGGTTTTTTCCACTGAATCTTTTTAAAATGAATTTCCTTCATCGTCTTTTAACCCCTTACGTGTTTCTGTACCGTCAGGCGCAGTTTATGCTGCGCCTGACGGTATATCCGGCTAAAAAAGAATATGCCTTAGTACTTTCCTGCAGTGATTATCTTCCTGCCTTTAAAGCCTCCAGACGTTCTTTCACCTGTTCCATCATCTGTGTATACTTTTCAAGCTTTGCTTTTTCTTCATCAACCTTTGCCTGTGGTGCTTTGCTGACGAATTTTTCATTTGAAAGCATTCCCTTTGCACGGTTGATTTCTTTTGTAAGCTTTTCTTCTTCTTTTGTCAGACGCTCGATTTCCTGTTCGAAGTCAATCAGCTCTTCCAGTGGTACATATACAGAAGCATCCGGTACTACGATCGATACGGCATCATCCGCAATACCTGCCTTATCAGCCTGGACAGCAAGTTCAGAAGCACTCATAAGCGGGCATGCGCATGTTGTCAGCTCTTCGAATCCTTCACAGAGCTTCTCATCTTCGCATACTACATAAACCTTTGCTTTACGGCTCGGCGGTACATTCATTTCTGCCCGCGCATTTCTGACACCACGGATAACTTCTTTCATATGATCTGTTATATTTTCAGCGTCTGCATAGCACCAGTCTTCGCTAAACTGCGGCCAGTCTGACATCATCAGAGATTTTTCCTCCGGTACCAGTGCGCTGTAGATTTCTTCTGTTACAAATGGCATAAATGGATGTAACATCTTCAGTGCATTACCAAGAACCGTCTTCAGTGTCCAAAGTGCTGCATTGGCGCTCTTATAATTTTCATCAGAATGGTAGATCCTGTATTTTACAAGCTCAATGTACCAGTCACAGAATTCATCCCAGATAAAGTCATATACTTTCTGTACTGCAATACCCAGTTCAAATTTATCCATGTTCTCAGTTACATCTTTTGCAAGTGTATTTACCTTGGATAAAATCCATTTATCGGTTACTTCAAAGTCTGCCTCATCCGGTTTGGAAATTACCTTATCTTCCATGTTCATCATGATAAATCTGGATGCATTCCATACCTTATTGGCAAAGTTACGGCTGGATTCTACACGTTCGTTGTAGAAACGCATATCATTTCCTGGTGCATTTCCTGTGATCAGAGTCAGACGGAGTGCATCTGCACCGTACTCATCAATGACCTCCAGCGGATCGATACCATTTCCAAGAGATTTACTCATCTTACGTCCCTGGGAATCCCTTACCAGTCCATGGATCAGAACAGTATGGAACGGTGCTTTTCCAGTATGTGCATATCCGGAGAATACCATACGGATTACCCAGAAGAAAATAATATCATAACCGGTTACCAGTACATCTGTCGGATAGAAATACTTGAAGTCCTCTGTCTCTTCCGGCCATCCAAGTGTTGAGAACGGCCACAGTGCTGAACTGAACCAGGTATCCAGTGTATCTTCATCCTGTGTCAGATGTGTGCATCCGCAATGCGGGCATTTTTCCGGCATCTCACGTGCAACAACCACTTCTCCACATTCATCACAATAGTAGGCCGGAATTCTGTGTCCCCACCAGATCTGACGTGAAATACACCAGTCACGGATATTTTCCAGCCAGTTCAGGTAGATCTTACCAAAACGTTCCGGTACGAATTTTAATTCGCCGGTCTTGATCGCATTGATCGCCGGTTTGGCAAGCTCATCCATCTTAACAAACCACTGTGGTTTAATCATCGGTTCAACGGTTGTCTTACATCTGTCATGTGTTCCAACGTTGTGTACATGTTCTTCGATGCTTACAAGGTATCCTTCTTTTTCCAGATCTTCTACGATTGCTTTTCTTGCTTCGTAGCGATCCATTCCGGAATATCTTCCGTATCCTTCTACGATGGTAGCATCATCATTCAGGATATTGATTTCCGGAAGATTATGTCTCTTTCCTACTTCAAAGTCATTCGGGTCATGTGCCGGTGTGATCTTAACCGCACCTGTTCCGAATTCTTTATCAACGTAAGCGTCTGCCACGATCGGGATTTCTCTTCCAACTAACGGAAGGATGACATTCTTTCCTACGATATCTTTGTACCTGTCATCGTCCGGGTGTACGGCGATTGCTGTATCTCCAAGCAGAGTTTCCGGACGTGTAGTTGCGATCTCAAGGAAACGTTCTGTTCCTACGATCGGGTACTTGATGTGCCAGAAATGTCCTGCCTGTTCCTCATGCTCAACTTCTGCGTCAGAAAGGGAAGTCTTACATACCGGACACCAGTTGATGATTCTGGAACCTTTGTAGATAAATCCTTTTTCGTGAAGACGAAGGAATACTTCTTTGACCGCATTCGAGCATCCTTCATCCATGGTGAAACGTTCTCTGTCCCAGTCACAGGATACACCAAGCTTTTTCAGCTGACCTTCGATGGTTCCTGCGTACTCTTCTTTCCACTGCCAGGTTCTCTTAAGGAATCCTTCTCTTCCGAGTTCTTTCTTATCAATTCCCTCTGCCTTTAACTGGTTTGTAACCTTTACTTCTGTTGAAATTGCAGCGTGGTCTGTTCCCGGGATCCACAGTGCATTATATCCCTGCATTCTCTTGTAACGGATCAGGATATCCTGAAGTGTATTATCGAGAGCATGTCCCATATGCAGCTTACCGGTGATATTCGGTGGCGGCATTACCGTTGTAAATGGTTTCTTACTCCTGTCAACTTCAGCGTGAAAATACTTTTCTTCACACCATTTTTCATAAAGTTTCGCTTCAATCTCTTTCGGATTGTAGGTCTTTTCAAGATTCTTACTCATTGTTTCCTCCTCTTATAAGTCCACCGCGCACTTTTGCTCTCTCTATAAAGAATAAAAAAAGCCCTTTACAATATGTAAAGGGCGTGTATAAACGCGGTACCACCTTTGTTCCACGAAATAAATCCATCTCGTATCTCTCACAGTTCTATAACGGAAACCACCCCGTGATATCCTACTCGCCCTTTTTCAGATACCCGGCTCCAAAGCTACCTTCTGCAACCACTTCCCGTAAACCGTCTCTCAGCCTGTGAACGGTTCTCTCTTCTTCGGACCAGTCTGCATACTCCTCTTTCTCATTGCCTTTTCCCATAACTATTGATAATCATAGTATTCAAAGTCCGATTTGTCAAGAAGTTCATGAAATCTTTAGAACTTCTTAAAGATTAAATTTTTCACTTAACTCAAAAAAGGCGAAATCCCTCTGAATAAGAAAGATCCCGCCCTAAATTCCTAAGCCTCGTCAATCGCTTTTCCGATATCGTGGCGCATATATTTGTTATCAAATTTAACCCATTCGGTTGCTTTGTAAGCATTGGCACGGGCCTCTTTGAGCGTTGCTCCTTTGGCTGTCACGCCGAGGACACGTCCTCCGTTTGTCACGATCTGGTCTCCGTCGAATTTGGTTCCGGCATGGAAGCAATAGTATCCTTCATGCTTCTTGAACTCGTCAAGACCTGTGATCGGAAGTCCTTTTTCATAAGCGACCGGATAACCGTCAGATGCAAGTACCACACAAACTGCTGCATTGTCTTCAAACTGAAGATCTACCTGATCCAGTGTTCCGTCGATACAGGCTTCGATCACATCGATCAGATCATTCTTCATACGCGGAAGAACAACCTGTGCCTCAGGATCTCCGAATCTGGCATTGTATTCCAGAACCTTCGGTCCGTCTTCGGTAAGCATCAGTCCGAAGAAGATGATCCCCTTGAACTCTCTTCCCTCTGCTGCCATTGCATCTACCGTCTTCTGGTACACATATTTTCGGCAGAATTCGTCAACTTCTTTTGTATAGAAAGGACTCGGTGAGAAAGTTCCCATACCACCGGTATTCAATCCCTGGTCTCCGTCTTTGGCTCTCTTGTGATCCTGCGCGCTTGTCATAGTCTTGATGGTCTTTCCATCCACAAAGGAAAGAACAGAAACCTCACGTCCTGTCATGAATTCTTCTACAACCATGGTATTACCGGATGCACCGAATTTCTTGTCCAGCATAATCTCTTTCACGCCGGCTTTTGCTTCTTCCAACGTATTACAGATCAGTACACCTTTTCCAAGTGCCAGACCATCTGCCTTCAGAACGATCGGAAATTTGGCTGTCTCCAGATAAGCCAGCGCTTCGTCTGCATTGTCAAAGTTCTCATATGCTGCGGTCGGGATGTCATATTTTTTCATCAGATCTTTTGAAAATGCCTTGCTTCCCTCCAGGATTGCTGCATTTTTTCTTGGTCCGAATGCGCGGATCCCGGCTTTTTCAAATTCATCTATAAGGCCGCCAACCAGCGGATCATCCATTCCTACGATTGCCAGATCGATCGCTTTTTCCTTTGCAAATGTAACCAGCTTGTCAAATTCCATCGCACCAATCGGTACGCATTCTGCAAGCTCTGCAATCCCGGCATTTCCCGGTGCACAGTACATCTTCTCTACCTTGCTGCTCTTTGCTACACAATATGCAATTGCGTGTTCTCTTCCGCCACCGCCTACGATCAATACTTTCATTGGTGCTCCTCCTTCTCTAACGGGCAATTGACACTCTGCCATCTTTTACTGTTACTTTTCCATTTGCGATCAGGTCGATCGCATGTGGAAGGATCTTCCACTCCGCCTGCTCCATCACACGTCTCTGCAGAACCTCCGGTGTATCGCCTTCTTCTACTTCAACAGCCTTCTGGAGAATGATCGGACCGGTATCCGTTCCTTCGTCTACAAAATGTACGGTTGCTCCAACCACCTTTACCCCTCTGGCAAGTGCTGCCTCATGAACCTTCAGTCCATAATATCCCGTTCCGCAGAACGACGGAATCAGAGATGGATGGATATTGATGATCTTATTCCGGTATCTGCTGATCATTTCTTCCGGGATCACAACCAAAAATCCCGCCAGAACGATCAGATCCGGTTTCAGTTCGTCTACCTTTTCAAGAAAAACTTTGTTAAACTCTTCTCTTGTCTCAAAATCCTTCGGCGAAACGCACTGTGCCGGGATCTGATGATTCCCGGCTCTTTTGAGTGCATATGCGTTCTTATTATTGCTGATGACACCGACCAACTCTGTATTGGTGATCGTGCCATTTTCCACTGCATCAATGATTGCCTGCAGATTGGTTCCGCCTCCGGATACAAGTACAGCAACTCTTAACATAAAGTAACTCCTTTTTCTCCTGCTTCTACATAACCAACCACAAATGCTTCATCTCCAGCTTCTTTCATTGCCTTAATTGTAGCATCTACATCCTTTTCATCGACAGCGACAACCATACCGATACCCATATTGAAGGTATTGTACATCATCTCTTCTGCAATGTTGCCAGTCTTTGCGATCAGGTTAAAGATTGCAGGGATTTCATAGCTGTCCTTCTTTACCACTGCACGGATTCCTTCCGGAAGCATTCTCGGAATATTTTCATAGAATCCACCGCCTGTGATATGGCTGCATCCTTTGACTCTTACACCGGCTTCTTTTACGTTCTTCAGTGCTTTTACATAAATTCTGGTCGGAGCAAGAAGTGCTTCGCCAAGTGTCTTTCCTAATTCATCATAGTATGTATTTAAAGATTCTTCTGTAATGTCGAATACCTTACGAACCAGTGAAAATCCATTGCTGTGAACCCCTGTAGACGGCATTGCAACAAGTACATCACCTGGCTTAATATTAGAACCGTCGATAATGTCTTTCTTATCTACAACTCCGACTGCAAAACCTGCAAGGTCGTAATCATTCTCCGGCATCAGTCCCGGATGTTCTGCTGTCTCTCCACCTACAAGTGCACATCCTGACTGCTTGCAGCCCTCTGCCACACCGCTTACGATCGTAGCGATCTTTTCCGGGTAATTCTTGCCACAGGCAATATAATCCAGGAAGAATAACGGTTCTCCACCAGAGCATGCGATATCATTCACACACATGGCAACGGCATCAATACCGATTGTATCATGCTTGTCCATTACAAATGCAAGCTTCACCTTTGTTCCACATCCATCTGTTCCGGAAAGAAGTACTGGTTCTTCCATATTCTTAATTCCACTTAAATCAAATGCACCTGCAAAACCGCCAAGCCCTCCTAACACTTCCGGTCTCATGGTTTCTTTTACATGCTTTTTCATAAGTTCTACTGATTTATATCCTGCCTCGATATCTACGCCGGCTGTCTTATAATCCAACATTTTCTATATCCTCCTGGTATTTTCACTGACATCTGTATGCCTACATCTGCTTGATATATTCTTTGTGTCCGATTTTTTCAAGCTTTTCTGCTTTTTTCTGGACGGTTTCTTTCATTTCTGCAGTGTAATCCTTCAATTTCTGAAGAAGCTCAGGATCTGAGGTTGCAAGAATCTTTGCAGCCAGAATAGCTGCGTTTGCTCCGCCATCGATCGCAACTGTGGCAACCGGGATTCCAGGCGGCATCTGAACGATTGAATAGAGTGCGTCGACACCCTCCAGATTCTTCCCTGACATTGGGATTCCGATAACCGGCATCGGGAAAATTGCTGCACACATTCCTGGAAGATGTGCTGCCATACCTGCACCTGCAATAATTACTTTGAAGTCTTTTGCTTCTGCAGACTTCGCATATTCATAGAATACATCAGGCTCACGGTGTGCCGAGATGATCGTCATCTCATAATCGATTCCAAACTTTTCCAGCATGTCGGCAGCTTTTCCCATTACTTTCATATCTGAGTCGCTGCCCATTACGATTCCAACTTTTGGCATAATGATCTCCTTTTCTTTTATCTATAAGTATTTTAATAAATAGCTAACCACTTATAAGTTATTTTACTAAGTCTGTTGCGGTATGTCAACCGTTACTTATCTGACCATTATTTAATTTTACTTATTGGTATTATTGAAAATCCATAACTAATACTAATTCAGAGGTTCATTGAGGATCTCTGTTCCCGGAAGAACAAACCGTCCATCACGGATAATTTCTGTCTCTGTTCCGTCTTTCGCCACTACAACAATGCTTCCCAGCTCATCATAAGGGATGGTGATATCGGTATGGCACTGGAAATATGCTTTCGACGGATCCTCTTTTCTCAAGATCGATATGCTGTTGTCTCTTGCAATAATCTCTTTTCCATCCGGATTGTAAACCTTTACATCCTCTGCCCAGCTGTAGCAGGTATCCCCTACTGCAAAATGCGGTCCCGTCTTTTCAGCGATCAGAATCGTATATTTATCTGCAATATCATATTTCTTCGCAACCGCATAAGCTGTGGTATTGGTTCCGATCGCAAACTCGCCGATCGGAAGTGTCTGATGATTGTGCAGAATATTATCGAAAATATATTTTTTATTTTCTTCTTCTGAATCAAAATTGGTGCAGGTATACTCTGTGATCTTTCCTTCTTTAAAACTGATCTTCAGATTGTAATACGGAAGTCCGTGAAGGAATACCTTGCTCACAAAAAGGGTACCTTCTGTTCCTTCCAGTACCGGGGAAGTGAACACCTCACCTACCGGGATATTGACATCGGCAACACAGTTTTCAAAGATCGTCTCTTTTGTCGGATCGGCAAGCGGATGAAGCATCACTTTCAGATCCGTCTGGTTTTCGCCTGAGCCTGTTACTTTTACATACTCTCCTTTATCCAGTGCATCGATCATTGTCTGCTGCACCTTCTGGTAAAGCTTGTAATCCAGAGTATTGATCTTGATCGTTTCATCAAAGATCTCATGATACTGCTCTCCGATTTCCGGAACCGGCCAGGAAATGATCGTAAAGCTTCTCTCATCTCCCGGAAGATATTCATTGGTCAGACGTCCGGCCCTTCCATTCATCGCAACCAGAAGCTCTTCCTGCTTTTCGCTTAATTTAACTGCCTCTGGTTTAGCCTGCGGAACAAAAGTCTTTTCTCCGAAAATGTCGATCACTGCCGGTCCTGCATAGCCTGCTGCAATCTCTTTATTCTGCTCGTAAGTGGTACGCATCACTTCCAGCTTTCGCTCTACATACTGTTTATCCATCACAAGCCCGATATCATCTCTGTGGTCATAGACATACTGCTTGTTGCCGGAAATATTGAAAAATCCGATCTGGCTGTTACGTCCTCTTGTGATCACGCTGTGACTTGTCCGGAAAATACTCGGCTTTAATCCCATTTTGGCAAAATTCTCAATGGCTTTTTTTACGATCCGTTCAAATCCCATTGCATAGTAAATGTTGACTACAGATTTTTTTGACAGGTCTTTTCCGGTATTTACAAAACCAATCCTGTATCCTTCACTGAAGGTATCTGCCATCTTATCAATCTTCTCCTGTGGAAGTGAATTTAAGTATGCGGCTGTCTCTCTTTCATTTACCCCCACATATTCTCCCATACGGTAGAGATAACGCAGATCGGAAAGATCTTCATTCATGATCATATTCACAATGAAGCATCCTCTTTCCGGATCGATCTGGTCTTTGATGCGGTCTGCCGCAAATACATCGCAGTAATCACTTGCATACCAGTAAAAGATTTCCTTCAGGCTTTCCAGCTGCGGCTGCTTTTCTTCTTCAAATTTGTTGTAGATTTCAATCAAAAGCTCTGCTCCGATCACAACATACTCCATACGCTGTTCCTGAACATAAGAAATGCCTCCGCGGATCTCGGTGTAAACCGCAGACAAAAAGCTTCCCAGTTCTCCTCCCAGCACCAAAACCGCATAAGCCGGATTTGCATAAGATTTCTCATAGTTTGCTTCCAGTTCGTCTGCATAAAGATCCTTCATCTCTTCCTGCAGCTCTTCTTCTGACATCTCTTTCTGCTTTCCGCTTTCCACATTCCGTTTCAGCTCATCAAGCTTTAAAATAAACCGAGCCACATGCTGGAAATATTCCCGATATGGCTCTGCTACTGTTTTTTCTTCTATTATTGCTTTCATTCTGTCAATTGCCAGATTATATCTTTCTTCCATTTATACACATCCTCTTATAAATACTAAGATCAGGGCAAGTAAAATAAGTCCGTTTACAACAATTCCGATCTTGCAGGTCAGATAATTTTTATCTCTTTCTTTAAATCCTTTTACACCCGTTACAATACCGATGCAGGCAAGAATCATATCGAAAACCCCAAAGCTTCCTACCATTGCTGCTGATTTCCCTTTATTCATAAATGCCATTACAATCAATCCCGCTATCACTGCCGTAACAAGTACTGCCATCACACAGGACCAGATTCCCTTGCGGGAATGTTTTCTTTTTATCTGACCATACTTCCGGCTTCTTTTATTTCGATCTCTTTCGCGTGCTCTTTTTTTATCTCTCCTGCTTCGCATCGTGCCATCTCCTTATCATATTACAAATCGCGAAGACGATATACCCGATCACACCGCCAAGGGTGTTGAGCAGCATATCATCCACATCAAAACTCCCCACTCTTGTTACCAGCTGAAAGCACTCCACAAAGAAGCTCACTCCAAAACTGTAGAAAAGGGTAAGAAAAAAGCTACGATACCGGCTTGCCATCGGCATAAAAAATCCAAATGGTATGAAAATCAGGACATTTCCGAACAGATTTGCATAAGATACCCATCCCAAAACATCTCGATACAGCCAAAATCTTTTTATTTCACAGAAAAGAACCAGGTTATAATGATATTCCCCGGTTCCTTCCCGTCCATACCAGTCAGAAAAAATCAGAAAGTAAAATAAAAATCCAATATACAGGACAAATAAAATCTTCCCAAGAACCCGAAGTCTTTTTCTGTTCTTTGCTTTCAACTTAAAGCGCCCTTCCTAAAATGTCAGTCCCTTTTTCGCACCAAGCAGCTTTCCACCGCTGACAAGCAAAATGATCCCGGTTGTCACACCAACAACAATAGAAATAATTCCGATCGCAATATTGGCACCGCCGGCAAGTCCCATCACCTTATATGTCTTTTCTGTCACTGTAACTCCTCCTTATTTTGCACCATACTGCTCATAGTATGCGTCGATTGCAGCCTTGATCTTGTCATCGATAACAATTTCACCATTGCATGGTTTGTTGTACAGATGCTCTACTACATCCTTCATGGTTACGATTGCATTAGTTTCAAATCCGTAAAGATCCTTTACTTCATCGAGTGCGCATTTCACACCGCCTTTTCCTACTTCCATACGGTCAAGGGATACCATCAGTCCAACAATTGTTACATCAGCGGCTCCTCTTACCTTCGGTACAGTCTCTTCCATGGATTTGCCGGATGTGGTAACATCTTCGATCATAACCACGCGGTCTCCGTCCTGAAGCTTGCTTCCGAGGAAGCTTCCCTTATCTGCTCCGTGATCTTTTTCTTCTTTACGGTCTGAGCAGTAACGGATCTCTTTTCCGTATAATTCACTGTAAGCGATCGCGGTTACAACTCCAAGCGGGATTCCTTTGTAAGCAGGTCCGAATAATACATCAAAATCATCCCCGTATTTGTCATGGATTGCTTTTGCGTAATATTCACCGAGTCTTTTGAGCTGTGATCCTGTCACATAAGCTCCTGCATTCATGAAGAAAGGGGACTTTCTTCCGCTTTTCAGTGTAAATTCTCCAAATTTAAGCACGTGGCTTTCTACCATAAAATCAATAAATTCCTGTTTGTAGCTTTCCATTTTATTTATCCTCCATCTCTTATCTGTTCTTTATTTTACAATTCCAACCATATCTTTCACAGACTCAAAGCCATTCTTCTTCATGTAGGCTTCAATTCCATCGATCACTTCCATCGTCACTGCCGGATTGTGAAAGTTGGCTGTTCCTACGGATACGGCACTTGCTCCTGCAAGAAGGAATTCGATCGCATCTTCTGCGCAGGAAATACCGCCCATCCCAATGATTGGGATGTTCACTGCCTGTGCTACCTGATATACCATGCGAACAGCGATCGGTTTGACGATCGGTCCTGATACACCTCCGGTCTTATTTGCCACCGCAAATGTCTTACGATTGATATCAATCTTCATACCGGTCAGGGTATTGATCAGGGAAACTGCGTCCGCACCGCCTGCTTCTGCCGCTTTTGCTATCTCAGTAATATCGGTTACATTCGGTGTCAACTTCATGATGATCGGCTGCTTTGCGATCTTCTTGATCTGTCCGGTCAGCTCTTCTACATGCTTTGCATCCTGTCCGAAAGCAAGGAATCCTGCATTGACATTCGGGCAGGAAATGTTGATTTCCATCATATCGATCGGTTCATCCGCAAGGCGTTCTACCACTTCAAGATACTCTTCCGGTGCATGTCCGCAGACATTCACAATGATCTTGGTATCATAGTTTTTCAGATACGGAATATCTCTTTTACAGAACAGATCGATTCCCGGATTCTGAAGTCCTATGGCGTTCATCATTCCGCCGTAAACCTCGGCTACACGCGGAGTCGGATTGCCCGGCCACGGTACATTTGCCACACCTTTTGTTGTCACAGCTCCAAGCTTGTTCAGATCTACAAATTCAGAAAACTCTTCTCCTGATCCGAAGGTTCCTGATGCCACTGTTACCGGATTCTTCCATTCTACTCCGGCAATATTTACACGCATATCCATTAAATTTCCACCTCCGTAGAAAGAAATACCGGTCCGTCTTTACAGATACGTTTGTTGTGCACATTGCTGTGCGCATCCTTTTCCTTTGACTTGCACACGCACGCAAGACAGGCACCGATTCCACATGCCATTCTCTCTTCCAGAGAAATATAGCATTCGATTCCGTTTGTTTCTGCATACTGTTTGATCGCACGGAGCATCGGAGTTGGTCCACAGGCATAGATCATATCTGCTTCCAGCGCATTCTCACGGATTGCATCCATGACATTTCCTTTTGTTCCGACACTGCCATCTTCGGTTGAAATATAAAGCTCTCCTGCCTGTTCAAATTCTTCTTTCAGGAAGGTATGTGCATCACGGTATCCAACCACAATCTGCTTTTTCTCACATTTCATCTGTTTTGCAAGCTCCAGGATCGGCGGCACACCGATTCCTCCTCCCATCAGAAATACCTTCTTTCCTTCGGCCTTCTCAAATGGGAATCCATTACCAAGTGGTCCGATCACCGGAATGGTATCTCCTGCCTTCATCTGTGAAAATTCTTCTGTTCCGGTTTTTTCCCCTGTTACACGGTAAACCACACGAAGTTTTCCACCTTCTTTATCAATCTCACAGATACTGATCGGGCGTGGAAGAAGCTTGCTTCCATCATTGGTATACATGGAAATAAACTGCCCCGGTCTTGCACTCCCTGCTGCTTCTGTCTGGATCCACATACTGAAGATTCCATCAGCAAGCTGCTCCTGCGATACAACCTTTGCCTGTTCTTTTTTCTTTGTAGTCATCTTCTATTCTCCTATAATCCGGATTTGCCGGTATGTCAGAAGCTTCTGTCACACCGGCTCATTCTTTTCTCTTATCTGTTCTCAAGCGCGCCTTTGATATCTGCTACCATGGCTTCTACTGCTGCACGGGATGCATCTCCAAAGTTCTCTGCACCGTATTTTGCATAAGCTTCCTGCTTATATGCTGCAATGATTCCTCTGGATGAGTTTACGATTGCTCCAAGTCCATCTTCATTAAAGAAATGAACCAGATCTTTTCCTTTTCCACCTTGTGCACCGTATCCCGGAACCAGAATGTAGGATTTCGGCATTACTTTACGAAGGACTTTTCCCATCTCCGGATAAGTAGCTCCCACAACTGCTCCGATGTAGCTATAATCATCACCCATGCAGTCTGCTCCCCACTCGGCAACCTTTTCTCCGACCAGTTCGTAAAGCGGACGACCATCGATCAGCCGATCCTGGAATTCTCCACTGGATGGATTGGATGTCTTAACAAGGATAAAAAGACCTTTCTTCTCTTCTTTACATACTTCAATAAATGGCTTTACTCCGTCAGATCCAAGATACGGATTCACAGTAGCGAAATCTTCATCGAACGGTACATAGGATTTGCTTCCTACCTGAACCCTTCCAAGATGTCCAACAGCATATGCTGCTGAAGTAGAACCGATATCACCTCTCTTGATATCTCCGATGACAACAAGTCCTTTTTCTTTACAGTAGTCTACCGTCTTCTTGAATGCCTGAAGTCCCGGAATTCCAAACTGTTCGTACATAGCGATCTGCGGTTTAACTGCCGGGATCAGATCATAAGTCTTATCCACGATCTCTTTGTTGAACTGCCAGATAGCTTCTGCTGCTCCTTCCAAAGTCTCGCCATACTCTGCAAATGCCTTTTTCTGTACCTGCTCTGGTACATAGGAAAGCATCGGATCCAGTCCGACAACGATAGGTGCTCCTGTTTTTTTAATGTTAGCGACTAATTTGTTAATCATCTTATTCCCTCCAGTTTTCTATTTATATTTTTGCTGTAACAGAAAGTATTGTCCTTTTGTTACCTGAAAAAAAATATTCTTTACTTATGATATCATATTAAAAACTAAAAGGGAATGCCGTTTTCGGCATTCCCTCCGGATTTCTGTTATTGATTGATTTTATTTCTCACCTGTTCCAATGCTGCATCAAGCTGATTATCTGCATTCGGATTATTCTCATCCTGCTGATATTCAACTTCTACGTCCGGCGTAATTCCTTTTTTGTGAATATTTCTTCCATTCGGAGTATAGTACTCAGCCATTGTCAGCTTCACACAGGTTCCGTCTCCAAGATCAAAAATCTGCTGAACGATTCCTTTTCCGTAAGTTGTTGTTCCGACGATCGATCCAAGTCCGTAGTCCTGGATCGCTCCGGCAAAAATCTCGGAAGCACTTGCACTGTTGCCGTCAACAACAACCGACATCGGCTTCGTAAACTGGTGTTCATCATCCGATGAGATCACCTCTTCGTGACCACTTTTGTCTTTTGTTGACACGATCGTACCTTTTGGCAACAGCAGATCCAGCATCTGTGTGACTGTCGCAAGATTGCCTCCCGGATTTGCCCGAAGGTCAACCACAAGTCCTTTCATCCCCTGATCCTCCAGACTGTCAAGTGCACTCTTGAACTGGTCGTAGGTCACACTGTCAAATTCCGTAACCCGGATATAACCGATCTGGTCATCCTTCATTTCAGACTTGACTGTCTCCACCTGGATTTTTCTCCGGGTAACCGTCATTGTCACTTCCTTCGCATCATCCCCACGCAGGACTGTGATATCAACAGTCGTATTCTCTACACCGCGGATCAGCTGTACAACATCGGAAAGATCCGTTCCACTTACGTCCTTATCTCCAACCTTATACAGAATATCATTTACCTGGATACCTGCTTCATTCGCCGGGCTGTTCTCATAAACCTGAACTGCAGTGATCACCTTAGTTTCCTGATTCTGTGAAAAAACAACTCCGATTCCCGAATACTCTCCCGAAGTTGATTCCTGCAGGGATTTAGTCTGTTCTTCATCATAGTATACGGAATATGGATCTCCCAGTGCATTAATGTATCCACTGTAAAGTCCGTTCTCCAGATCTTCTTCTTTCAAATCATCTGTATAAAGATAATTTTCATCAATCAGCTTTTTCAGTTTATTCAGTTTTTTCTCTTCCTGCGCATTTACAACCTTTTCCTGACTGGTCCCAAGGTCTACACCTGCGACATTCATAATTCCAAGTGCCGCAGCACCTACCATAAACATGGCGAGGGCGCCTGCAAGCGCCCCCTTCCAAAAATTCTTTTTATTATTTTCCATCATTTACTCTTTCATACCTGTTATGTATTATCTTACAGATAGTTCAGTGGATTGACCGGTACACCACCTACATGAACTTCAAAGTGAAGATGTGGTCCTGTGGAAATTCCGGTCGTACCGACATTTCCGATCACCTGACCTCTTGCCACCGTCTGTCCCACGGTAACATTCATCGAACTCAGATGCTGATACCATGTCTGCATTCCATTACCGTGATTGACTACGATGTAATTTCCACGTGCACTATTGTACTGTGCGGTAATAACAGTTCCAGAATCAGCCGCATAAACTGCTGCTCCGTATCCTGCACCATAATCGATTCCGTCATGACCGGTTGTTGCACCTGCAGTCGGTGCCACACGTCCGCCAAAGCCACTGGTAATCGCTGCTCCCGGTACCGGATGTGTAAGTGATCCGGTTCCCGTTGCACTTGCATTGCTGCTTGTATTGCCTGAACTGCTTGTGCCTGACGAAGCTGATGCCTGAGCTGCCGCCGCTGCCTGTGCAGCCTGAGCGGCTGCCGTCGCTTCTGCTTCTTTTCTGCGGGCTTCTGCCGCCTCTGCTTCTGCAATCAGTTGCTTCAGCTTGTCAGCGTTACTGCTGATCTCAGATGTCAGGTTATTGATCTGAATGTTCTTATCAGCAAGAAGCTTTTCTACATTTGCCTGTTCTCCCGCAAGTTCATCCTGCAGGTTTTCCAGCTCTGCATACTCTTTTTTAAGTGCACTTTCTCTGTTCTCGACATCTTTTCTTGTATCTTCGTATTCTACAAGAAGTTCACGGTCGCATTTGGAAATCTTATTGATGTATTCTGCTTTGTTCAGCAGATCTGCAATACTGTTAGCTTCCATCAGGATCTCCAGGAATTCATTGCTCCCGTTCTCATACATATACTTGATACGCAGCTTCATCGTCTGGTACTGGTCATCTTCGTTGGCTTTCGCAGTTACCAGCTCTGTCTCTGCATCATTGATCTCAGTCTCTTTTGCAGTCAGATCTGACTGTGTCTTCTCCATCTTTGATACAATGGAATCCAGTTCAGAAGAAAGTTCCGACTTCTCCGCCTCAGCCGTATTTTTCTGCTGTTCCAGCTCCTGCTGCTTCTTTTTCGCATCCGAAATATCATCAGCCTGTGCCGGAATTACCATACCGAAGCAAAGCGTAAACGCCAGTAACGCCCCAAGTATCTTTTTCCCTCTTATCATATTCGTCTCCCTTAAATATTATGCGACTAGACTCTTAAGTGCTTTCTAATCGTAAAGAAACTTCCCACAAAACCAATTCCGATTCCCAGTAAAAGTCCGACCGGAAGCAGTGTCTTGTATACCTGCCCCACCGGAAGGAAATCCAGAATATTATTCAGCAGACTGAATTTTGTAAGAATATAAGTAATTGCTCTATTATAAAGTACATAAAGGATACCAAGCGGAATCGCCGCACCGACAAGACCGATCAGGATACCTTCAATGATAAACGGTGCCCGTACAAAACCATCCTTCGCACCGATATATTTCATGATTGCAATCTCTTCCCTTCGGACAGTAATACCCATTGTGACCGTATTGCTGATCAGGAAAATGGATACTGCCAGAAGAATCGCGATGATAACAACCGATACATACCATACCAGCTTGTTCACACTGTTCAGTGTATTGGCTACGGTATCTGATTTGTTAACCTTGCGAACCCCGTCAAGGCTTTCCGCAAAGGAAACCAGCTTCTTCTGTGAAGCCACATCTGTCATATATACTTCATAGTTGTCAGATCCTGCCAGAGGGTTATCATTTTTAAATCCTTCTGCAAGGTCACTTGATTCGCCAAAATACTGATCTTTAAATGTCTCCCATGCTTCGTCCGCAGACACATACTTGATCTCTTTTACACCATCCTGCTTTTTAAGCTGTGCGCCAATATTATCAATCTGCTCCTGCGTTGCATCATCATTAAAAAATACAGTGATTGCCACACCTTCTTCTGCTTTGTGTACAATATACTGAAAGTTCATAATAATTGAGAAAAACAGTCCGAACACAAAGATACATGCAGCCATAGTTGCAACAGATGCCAGTGAAAACATCTTATTTCTTCCAATATTCTTAACTCCCTGTTTCGCGGAGTATCCAACTGTACTAATCCTCATGCTTATACCCACCTTCTTGTTCGTCGCTGACAATGACACCCTTCTTCATCGTAATAACGCGCTTTTTCATCTCGTTTACAATTTCCTGGTTGTGAGTAACTACCAGAACTGTAGTTCCTCTCTCGTTCGCTTCTTCAAGAAGTTTCATGATTTCCCATGAGTTGGTTGGATCCAGGTTTCCTGTCGGCTCATCAGCCAGCAAAATAGCAGGCTCATTGACAACTGCTCTGGCAATTGCAACTCTCTGCTGTTCCCCACCAGACAATTCCTTCGGGAACGCTTTGTACTTCTGTGCCAGTCCGACAAGTGACAGAGCCGCCGGCACTTTCTTTTTGATGACACGGGTTGATTTTTCTGTAACCCGCTGTGCAAATGCAATATTCTCATAAATATTGCGGTCTTTCAGAAGTCTGAAATCCTGGAATACAACGCCGATTCCTCTTCTGTACTGCGGAATCTGGCGATGTTTCATACGATTCAGATTCTGACCGTTGACAATAATCGTACCTGACGTTGGTTCGATCTCCTTCATCAGAAGACGTATCAACGTAGACTTTCCGGAACCGCTGTCTCCAACTACGAATACGAACTCTCCCTGTTCGATCCGAAGGTTGATACCATTGAGTGCAGCAATACCCTTCGAGTATTCCTTGGTAACTTCTTTAAGTTCTATCATATGCTCCTCCTAATTATCCATACTCCGATATAACTTAATACTCCAGTGTTTCCATGTATTTCATATATTTGACTACCATCAGCGCGATCTTAAATGTGATTGCGTCCTCAAATACGCGCAGATCCAGTCCTGTGCTCTTCTGCAGTTTGTCAAGACGGTACACCAGTGTATTTCTGTGAATATACAGCTGTCTTGATGTCTCGGAAACATTCAGGCTGTTCTCAAAGAACTTATTGATGGTCGTGAGCGTCTCTTCATCAAATTCGTCCGGAGATTTCCCCTCAAAAATTTCGCGGATAAACATCTTGCAGAGCGGAATTGGAAGCTGATAGATCAGTCGTCCGATTCCAAGCGCACTATATGCAATAACTTCCTTCTCGTCGAAGAAGATCTTTCCTACATCGAGCGCAAGCTTCGCTTCTTTGTAAGACTTGGATACTTCTTTGATGTCATTGACGATCGTACCATATGCGATACGGATATTCTCTTCTCCTTCTGCTTTCAGAAGATCAAGAATCTCATGCGCAGTCTTGTCCATCTCCGGATATCCATCGCCAGGACCTAATTCTTTTACTACGATGATGTTCTTCTCATCAACAGCTGTAATAAAGTCCTTGCCCTTTCCACCCAGAACAGAACGGAGACTGTCAAGCGCACTGACATCTCTCTCCCGAGAAGTCTCAACTATAAAGATATCACGTTTTACCTCTGTGTCAATATGTAATTTTTTGGCGCGATTATAAATATCCACCAGAAGAAGGTTGTCAAGAAGGAGGTTTTTGATGAAATTATCCTTGTCAAAACGCTCCTTATATGCTACCAGAAGATTCTGGATCTGGAAGGCTGCAATCTTGCCAACCATATAAACATCTTCACTGCCGCCATTGGCGATCAGAATGTACTCCAGCTGGTGTTCATCATAAATTTTGAAAAACTGATACCCCTGAATCACCTGACTTTCTGCCGGAGATTCTACAAACGAAAGAACGGCATTCTCATAATCTCCAGGCTCCGGAAATGTTGTCGCCAAAGTCTTTCCATCTGTATCCATCACTCCAAGATCAATCCTTGTAATTGATTTCAACCCTTCAATCGTATTCTGCAGTATCTGATTTGATATCATATTCTCTCTCCTCCATCCTCCGTGGTTCTATACACTTTGTACAATCTTCATCCCCCGCAACTGTGGACTTAGCCATATACATATAATACTTTAATACATATTACCAAAAAAATAAAGAGGAAATCACATTTTTTTATGCATTTCCTCAATTGAGTTTATTATAAAATTTATTCTATCAAAAAAGATTTTTTGATTTTTTTTATTATTTTCAGTCTTTTGTCGCTTCAATTATACTTCTTTTCTTTTTTGCTCTTTTTTGATCTCCCGTTTTAAAATCCTTTTACCGATAAAATTTTTCAGGTGATCTGCCCAGTTCTCACCATTTGCAAAGGAAGCAATACTATGTCCTGTTCCAAACCACATTCTGGTATTCAGCTGCTCTTTGCACCGGTAAACAAACTGTTCCTGCCAAGGGAAATCCATGCTGGCAATCACACAGTCTACTTCTCCGCCGTTGACCAGATTGGTGATCCTGTCATCCTCACTTTCGTCTGCCGGTACTGCTTTCATACCGACAACCTGAATCCCACTGTATGCCTCATGCAGATAGCCCTGCAGTCTGTCTCCTTCTTCCTCAGATCCTGCCAGTATAAATATCTTACAGCGGTTCTTATGAAAATAATGGAATACCATCTTCAGCATCGTCTGATCCTCCATCTCCTGGATCCGCTTTCTATCTGTGATCTTTGCAGCTTCAAGAATCGCCATATCTCCCGGAAGCAGAAGATCCAGTTTCTCCAGCTCTTCTTTCATACCGTCAAGCTGTGTCGCTCTCATCAAGGTATCCACCGTAACAATATCTACTGTGTTAAGTTCTTCTGTCTGCATATATTCTGCAATGATCTTCATCGCATCTTTTGCCGTACAGTTATCAAGCTGTACGTCCAGTACGTTCATTTTTTCATTCATTTGCCTCACCCGTTCCATTTTCTCGGTTTTTGCGGTCAAGCGATTATATCAAACATACAGTGCTTTTTCAACAAACGTTGCAAAATATTCACATTTTTTAAAATTTGTAATATTATTGTAAATTCCCAGTCTCATTCGTCCTGGATTTTTTTGAAATGATTCCTCCGATCCGCCCGGTTTCTTTTGATGACAGACTCTTCCAGCCATCTTCCAGAACCTTATCGAGAAGTCCAAGCTCCTCCGCAATCTCGTATTTTACCCGCTCACTTGTTTCCAGATTGGGGATATCTTCGCGTCTGATTTTCTTTGTCTTTGTGCTTTTCATACCTTTCAACTCCTTTTTCAGAGTGTTTCCCCAATTACGGATTTTATACATTTATACTTGATTATTATAAAAGAAGCCGAAAACATTACTTCCGACTTCTTCTCCTTCTGCCTTTTCTTTATCGGCAAAGCTCTCTTATTTTTTATTCTGGATCCGGAATGATAACTGCTGCAACAAAATAGGCAACCACGGCAGTCCCACAACTTACGCAAGCCAGCAAAACACCTCCAAGCCGGATCAATGTAGGATCGATATTAAAATATTCTCCAAGGCCTCCACATACACCGCAGATCTTACGGTTTGTTACGGATCTGTATAATCTTTTCTGTTCCATAAAAATTCCTCCTAAAAGTTTCTCCTATTTTTGTGTTTCTTCTATTATATATGTGTTTCATCTGATACATTTTTCTGTCTATGTTAATTCTAATGGAAACGGATCTCCACGCTGCCTGCTCCGTTCGATATCTCAATCGTGCGTTTACTGCCATTATCGATTGACTTCTCTGTGCTTAAGCCGCCAAGATCTATATCTTCTCCAATTTCTACCGAACCGGCACTGCTATCCAGTTCATAATTATAATCCTCCACTTTTCCTTCCAGATTCAGTGTGACGCTTCCAGCACCACAGTCAATGTCCACTTCTTTTTCCACTGTTCCATAAAAATCCAGACTTCCGGCACCTGTTTCTACATCTAACTCCTCTATATCTGCATTTTTTATTGTACAGCCTGATGCCCCGCTTTCAATCTTAAGGCTTTTCGCATTTAGTCCATCGATCTCTGCTGTTACTGCACCATATTCCATGTCCACCTGATCGAACTTGTAATCTCTTGGAAGATAGATCACAAGTGTTCCCTTTGCGTTTCTCACATTTTTGAAACTGAAACTGCTGCGCATTTTCGTTGTTATTTCCAGAGTTTTTCCGTCATGGGACAACGTTTTCTGCACTGCGTTTTCCGTTTTCATTCCGGAATCATCCACATGGATCTTGTCATCTGTCCCCGTCTTGATCCGCACCTCACTTGCACCGATATCAAGCTTCAGATTCTCCACACCGGAAAATGCCTCTTCCGATACAACATTTTCTGTATCATCCAGCTCATCATCATCCCAATCGTCATCGAAAGAAACATAATTCTTTCTCATAATACCAATTCCATTCGGATATGCTTTTTCAAACTGTGAAAATGTGACTCCAAGACATAATGCAATGATACAAAATACAACTCCTGCCCCTGTCAGGCTTATAATAACTGTCCAGAAAATCTTCCATCCTTTTTTCATCTGCATTCACCTCTCTTTTTCTGAAATGGTCTGCGACAAAGATTTACAAGCCCACGGAACATCATTGGAATCAGTTTGATACATCCCCATCCGATCAATACTGTAAATACTGCCCCAAGTGCCAGCAGCAGGCAGCCGACACCAAGCATTCCGATTCCAAGAACCGGGGAATAAAACAGCTGACCAAATCCGTGAATCCCCAACAGAATCCCTACGGCTGCGGTTGCAACTGCTGCCACCCAGATCGCTATTGCTGATATTGCAAGTACGACCAGAACTCCAAATGCCGCCAAAAGAAGACCAAGTGCTGTCGGAACTACAATTGGAAGCCCAATCACAAGGATACAGATGATCAGAATGATCTTGCCGGCACTGGATTTCTTCCGTGGCATTTCTGTCGTCTGACCCGCACCATATCCCTGATTTCCCGCATATGTATATCCCTGATTAGAATTAGCTGTATAAGAATACTGTCTTTCCGAAAATGGATTCCTGTCATTCTGTGACTGGCTTTCTCCATATGTCTCCGAATAGCTGTCTTTATAATAGTCATCTCTTCCTGCCGGGTACTCACTGCTGTCAAAACGCCTGTCCTGATATCCTCGCTCTCCGTACTCTCCATAACTTTCCGCATCATCGGTATTACCATTTATCCCGGCACGGATCGTTTCGGCAAGCTTTGCAGGACTTCCCAGCTCTTCGATTACTTTTTCTTCATTCTCGCTTCCGGCGTCATCAAAATAATCATTGTAATACTGCATTGCTTCTTCTCTTTCTTCTTTCGAAATTCCATGAAGCAGTGCATCTAATTCCCTCATATACTCTGTACGGTTCATTCGGCTGCACCTCCCTCGAACATCTCTGTAATCTTCCTTGTGTAGTTCTTCCATTCGACTTTATACAAATTAAGCTGTGCCATTCCTTTTTCTGTAACTTTATAGTATCTGCGGTTTCTTCCGTCAAACTGCATATCGTAGACTTCCAGGCATTCATCTTTCTGAAGTCTTCTGAGTACCGGGTACATCGTTGATTCCGATACATCCAGAACTCTCCGGACATCCTGTGTGATCTTATATCCATAGGTTCCTTCCTGTTCCCGTGATACAACGGCAAGCACGATTGCATCAAGGAGGGCAGCTCCGGTGTTAAATACCATATGATTCACATCCTTTTATTGTTTGTTATATTGTTTTGTTAAGCATATTATACGTTATATAATATAGTGAGTCAATATAATATTGTATAAGACTTTCTGAAGATTTCCTAAAGAAATGGGTGGGGGACGGATGGGTGGGAGGGAGGTTGTGACAGCTTGCGGATAGAAATAAAGTCCCCCTCTTCCCACGGGGCGAAGGCATTCCGATGAGCCTCTGAATGCGAACATTGTGTCAGCAATGGCTTCCACAATGTTTGAGTCTCATCTCCATTGCCCCTCAAGGGAAGTGGTGGACTTTATTTCTATCTGCAAGCCGCTCAAGGTTATCGAATGACCAACCATCCGCTTGGGCGGGCTGCCAGGGCTGATGCTGGGGCGAAATTTGAAGGATTGTGAAAAGGGGACACACAGCGCCTGTAAGGCGACTGTGCTGGGGGATCAAATATTTTAAATATGGGGGTAAAGAAAATATGTAATTACTATTTGAATGATTAGAATAATAGGGATTCCTAATTTGAATTTCAGGTGGCGGGTTTTGTGGTGGTAGTGTTTCATGGCGAGGAGGGCCAGGAGGATGAGGGTGCGTTCGGGGATTCGCCATTTGTTTTGGCGGGCTTTGGTTTTATCGGCGGCGTAGGTGAAGTAGGTGATGATGTTGATCAATAGCAGGTATACAAGGAGTATTATTTTAATCATTTTTGTAGTCCTCCAGGTGGATTTCTTTGCGAAGGGTGAAGGAGTAGATGATCTGTTCTTTTACTTTTTTCCGAATGATCTGTTCAAGGGCTTTGGTGTAAAGGCGGAGCTGTTCCCGGTAGCGGTCTTTTAGTTCGGCTTCGGTTTGTACACGGTCGGTTTTATAATCGAGTACGATGATTTCTCCGTCTTCTTCAAAGTAAGCATCAATAATTCCCTGGATCAGTACCATTTCACCCTTTTTCTGATCCGGATAAAATTCTTTTGCATCTACACCGAGAACAAACGGCTGCTCGCGGTAAAGTGTTTTTGCCCTGGCTGCATTTTGCATTCTTTTTCCCACATTCGTATTAAGAAACTCCATAATTTCTTTTTTTTGAATACACCCGGCTGTTCCCGCATCCAGGTATCCTTCGTTTTTCAGATTCTCTATGTTTTCCCGCAGTAAATCCATCGTATATATTTTCGAAAAATCGAGAAGCTCCATTACTTTATGATAAGCTGTTCCTTTTGTTGCTCCTTTTACCTCTTCTTCCTCTTTCATAAAATTCGGAAGGATTGGAACAATCTCCTCTTCCGGAATCAGTATTTCTCCATCTTCTTCTTCCGAAGCTGCCGCATATTTTTTCAGCTCTGACACGGTGTACTTCATTTTCAGCTGATCTTCACCCTGATACGGATATCTGTAGGAAAATGCTTCCTCGATTTTTGCCCGAAAACGTTCATCTGTCACAGACATCGGATGTTCTTCTGCTTCTATTTTTTCAAGGAACACCTCTTTTTCCAGATAATCTGCTGCTTCCTTATCCACTTCACCTTCTACAAGCGTATCAACACCAATCACTTTTAATTCGATTGGAACTTCTTCTGTTTTACGCACTGCCGCCGGAAGGATCCAGTCATAATAAGACGTTGCACGTGCAAGTTTTGTAAAGTCCAGTGTTTCTTTCTGACTATTTTCCTGTTCCAGCTGACAGGCTTCCAGTTTGTCTGCCGCATGTGGAACCGTTCCGGTAAGAATCAGCTTTTCCTTTGCACGTGTAAGTGCTACATAAAGCACACGAAGCTCCTCACCAAGATTTTCCAGACCGATTTCATTTTGAATAACTTTCTTTAATAGTGTCGGAGATTTGGTTCGCCGCTCCAGATCGATCGCATCGATTCCAAACCCCAGATCCGGATGGATCACAACGCTTGCCGTGGTATCCTGAATGTTGAACCTCTTTCCCATTCCGGTCACAATCACAACCGGGAATTCCAATCCTTTACTCTTATGGATACTCATCAGACGAACTGCATCCGTCTGCTCATCGTAAAGCCCGGCTTCCCCAAAGTCTACATTATATTTCTTGAGCTGATCAATATAACGGACAAAATGATACAGTCCCTTATAACTGGTTGCCTCAAATGCCTTTGCCCTGGTGATCAGCATATCAAGATTCGCGCGCCTTCCTTTTCCTCCTGGCATTGCCGCGATATAATCCCGGTATCCTGTCTTTTTCATGATCTCCCACAGGAGATCATGGATTGCCGTGTACGGTATCCTCTCCCGGAAATAAAAGAGCCATCCAAATACATCGCGCACTTTTTTCAGAATGCCCGCCGGAAGATCTGTCTTTTTTTCCGGATCCGCTGTTTCCAGCACATTCTGATAAAATGGTACTTCTGCATTCAATTCTCTGATCTGTGCCAGTTCTTCATTTGTCATTCTTCCAAACGGGGATTTCAGCACTGCAACGAGTGGAATGTCCTGACGAAAATTGTCAAGTACACGCAGATAGTCCATCATCCATCCAATTTCCAGAGTTTCAAAATACCCATCTGCCGATTCAGCCAGAACCGGTATTCCCTCATCCTGCAAAATTCGTGTAACAGTATCGGTCCACCCTGCAGGGCTTCTTGTCAGGATTACAATATCCTGATAGCGTATCGGTCGCAACATTCCCGTTTCTTTATCTACAATCTGCTGATTTTCCATCAGCTCTCCGATTCTTTGTGCGATCAGACGGACTTCCAGCTCTTTTGCCGTCTGGCTTCCGCTTCGCACAGAAAGCCCGGTATCCTCTTCCTCACTTTTTGTATCCAGAAGAAGGATTTCTGTCTCATTCTTTTCGGATTCCGGGTAAGAAGCTCCCACATAAAGTGCAGCATTCTCATCGTATGTGATCCTTCCAAGCTCTTCGGTCATGATCTGTCGGAAAATGAAGTTTACCGCATCCAGCACTTCTGCCCGGCTTCGGAAATTTTTGTGCAGATCGATTCGCCTGTTTCCTCCGTACGTCAGACTGTAGGTATTGAATTTTTCCATGAAAAGCTCCGGCCTTGACAAGCGGAAACGGTAAATACTCTGCTTCACATCTCCTACCATGAAGAGATTATTTTCCCCTCTGCTGATCCGGGACACACTGGTCAGGATCGCCTCCTGGATCAGGTTACTGTCCTGATATTCATCGATCATTACTTCCTCAAATGTATTCTGATACTCCTTGGCCACCTCAGAAGGCACTCTTTTTCCGTTTTCTTTTCTTGTCAGGATCTGCAAGGCAAACTGTTCCATATCCCGGAAATCGATCAGATTTTTTTCTGCCTTCTTAGCTGCAAGTACCCTCTGGTATTCTTTTACCAGACTGACCAGCTCATGCATCACCGGAATGCAGATTTTCCGGTCTGCTTCCATCTCAGATGGCGGCTGGAAAAAATAATTGTTTCGAATGTCATCGATAAGTTTCTTCCAGGTATCCCGATAGGCTCTTACCTGCTCTCTTTTTGTCGGATCTACTGCGTCATCTTTCTTTCTGGACAGAGTTTTCCATGCCGGCTTTTCTTTCAGTGCCTCATACATTTCTTCATAGCTCTTTGCCGCAAAAAGCTTTCTCAGAACTTTCTGATCCGCTTCCAGCATTTCTCCATACATATACGGTCCGTCCGGTTCCATGCAGATCTGGTCCGCTTTTTCCATCAGCATCTGCATATCCGCAACTGTTCTCCGGATATACTCCATCACCTTTTCAATATAAATGGCTTTTTCCCCGCTCTCTTCGTACATCCTTGCACAGTCATCCAGCCACTCCTCCGGATCCGGATAACTTCCGGCAAATTCATACAGTCTGCTGATGATTTCTTCCACCTGCAGATCTTCCCTTCCGGTTGCAAAAGTCTCCACAAAACGCAGGAAATCCTCGTTTCCTTCTTCATATTTTGCTTCCAGAAGCTCTTTCATCACGTCCTGCTTCAAAAGCTTTAATTCTCCTTCTTCCGCAATACGGAATCCAGGATCCAGATCGATCGTGTGAAAATACTCCCGGATCACAGACAGGCAGAAGCTGTGGATCGTTGTAATCTTTGCTGTATGGATCAGGGCAGACTGCCGCTTCAGATGTTCACTTGACGGATCCTCCTCCAGCTCCTTCTCAATCGCAGCACCGATCCTTTCTTTCATCTCAGCAGCCGCCGCCTCAGTGTAGGTCACGATCAGCATATGGTCGACATCCACCGGATTTGCATCCCTTGTCAGCCTCGCAATAATCCGCTCCACCAGAACAGCAGTTTTCCCGGAGCCAGCGGCTGCTGACACCAGAATATTATGATCGCGCAGGTCGATCACCTGCTGCTGTTCTTCGGTCCATTTTACTCCCATGTCTGCTTCTCCTCTTCCAGCTTCGCCATAATTTTCTCCATTACAATTTCCTTCGGAAGCTTCTCAAGCTTCCGGTATTCATATCCTTCGATCTGCTCATCAAATCCGCAGATATCCCGGTATGGGCAATACGTACAGCCATTTTGTGTACCCATCTCATACGGCAGTGCCTCCGCCTTTCCGCGGTACATTGCTCCCTGAAGATCAGTCCGTCTTTTCTGTGCATAAGTCAGCACTGCATCAAACTCTTCCGGCAGGAGCATTTTGGATGCTTTGGAATAGCCGCTTTTCGTCTTTCCTGCCGGAATCACAAGCGAATTCCCCGAAAAATCCGCATCCAGTCTCTGAATCACGGCATCCTCCTGACGGATGATTCCATCCAGCCGAAGCTCCTTTAAAATTGCCTCTTCCAGTTTTTCTTCATCCAGCTCTTTCCCGACGATCGGATCCTTCATCCGATAGTAGAAAATGCCTGCCGGCACAATCTTTTTACCCGGATGTTTTCTTTCCTCCAGCCGGACTGCTTCTTCCATATACACCACCAGCTGCATCTGCAGACCATGATAAAAAGCTGCCATATCAAAACTCTTTGCCCCGGTTTTATAATCCAGGATCTTCACATAGACCTGATCTTCCGTCTCACATGTATCGATCCTGTCAATCTTTCCGCTTCCAAAGCTTACCTCATAGCCCTCCGGTTTAAAGCTTCCCTTCCGAAGCTGCTTTGTCATCGCCCAGACCGTCCGGTTCATCATACGTTTCATACGTGGCACGATATACGCGTTCCGCGCACTGCTGTAGATTACGGTATTGCTGTAATCTACGATACTCTCATCCACGCTTTCCGACGCAAACTGTTCCTGCTGCTCCTTTGTAACCTCAGTCCATTCCAGGCCTTCCCGTTCTACCCGTCGGGCATATTTTTCCAGTGCTTTATGAAAAATATTTCCAAAATCAAGAGCAGCAAATTCATAGACCTCTCTCTCCTTAAGGCGAAGTCCATAGGTCAGAAAATGCGCACAGGCACAGGCAGCAAATTTCTCCAGTCTTGAAATGCTTGGTGCCCAGTCTCCATAAAGCTTCCGTGCGGTCTGCAAAGTCAGATTGTCCTCCGGCCTGCGGTATCTGTTGATCCTTGCCAGATCGTGCACCTTTTCGTTCCAGTCCTCCTGCGCACAATACCAACGGTACAGCTCCTGCCAGCTGCCTTCCTCCATCTTTTTCGGGTTCTGTAATCCTTCGATCAATGACCCGATCCCGGTCTGTGGAAGCATTTCTTTTGTCTCCATCCCATACTGATCCATATTAAATACAGAAAGCTTTGTATACATCCGCTTCAGATCCCCGATCAGATATGCCGCCCTCCTGCTCTTTCCATCGGCCGATACTTTACTGTAGGTCAGCATCAATTCTTCCGTCGGCTTTGTCATGTGCAGATACAGATAAAATTTCTGGATGTAACTTTTTTCTCTTGTTCCCGGTGCAAGCGCAATTCCTCTTTCTTCAAAACGCTCCCGGTCTCTGTCTGAAATCAGTCCACCTGCGGATGCATTTCCCGGAATCAGAGAATCATTGACTCCCAGAAGGATCAGCGCCCGGATATCTTTCAGTCTCGTTCGCTCAATATCTCCTGCCATCACTTCATCCAGACTTGGCGGAATTACACCGATCCTTGCCTCTTCCATTCCGGCATCCAGAAGCTCCCTGTACTCTTTGAGCGCAATCCGCTCATCTCCAAGAAGACTTACAAACTTGTCAAACAGCTCCATCACCACACGATAGATCTGTGCATATTCTTTTGCAAGTGCAAGCTCTCCTGCTTCTGTAAATTGATTCTCCAATACTTTTACCTGCTTCTGGATTTCTTCTTTTTCCAGAAATTCACAGATTGCAAGCGTCACATCCCGCACTGTCTTCTGACGCTGCTTTAAGACAAACACCAGATCTTCTGTTTTTTCCACAAAGCATACCCGGAGATGATTCAGTACCTCCAACTCTTCCTCTGTCGTATCCTTCGCTCTGCGGATCCATTTTTCCTGCCATTTTTTGTAACCACGGATGCCAAGCGCAAGTACATAATTTTCCAGAAGATCCAATTCCTCACCGGTAAATCCGACCAGATCCGTTCTTAAGAAACGGAACACACTTTCTGCAGAAAAATTCTGTTCTGCCATCGCAAGAAGACTCCGGATATACTCCACAAAAGAATTTAAAAGTACATTCCGCTTATAATCCATGAAAACCGGAATCTCATACTCCCGGAAAATCTTCTCGATCTCATCCGCATAGAGATTCATGTCACTTGCGATCACCGCGATCTCCCGGTAACGATATTCTTTCTTGCGAATTAAAAAACGTATCCTCTGGGCAGCGCATTCTACTTCCATCCTAGGATTTGCCGCTGCATAAACCCGCACATTTGACTGCTTTTCCCTGTAAGTCCTGCCACTGTAACGGAACAGTTCCTTCTCCAGAAATGCAAGTGCCGGCGCATTTTTAAAACGCCAGACCGGCTCCTGGTACAGACAGACCGGCTCTTCGACCAGCACCTTTTCCTCCCCTGCAATCTTCACAAGAGACGTCACCATCTGCTTACTCAGCGCAAACAGCTGATACTTGTCTTTCATCACGTAAGGATCTTCCCTCTTATCCATCGTGACAGTAATCATCACCTTCTGACAATGATGCAGCATTTCCCCCAGCACCTTGTTCTGAAGCGGCGTAAATCCGGTAAACCCATCCAGTACGATCACACTGTCCTTCAGCATTCTCGATTTGTCCATCACATTGCAGAGAATGTCCAGAATTTCTTCTTTTGTAATATATTTATCTGCAAGATATTCTTCAAATGCCTGATACATCACCTGGATATCCTTCAATTTCCAGGCAAGATACGAAGACTCATCTGCCTCCGTGATCATATCATCCATGCCATCCGGGGAAATGTTGTACTGCGTCAGCTCGGAAATAACGGATTTCACCTCACTGATGTAACCTGGCTTTTTGATATTTCCTTTTAAAACCTTTAGCGAATCTTCTTTTTTCCCCGCGAGTCGCCTGAGGATCAGATTCTTTCCTTCATCATCCAGAATCTCCCTGCTTCCATTCCCTGTTTCTTCCAGAACACGAAAAGCAAGACGTGCAAAACTCAGCACGTCTATGTTCATAATTCCATGTCTCGGATGCCGCAGGACCAGTTCCTTCTGCGTCTGCATCGTGAACTGTTCCGGCACCAGAATAATATAATTAATATCAGGATGTTTCATTGATTCCCGAATGATATGTTCATATAGATAATGTGACTTGCCCGAACCCGGATTTCCAAAAATAAACTGTAAAGCCATCTGTTATACCCTCCCGTCAAGCTCTTTCGGCACGTATGCAGATACATGGATTCCATCTTCTTTGTATTCTTCCTCCAGCAGTTCTCCATACTTCCGGATGAGCTGGATTTTCCCGGATTCCTGATAGGAATAAACTCGTTCGATATAAATTTTCTGCTCCCGCAGGATCTCTTCTATTGCCTGAAGAAGCGCCTCCAGACCTTCTCCGGTCTTTGCAGACACCTGTACGATCCGGTCTGCCTTAAAGTCACGTACCGTCAGGCTTTCCCCGATCCTGTCCATCTTGTTAAATGCCGTGACCACCGGTTTGTCCATTGCCTCCAGACGCTGCAGTGTCTCATACACCACATACATCTGCTCATCCATCTGTGGATTGGATGCATCGACTACATGCAGGATCAGATCCGCATACTTCGCTTCTTCCAGCGTACTTTTAAATGCATCAATCAGATGATGAGGCAGCTTCCGGATAAAGCCTACCGTATCTGTCAGAAGAATCTCCTGCCCACTTGGCAGCTTCCGGCTTCTTGTCGTCGGATCAAGAGTTGCAAAAAGCTGATCCTCCTGCAGCACACCGGCTCCGGTCAGTGTGTTGAGAAGCGTGGACTTTCCGGCATTGGTATAACCGACAATTGCCACGACCGGGATCCGGTTCTTCGTCCGCTGTTCGCGTGTCAGTTCCCGGTGTCTCTTCACCTCCCTGAGTTCACGGTTCAGCTGTGCGATCCGGTTCTTGATGAGTCTCCGGTCCATCTCCAGCTTCTTTTCTCCCGGTCCTCTGGTTCCGATTCCACCTCCCAGACGTGACATCGCCCTTCCTGCCCCAGTAAGCTGTGACTGCCGGTACTTAAGCTGTGCCAGTTCTACCTGGATCTTTCCTTCACTTGTAGAAGCCCGTCCTGCAAAAATATCCAGAATGACCATCGTCCGGTCCATTACCTTCACATCCAGAATATCCGTCAGATTGTTCATCTGTGCCGGAGACAGCTCATCATCACAGACGATCCCGGTTGCGTCAAGCTCCCACAAAAGCTCCCGGATTTCCTCAATCTTGCCTTTTCCGACATAAGTTCCCGGATGGACAAGCTCTCTTTTCTGGATTACCCGTCCGACCGCTTCCGCACCTGCGGTCTTCACCAGATCCTTTAACTCATCCAGAGAATCTTCCGTGTCATCGTTCTCCCTTGTACTGACACCGACCAGAATTACCCTTTCCTTTTCTTCTTTTATTTCATAAAGTGCCATATTATTCTCCCCTGCCAGATTTCTTTCCGTCCCGGATCAGATCTGCTCATCCGATCCGCTCTACTGCTGATCTCCTTCCGAAATCTGTGTATTTAAAAATTCCTGCTCTTTCAGCGCTTTTTTGTCATCTGGATTTGCTTTCAGATAACTGTCCAGCTTCTCTTTTGCAGACTGGTAATCCCCTGCTTTTTCATAGGCAACTACCAGATTATATGCCATTTCTTTTAGCAGCTCTTTTCCTGCGCCTGAAAGCTCCTGCCCATTTTCGAAATAATACACTGCCTTTTCCGGTTTATCCAGTTCCAGATCGCAGATTCCCAGAATATTATAAAGAGTTGCTGTCTCTTCCGTTCCATTCTTCAATGCTTTTTCCAACGCCTTCTCTGCCTTTTCATACTTTTTCTGTTCCCAGTAGCAGAGTCCGAGTCCGCGATAAGCCTCTCCCAGATTCTTCTTTTTGTCTACCGCATCCTGGAATTCCACCTCTGCATTTTTATAGTCTTTTTCTTCCAGATACTTCGTTCCTTTTTTTACAGAACCAGCACATCCCGTTACTGTCATACAAAGTGCTACAAGGATCCCTATGATTACCTTTTTCTTTCTTCCTGCTGTCACTGTTATCGTTTCCTTCCTTCGATATTGATATATCATCTGTTATTCCAGAATATGCTCCATTCCCTGGTTCATGATGGTCTGGATATGATCATCAGCAAGGGAATAGAACACCGTTTTTCCTTCCCGTCTGTTCTTCACAAGCTTCATCTGCTTGAGCATCCGGAGCTGATGGGAAATCGCGGACTGCGTCATTCCAAGAACTTCCGCCAGATCACAAACACACATCTCAGACTGAAAAAGAACACATAAAATCCGGATCCGCGTGGTATCTGCAAATACCTTGAAAAAATCAGCAAGATCCTTCAAAACCTCTTCATCCGGTATATGCCCCTCTGCCTTATGTACAAGTTCTTCGTGTATACAAAATGTATCACAACATTCTACTTCTATCTTTTTCATAGTTACCCCTTTCATATGAACAAGTATTCATATATCTATTATGCCAAATGATCTCTTTACGGTCAACTGTTTCCATTGATTCCGGCATGCAAAGTAAAAAAGAAGTTACTGTTCACTCCCCAATGTCATTTAGTTAAGTTACAGGGTTAGCCCCTAATTGTGGGTCTAACCCAAATTTTTTCAAAAAAGCTACCCAAAGGGTTGACATAGGGTGCAAAATGTGCGGCCGCTCTCGCTACTGATAAATTTGTTGAGGTAGCGAGAGCGGCCCTTGAATTAGTGGTATATCACTTTCTCAAGGAGGCACATGATCATGATTCATCAACAAATCAAAGAACTGTTTTTTTCTTCTGTGGAACACATTGTTTCTGATATTTCACAGTATGCTGTCCATCCCGATTCCGATTTCAAGAGAAGCAAAAAAATCCCTGCCCAGAAACTTATTTCCTTTCTCGTTTCACAAGGCTCATCTTCCACCAGGGTTGAAATGTTTTATCCCCAATTAGGTGTAAAATTCTGCTCGATGGCGGGCGGCGGCGTACAAAAATCTATATGGTGTTTTTAAGAGAACCATCCAGGCGGGACAGGTCAGGCAGTGACCTGTTCCACCTCCGGGATGGGTTTGAGATTAAAATGAATTTCGATAGAAATGTGTCTTGTTTTATCTTCGTCAATGCGCTCATGCACGACGATTTCTTTGATTAAGCGGTTAAGGGTGGCTGCATCCAGCTCTGTGATGTTGGCGTATTCCTGAATGGCTTCCACCCATTGTTTTGCATCATTGGCAAGCTGGACTTCATCGGACAGCCGCTTTCTGCCCTCGGACACTTTTGTTTTAAGCTCCGTCTGCTCGGTCTGCGTCTTTTCCAGCATGGTGTTGAAGTTCTGCTCACTGATACGCCCTGCAATCATATCCTCATAAAGCCGCATTACCATTTTGTCCAGAACCTCAATCCGTTCCTCGTCCCTTGTAAGGGAGCGTTCCATTGCTTCCCGCTGTTCCCGCTGCTCGGCTTCACAGGTATTGGTCAGGCGGTCGGCAACCGCTTCTCCGTCCATCAGGGCAGCTCTGGCACATTCCCGGATTTTCCGCAGCACATGACTGTAAAGGGTGTCATAATCAATCCGGTGCTGGGTGCAGTGGTTCTTTCCAAAGGCATTGTAGGTCTTGCAGGAGTAAATCCGCTGGGGATGTTTTGCGTTTGTGTAGCGTATCGTCAGCGACTTCCCACACTCGCCGCATTTTATCAGTCCGGCAAACAGGCTGATTTCATTGGTCTGCCCCGGACGCTGGCGGGATTTCAGCTTGTTCTGCACAATATCAAAGCTCATGCGGTCAATCAGCGGTTCGTGCTGTCCCTCAACCACAACCCAGTCCTCCGGTTTCTTTTCCCCAATCGTGCCGATTTTGAAGCGGTAGTCTTTTTTCTGGGAAGCAATCGCCCCGGTGTAGACGGGATTCATCAAAAGGTCTTTGATAACGGAGAAGTCCCACATATACCGCCCGTTTTCCGGGTCTTTCTTTTCCCATTTGGTGCGGGTATTGCGAAGCCCCCGTTCCCGGTTCCACCATGTGGGGCAGGGGATTTTTTCTTCCTCCAGCCGTCTGCGGATATAGTTCGGACCATGACCGTTTAGGGCATATCCGAAAATCAGCCGCACAATCGGGGCGGTTTCCTCGTCAATGAGCAGATGGTTTTTGTCCTCCGGGTCTTTCCGATACCCAAACGGGGCAAGACACCCGGTAAACTGTCCTTTCTGCGCTTTCAGAAGATAAGAGGAATGGACTTTCTTGGAAATATCCTTGCTGTACATCTCGTTCAGGATATTCTTGAACGGGGCAATGTCGTTGTTATCCCGTAAGGTGTCGATACCGTCATTCATGGCGATATAGCGCACCCCGTTTCTTGGGAAAAAGTCCTCAATCAAATGCCCGGTTTGCAGATAGTTACGCCCCAGTCGGCTGAGGTCTTTCGTGATAACAAGGTTGATTTGCCTGCGCTCAATGGATCTCAACATTCTCTGTAAATCAGGACGCTCCATATTAAGACCTGTGAAGCCATCGTCCTGATAGACTGCCACAACCTCCCATCCCTGCTTTTCGCAGTATTTTTCCAGCATATCACGCTGGTTTGCGATACTGGCACTTTCGCCTTGCAGGTCATCGTCCTTTGACAGTCTGCAATAGACCGCTGCACGATAGCCCCCGGCAAGTGCCGAACCGATTGTTCTGTATTCCATTTCGTTCATCATAGCCATTTACCCACACAATCCAGACGGTATCCGGCTCTTTTGAACCTCATCTTCATTATACTTCAATTCTTTCTTTTTAGCAAGATATTCTTTTGTATTTGTCTTGCCGTATTTCTGGGAAATCAGGCTGACGAACACATCGGTGGCGTCCAGCTCCCCGTCAAATACAGTGGTCACATGAATCTCTGTTTTGTTTTTTGCCATAGGCAGTTATCCTCCATACATGAAAATAGCCAGACAGAGGGTGTCGGCAACGAAGTCCGGCAACGGGCTTCAAAAGACCTTGCAAACAATCTCAATCTGGCGGTGGTTACTATTTATACTTTTCTTTTATTTTTCTGTTGTTTTGGTTGTCATAGGGGAGAAAAGCCCGCAGTTATGGGTTTTTCCCCGGCAACCGGCTCGGCAACGGGATAGCAACGAAGTCGGCAACGGGCTGTCATTTTCAGAATGGAAGCTCCATCTGCTCCGTGACCTCCACAAAACCGTCCATAGATTTTTCGGGCGGGTTGTCGGTGTCCGTTGCCGGGATTTCACGCTCCCAGCCCTTTTGTCTGCCATATTCCGCAAACATTCTTGGATTGGAAAAGTAGTTCCACCCGGTAATGCACTGGTTCATTATCTCGTTGATTTCCCGGATTTCCCATTGCTTCGGCTCGTCAAAGGTGTGATTTAAGGCTTCCTTGTAGAGCTGCTTGGAACAGACCGTTTCCCCGGTGTACTTATCAAGGTAAGCCTGTATCATCCCGGCTTTGGTGTCCTCCGGCATAAAATCCCGCTGGTGTTCTTTGAGATACCGCTGCATGGCTGGGCTGAATGACAGCTTGTACCTGCCGCTTCGGTAAATCTCCATTGCTTCCGCCCACATCTGGCTGATATAGGCTCTGGAAGCGGCTTCGTCCTCCAAAATGTGAACCTCGGCTTGCTCCGGGTACACCATGACCGGGATAAATCGGCGGTTGCCGGAACGGTCAAGGGGGAGAAAGTCAAGGGCGTTGGAAGTACCGCCGAACACGCACTGACGGGGACGGTCTGCCGGGTGGGTTTCATAGGGTATCTTATAAACCTCTTTCTGTCGGCTTAGAAAAGACTTGATTTCCTCAATGCTCTTGGCATTGGCGGTTGCCATCATTTCCGACATTTCAATTATCCAGTGACCTTGCAGCTTGCGGTACACGTTATCATCGTCCAGCTTCCGCAAATCATCGGAAAACCACTCGTCCCGGACTGCCAGCAGACGGAAGAAGGTGGACTTGCCAGCCCCCTGACCGCCTACCAGACACAGCATGATTTCAAACTTGCTTCCGGGCTTAAATGCCCTTGTAATCGCCCCCAAAAGAAACAGCTTTAGGGCTTCATAGGTGTAATCGTCCACATCCGCCCCCAGAAAGTGCCGCAGACAGAAGCGGATGCGCTCCGTCCCGTCCCATGCAAGGCTGTTCAGAAAATCCCGGATGGGGTGGTACTTATTCTCATTCGCCACAATCCCGATGGCGGTTTCAATCTTTTTCTCACTGGTCAGCCCGTAGGTTTCCTCCAGATAGAGAAGCAGATACTTCATGTCTGTATCGGTCAGGGCTGTGCTTTCTCTGTGAAAACCGATGGGCTTTATGATGTCCTTTCGGTCGGTCAGGATGTTATAGGCGATTGCCCCGGCAAGCACCGGGTCACGCTGGAATACGGTCAGGCAGTTCCGTATGCTCTGGCGGACACCGCCTTTCTCGGTGGTTTCCAGAGTTGCCTTTACTTCCTCAACGCTCTGGGGCGGCTGCATGGCGTTCATGGTGTTTTTTAGTTCTTGCTGCGTCTGCGGCGGCAAGCTCTGCCATTCGCTGTTCAAGCTGTATCACATCCTTTCCATGTTCCGTAATCAGTGAAGCGATTTCCTCCGTATCCCCAAACAGCAGCACATCCAGCAGATATTCCACATGGGCTTGCTTCTGCAAGGCTTCCACGAACCGGGGATGAAACGCTTCCTCCGGGGAGTGCGGGGCATAGTCGGTTTTCCATACCCGTAAGAGGTGTAGATAATCGGCAAGGACACGGAAGCAATGTGCCTTTGCTTCCCGGAACTGTTCTTCCGGGGATTTCTGCCGGGGCTTGGGCTTCCTTGCCCTGCCCGGTGGCTTCCAGTCCTCATAGGCAAGCCCGAAGTCACTCGCCAACTGTGCGGCGGCTTCCTTTTTCCCCAGCCCGTACAGGGCAGCTACAAAATCAATCACATCCCCATCTGCACCACATCCGAAGCAGTGGAAACGCTTGTCCAGCTTCATGCTGGGGGTCTTATCGTTGTGGAACGGGCAGCAAGCCATCCCGTTTCTGTTTACCCGGATTCCGTAATGCTCCGCAGCCTGTCTTGTCGTAACGGACTGCTTCACAGCTTCAAATACATTCAAATCAATTCCTCCTTGTAAAAAAGAAAAGGCACTTATCATTCTCAATCTGAAAATGGCAAGTGCCTGTTAAAGTTCCATATCCTGTTGTTTGTGTTTCGTCTGCGCCGGGGCGTTTTTCTGTGCTCTCTTCTCGTCAGCCTTATCCTGCAAGACTTCTTTGAGGGGCTGCTTCTTGGGCGGCTCTTTGCTTTCCTCTGTGCCGGGTGTGGCTTTCCGTACCCAGTAGCGGATGTCCCACAGCTTCTTCAAATCTTCCTGCACCTCGGTCAACGGTACTTTCAAGTCTGCGATTTCGTCCACAAGCTTCGCCTGTTCCTGCAAAAGCTCCTTTTTCGTGCTGTCCTTATCGTCCGGGTGCTTGGCAAGGTAGGCACTGGCTTTCTCAAACCGGGCAACCTCCGGGTGTTCCAGCTTGAATTTTTCCTTAGTTTTCTTGAAAAATATCTTCTGGTATTTCTCATAAACGGGCTTACATTCCTTACAGTCCGTCCGGGCGGCAAGGATAGCGTCAATCACGTTGCTGCGGGTTTCCTTTGGCTTCATCTGCTTTCGGTAGTCGGCGGCAGATTTCCCGGACGTTTCTATAAAGTTTTCCAAATCCTCCACGGTGGAAAGTCCCTTTCTCTGGAGATAGGACAGGGCTTCGCTGACTGCCTTTAAGTCTTTGGAAGTCCCCCGGCTTTGTCCCGCCCGTGTCCAGCTGCTCCGTTCTGCCTTTCGTATCTCCATATACTTCATCAGCAGATTGGGAAGAAAGACCGCTTCCTCCGCAGCTTTTTGGGCAAGCAGTTCATTCCGCTTTTCGCTAAGCTCCGCAATCCAGCCTTTGAGATTTTTAATAAGCTGCCGGATGGACTTCATCAAACTATTGGCGGCTTTGATTTCTCGGTTCAGGTTGCCGATGTTCGTCTGAATCCCACGCTTTTCCATCTGCCGGACAGCAGCCCCTTCATGGACGGTAGGGATAATATCAAGCCCCTGTCTTTCGTAAGAACGGAGATCTACTCGTTCCGGGCGGTTGTTGGCTTCCAGATAGCGGTTTTGGATGACCTCCCATTCATGCCGCCAGATTTCGCCATATTTGCGGTCGTTCCAGTCAACCGTATCTTCCTTGTGGCTTTTCCACCTGCCGGACGGGAGCTTGATTCGTTCCCCGTTCTTATCAAGTTCATAGACCTTGCGGCTCTTGGGAAGCCATTTCCCACGCTCATCCATTGCCCGCATGGTCAGCATGACATGGGCGTGTGGGTTTCCGTCCCCTTTGTCATGGATGGCAAAATCCACGCACATTCCTTTGGAAACAAACTGCTGGCGGCAGAAATCCCGTACAAGGGCGGCGTACTGGTCGGGCGGTATCTCTCTGGGAATGGAAAGCACCCACCGCCTTGCAAGCTGGGAGTTCCATTGCTTCTCAACAGCTTCGGCAGCGTTCCAGAGGGTGTTGCGGTCTGTGTACTCCAGGGGAGCGTTTGCCGGGAGCAGGATTTCATTGTGGACGATACCACGCTTTTCCGGGTAGTGTTTTACTTCCTGGTCATATTCACAGAACAGCTTTTCGCCGCTCTGGTAAGCAGCGGCGGCAACCGCAGACTGGCGGTGGCTGCGCTGCACAATAGAGATTTCGTTGTGTGGACAGGGCATTTTGTGTTCCTCCTTTCCGTTTTTGGACATAGAAAAAGCAGGATACCTTTTCAGATTTCCTGCTTGTTGTGCCGCTGGGGGCGGCGGGTATTTAGTAATACATTTACATAGTTTTGTGCAAGTACCAAAGTCGCACAATAAATACAATTTGTCCAATAGCATAAGCCCCAATAATAGTGAAACATGGGACTACTGTCATATATCCGGTGAAAATCAAAGCAAAAATAGAAACAGCAATCGTAACATTCATTACCTTGAAGCCACTTGCCATAGCAGCATTACTAAGCGAAATATTTCTCTCGTCATTTTCCTCTATTTCCATTTCTTTGGTTTTCTTAACGAACAAGTCGCACACACCAGATACAATCAGCAAAATTCCAATGAGAGATGTACCTACTACTATTAAGTCGGGACGTGGCACAGGTATTATTTCATGTACTCCCAAACCGTATGTTAGCAATCCTCCCAGTAGAATAATCATTCCTGTAACTGTCATTAAAATCAACAACCTTTTTTTCATAATCAATCCTCCTCGTAAATAAAAATTTCTTCAATACTCATGTTGAAATATCTGGCAATCTTAAATGCCAACTGAATAGATGGGTTATAGCGTCCGTTTTCCAAAGAGCCGATGGTCTGTCGTGATACTTCCAATGCATTTGCTAAATCTTCTTGCTTTATGCCTCGTTGCTTTCGTAATTCTTCCAGGCGATTTTTCATGTCATCCTCCTCTCTTATGGAAAGTTAACTTTCCATGCTTCCATTATATCACATAGTTCTTTTATGTCAAGTTAGCTTTCCATTTGCATTATATTTTATGAAACTTATCGGCTGGGAACAGCTTGCAACGCAAGGTGTCCCCAGATGGCAAGTCCACAAAAGGGTAGCTGGCGGCAGCCAGCGCAGGGGAAGTGTAGCGTCCCCTGTTTGATTTGGAGCAGACCGTGGCTGCGGAAAATCACAGCCCTCCTGCAAGGAGCCTTCGGAGAACGCAATGCACCAACCTCTGGGTGGTGTATAATTGCGCCCTTAGTAAACTAAGGGGTTTCCGGCTTCTCCCGTTCCAGCAGTTTTTTCAATATATCTTGCGTGTCCTGCCTGTGAAAAATGAGTTTCAGCAACAGCATGACATCATCGTCCGTCAGGCGTTCCGGCTCTTGCAGAAAACTTTCCAGCATACCGCCACGAGTACAGAGCCGGTGCGTCCGTTCCTTTCGGGTAAGCTGCTTCAACTGGTGCTGCAATGCCTTTTCATCATTGATGGCTTTCCGCAGTTTCTTTTCGCTTTTCTCCAACTCCCGGTTGAGCTTTCCCAGCTTTGAGGTATCAGGCAAGGGTAGCGCCCTCCTTTCCCGGTATCAGCACATAAATCCTGTTCGGTTCTCCCACGCCCTGACGCACCCGCATGATAAGTCCGGCGGTTTCCAGTTCATTCAAAGAACGCTTGACCGTCATGAGGCTGCGGGACAGGACTGCGGCAATGGCTGTGATAGGGAAGCAGACAAAAAGAATCCCGTTCTCGTCCGCCTGCCCTCTGAAAAGCATAGCGTCCAACATCCGGCAGTACATGACCTTTGCGGTGCTGCTGACTGGAAATCCTGTCAACGCTCTGGGAAATGGCATACAGGGCGGCAATGGTGTGTCTATCGTCATAAATTCAAAATTCATTCGGTGTGTTCCTCCTTTTTCTTTGCTCGTTTGGATAAATAACGGGGGCAGTCAATCACAACCGCCCGGAAGCTCTGCTTGCACCCATGCTGGCATTTCCGGCATAATTCGTTGTAAGTGACACGCCCCCGGTCATTGAGGTAAAAGGAAAGCTCATGCTTCCGCTTTTTGCTCATTCTCGGCATGTTACGTTTCCTCCCGTTTTCGTGTATGGTTTCGGGGCGATTTTCGGCAAAATTACAGCCATAGAGCCGCTTAAAATCTCCCGAAGTCTCAGCGATAGGGTAGACTATCTCCCTATCAAATTGTCGTGTTTCGGTATCATTTCGGTGTCAGTTCGCCAGTTCTCCCCGGTGTCGTTCCTCCCCTGAATCTCACAGCGGCGTATCGCTCCCTTTGGTACGCTCGTTTCGGTCAGGGTTCCTCCATATCCCTGCCAAAAGTCATGGCGCTACATCGCCGGGGAAGCATATCCCACACAGGCTGGTCATTCGATTGGAATAATCCATCGATGAACTACCTGTATCATAGAACATTTTTGTGCCCTGTGCCGTATATCCACAAAGTAGGAATCAGGGGGAAAATCAGAAATTTCCACGATTGCGGAAAGTGTGATATAATCCAGTTAAACGGCAGAAATAAAACCACCGGAAAGGAGCGTGCGCCCATGAAAGTTGCAACAAGCATACAGGAACGCCTTTGGGAACTCCGCAAAGACAAAGGCTTAAATCTGGAAGAACTATCAAAGCTGACGGGCATTTCTAAATCAGCCCTTGGCAGTTATGAAAAAGAGGATTATAAGGAAATCAATCATGGCAACCTTATCACGCTGGCAGACTTCTATGGGGTTTCCGTCGATTATCTGCTGTGCCGGACAGAGAACAGGGAGCAGATCAACACGCCACTGACGGAGCTGCATTTGAACGATGAGATGGTGGCACTGCTGAAAAGCGGTCGGATTAACAACCGTCTGCTCTGCGAACTTGCCACCCATAAGGACTTTATCAAGTTTCTTGCGGACATTGAGATTTATGTGGACGGGATTGCCACCATGCAAATCCAAAATCTCAACTCCCTTGTTGATACCGTCCGGCATGAAATTATTGAACGGTATCGCCCCGGCGAAGATGACCCGCATTTGAAGGTGCTGCAAGCCGCACATATCAGTGATGATGAGTATTTCAGTCACATGGTTCTGGATGACCTCAACCTGATTATCCGGGATATTCGGGAATTCCACAAAAAGGACAGCGAGAGTGCGCCCCAAACTACCGTTGCCGATGAACTGAAAGAAAATCTGGAAGCGGTCGAAAATTTCAAGGGCAGTCGAGATGAAAAACTGGTTATCCTTTACTGCAAGCAGCTTGGTATCAACTATAAAAACCTGTCAGAAGAAGAATTTCGCTGGTTCATTCGTATTCTCAAAAAATCAAAGAAAATGGGAACGCCTATCAGCCAGAGGAAAAAACGGTAAAGGAAAACCGCTGTTGCATGGTTTGTTGGATTCCATGTAGCAGCGGTTTGTGCTGTGGTTATTATTTCATTCGTTTTCTTAATATTCGGCGATAATTTGTTTCTCCCTTTGGTGCGTCCTGTATAATTTCCAACACACCATCTTCAAGCATTTTATCAATGCGATTGGAAATCCATACATCACTAATTCCAAGTTGATATTTTCCTAAAACATTACCTATGACAATAGCCATTTTGAATTGCTCTGGCTGTTCCGCAATTTCACGAAGAATGAAACTATCATATATATCTTCTGAAACGCTTTGCAATTTACCATTTAACATTGCACGCAAAGGTGCATTTTCATTTTGAAGTTGATTCCATTTCATAGTACAAGCTGAAAGAAATACAGGATTAGCTTTCTCTTGTAGAGTTATATAGTTTCCCCATTCGCCAGGAGAGACCTCGCCCCATGCTATTTTGGATGTCATAGTATTTTCTTTTCCATATTCCCATGTAGGTAACTTAACCAAATAAATTGTTGTCTGGCAGTTTAATGGTTGAAGTTGTTTCATAAGCCAATACATACCACAAAGCTCATCTGGATTATAGCTATACCAAATGCGAATTTCTTCCCCAGCTACATATCGTTCAATCACTGAGGTCAATGTAGTTTTAATTTTCTGTATTTTTTCTTCAACCTGATAATCTAAATCCTCTACAAAGCAGACAGACAGCATTTTCTTGAAAATATTTTTCCGCTGTTCGCCAATTCCATTATCAGAAATATCTCCCACACTAAGAGCCATATCAAAACAATAAACATCACTGCTCTTGCCTCCCAATGGAATAGCATTCTCCCAAGCAATGCGTTCTTGTTCCTGTGCTTGAAGCTGTGCCTTTTTCATTTCATCTGAAGATGGAACACTCCCGTCTTCGTGCCTCATAAATATTGAAACAGCACTTCCTCTATACTTTCCCTTGCCGTAAGTTTGGGCAATTTTCAAACTTCCACAGGCACTTTCACCAAATACAATTTCAATCATCTTATATACCTCCGATTTAATTGCTCCCGTTATGAATAAATCATCTCATACAAAACAATTTCTTCTGCCCTGTTGTGAATGTTATTGCAACGCTGCACCCATTCCATTTGTCGGGTACACTTCAATTCCTCTGTCACGCCCTCGGTAGCTTTCATCTGCTCCATGATAGTGTCTAACCGTTTTTGTGCCTGTTCATTCAGGTCTGCAAGATATGTCAACAATTCTCCGGTCAGTATCAATGTATTCAATCTGGCTGGGTGGACTTCTCTTAAATATTCCCGGTGCATTCGTCCGTACTTTCCGATAGGGCGGTGTTCCTCCGGCAGTTTCAAGCCTGGAATGTAGTAATCTCCGACAAGGATATAATCAATTCCGTTTTCCGTTATTCTTGGTTTCAATTCGCTCATGTTCCTTACCTCCTGTGGAAGCAGGCTCGTCTGGTACTAACTCAATCACATCAGTAATCTCACAATTCAGAGTTTCACAGATACGGGCTAATGTATCCATGCTGATGTGCTTTCCCTCTTTGCTCATGTTGGCAATCATATTTGTTGTCATACCAGCAGCAAGCCTTAAATCCTCTTTTCTCATATCACGCTCTAACAGTGTGTGCCAGAGTGGTTTATAGCTGATGTGCATATTGTTTTCCTGCCTTTCTATCCATACCACCGGGGCGGTTGCCCCGGCAGGAACTTTTCTCTTATTATAACACCAATCTTGTGAAATCACAATTTATTCTTGTAGCCTGCCGCTGATACCGTCTGGATTGTGCATTCCCTTTCTTTTTGTTCCCTTTAATTAGCCATGAACTGCTTGATTTCTGGGGACTGGATTCTTCCATACCAACCGCTTCTGCTCTCAGCCAGCAGCGCGCAAAGCTTAAACCTGATGCGCTGGAAGCTGTATTCCGGCACTTTAATTCCACTTCCATGGAATTGCCGCCCGCTTCCTTTATGGATTCGCATTACCGTTTCCTGGCTGCCGATGGCTCTACCTGCACTTTTTTCAGCACTCCGGCTTTCTCATCACCAGACTACTACTGTTGCCCGGCACGATGTTTTGGATGGAATAAAAAATGTCTATATCGGTGACCGCGGCTATTGCTCTTATAATAACATGGCACATGTTGTGGAACAGGGACAGTATTTCCTGTTCCGTACCAAGGATATCCATTCCAAAGGACTGGTCGGCAATTTTAATTTTCCAGATGCGGAATCCTTCGATATTAATGTCAGCGTCATACTGGTCCGGAGCCATTCGAAAAAAATTTTGGCAGACATCCACACAGAAGGTTACATACGCTTTGTTGATCAGTCAGCTGCTTTCGATTACATTGAATATGGAAGTTATGATACATATGAGCTGTCCTTCCGTATTCTACGCTTCCCTATCAGCACTTCTACATACGAGTGCATCGTGACCAATCTGCCACGTGATGAATTCCCTGTGGAACGTATCAAAACCTTGTACAATGCCAGATGAAACATTGAATCCTCATTCAGGAAACTGAAATATACCATTGGGCTGAGTAATTTCCATGCATATAAACCCGAATACGTGAAACAGGAAATATGGGCAAGGCTACTTGCATCATTATAATCCGTTTTGAGGCAGATTTGCAATCTGTCTTTTTGTCGTGCTTTCCTTCATGAGTAAATCGTAAACATATCTGTAAAACTGTTCCACTAAGGCCCATCTGTAATTTGTTCTGTAAGAATTCGCTCCCTATTAAACGTTAACTAAATGACATTGGTTCAGTACCCTCACAATTACGCGCAAAAATCCATTCCAAATCAGCTGCTCCGATAGGATTTTTGCCTTCCAGCCTAATTTTTCTTACGGTCAGCGCAGTAAATGCGCAGACCTACTGAACAGTTATAATTATTCTATATTATACAGAAAATTTTTACATATGACAATGGGAAAATATAGGACCTTTTATACAATATGTCCAAAAACATTAGCTAAAATCCTTCCTATTTCCTTTACTTTCCTCCTGTTCCATGCTATGATAGCGATAGAATATTTCAGTTATATCCGAAAAAATTTTTTCGTAAATTCAGGAGGAAATGTAAATGAAAACACTTGGCTACTACAACGGTAAATTCGGACCTCTGGAAGAGATGACCGTTCCGATGAACGACCGCGCATGTTATTTCGGTGATGGTGTGTACGAGGCGACACTGGCGAGAAACGGAAAGATCTTCGCTTTAAAAGAGCACCTGGACCGTTTCTTCAACAGCGCCGGACTCATTAAGATCGATATCCCTTACACAAAGGACGAGCTTGCGGCGATCCTCTACGATATGCTGGCAAAAATGGACGATAAGGATATCTTCATCTACTGGCAGATGACCCGGGGAACCGGCATCCGTCAGCACCAGTTCCCAGCTGCAGGCACAAAGCCGAATCTCTGGATTTTCATGAAGCCTGGGAAATCGGCTGACTCCAGCAAACGTCTGAAACTTACAGACATGGAAGACACCCGTTTCCTCCACTGCAATATCAAGACATTAAACCTTCTCGTCAACGTCATGGCGGCAGAGAAAGCGGAGTCTCTCGGATGCGGCGAGTGCGTCTTCCACCGCGGTGATATCGTCACCGAGTGTGCCCACAGCAACGTTTCCATCATCAAGGACGGCGTATTTAAGACCCACCCGGCAGACCACTATATTTTACCGGGAATCACAAGAATGCACATCATCCAGATCTGCAAGGATAACGGGATCATCGTCGACGAGACACCTTTTACCATGGCAGAGCTGATGGATGCCGACGAGATCATCGTCTCCAGCTCCACAAAATTCTGCTCCCCGGTCTGCGAGATGAACGGCACCCCGATCGGAGGAAAGGCACCGGAGTTAGTGGATTTGATCCAGAAAAAGTATACAGAAAAATTTGAAAATGAGACCATGTAAATGATCAGAAGGGCTGTCGCATTAGCTAATGCGACAGCCCCCCATTTTTATCCGTAACTGTTCAGTACCCAATGTCATTTAGTTAAGTTACAGGGTTAGCCCCTAATTGTGGGTCTAACCCAAATTTTTTCAAAAAAGCTACCCAAAGGGTTGACATAGGGTGCAAAATGTGCGGCCGCTCTCGCTACTGATAAATTTGTTGAGGCAGCGAGAGCGGCCCTTGAATTAGTGGTATATCACTTTCTCAAGGAGGCACATGATCATGATCCATCAACAAATCAAAGAACTGTTTTTTTCTTCTGTGGAACACATTGTTTCTGATATTTCACAGTATGCTGTCCATCCCGATTCCGATTTCAAGAGAAGCAAAAAAATCCCTGCCCAGAAACTTATTTCCTTTCTCGTTTCACAAGGCTCATCTTCCACCAGGGTTGAAATGCTTGATTTCTGGGGACTGGATTCTTCCATACCAACCGCTTCTGCTCTCAGCCAGCAGCGCGCAAAGCTTAAACCTGATGCGCTGGAAGCTGTATTCCGGCACTTTAATTCCACTTCCATGGAATTGCCGCCCGCTTCCTTTATGGATTCGCATTACCGTTTCCTGGCTGCCGATGGCTCTACCTGCACTTTTTTCAGCACTCCGGCTTTCTCATCACCAGACTACTACTGTTGCCCGGCACGATGTTTTGGATGGAATAAAAAATGTCTATATCGGTGACCGCGGCTATTGCTCTTATAATAACATGGCACATGTTGTGGAACAGAGACAGTATTTCCTGTTCCGTACCAAGGATATCCATTCCAAAGGACTGGTCGGCAATTTTAATTTTCCAGATGCGGAATCCTTCGATATTAATGTCAGCGTCATACTGGTCCGGAGCCATTCGAAAAAAATTTTGGCAGACATCCACACAGAAGGTTACATACGCTTTGTTGATCAGTCAGCTGCTTTCGATTACATTGAATATGGAAGTTATGATACATATGAGCTGTCCTTCCGTATTCTACGCTTCCCTATCAGCACTTCTACATACGAGTGCATCGTGACCAATCTGCCACGTGATGAATTCCCTGTGGAACGTATCAAAACCTTGTACAATGCCAGATGGTCTATTGAATCCTCATTTAGGAAACTGAAATATACCATTGGGTTGAGTAATTTCCATGCGTATAAACCCGAATACGTGAAACAGGAAATATGGGCAAGGCTACTTGCATCATTATAATCCGTTTTGAGGCAGATTTGCAATCTGTCTTCTTGTCATGCTTTCCTTTATGAGTAAATCGTAAACATATCTGTAAAACGGTTCCACTAAGGCTCATCTGTAATTTGTTCTGTAAGAATTCACTTCCTGATTAAACGTTAACTAAATGACATTGTACTGTGAACAGTAACAAAAAGAATGTGCATCTCCGACACGTAGTGCCTTTTGTTTCATAGGAAGTTCCTATGAAATAAAAAAGGAAAAACAGACTGCAAATAAATCTTCACAGTCTGCCCGAAATCTCTATTTTTTATTCTTTACAATTCATCAATCTGCCAGTCGATTGGCTCTACACCATGCGCCTCAAGGAATTTATTTGTCTGGCTGAACGGTTTGCTTCCGAAAAATCCACGATACGCAGAAAGCGGACTCGGATGCGGTGCTTCCAGGATCAAATGGTTCGGATTGGTCAGCATTCTCTTTTTCATCTGTGCCGGTCTTCCCCACAGAATAAATACAATCGGCCTGTCCTGGGTATTGAGTACACGGATTGCTGCATCTGTAAATTCTTCCCAGCCAATTCCACGATGTGAATTAGCCTGATGTGCTCTTACCGTAAGAACCGTGTTGAGAAGAAGTACTCCCTGCTCCGCCCATTTCACCAGATTGCCGTGGCTTGGGATCGTACATCCCAAATCATCATGCAGTTCCTGATAAATATTCACCAGTGACGGTGGAATATCAACCCCTGGTTTCACAGAAAAGCTTAAACCCTCTGCCTGTCCATCTCCATGATATGGATCCTGACCAAGGATCACAACCTTGACATCCTTAAGCGGTGTCAGATGAAATGCATTAAAGATGTCATCTGCCGGAGGATATACCCGGTGTGTCCGGTATTCCTGATTCACTGTTTCAAACAGTTTCTTATAGTATGGCTTGGAAAATTCACCTTTCAGTGCATCCAGCCAGTCATTGTTAATTGCTGCCATATTCCCCACCTTTTCTCTACAGACGTACCGATACGCCTTTTTCTCTCAAATATTCTTTTACTTCTCTGATTTCCAGCTCTTTATAGTGGAACAGGGATGCCGCAAGTGCCGCGTCTGCCTTCCCCTCTTCACCGAGTGCTTCGTAGAAATGCTCCAGATTACCTGCTCCTCCAGATGCGATTACTGGAATTGATACATTTTCCGCGATCGTCCTTGTCAGCTCCAGATCGTATCCGGCCTTCGTGCCGTCACAGTCCATACTGGTCAAAAGAATCTCTCCTGCGCCAAGTGCTTCTACTTTCTTCGCCCACTCGACCGCATCAATTCCCATATCAATGCGTCCGCCATTTTTATAGATATTCCACCCACTGCCGTCTTCTCTTCTTTTCGCATCAATCGCGACAACCACGCACTGGCTTCCAAACTTCTCCGCTGCTTCCCGGATCAGTTCCGGTCGATTGATTGCAGAAGAATTGATGGAAATCTTGTCCGCACCTTCACGAAGCAATGCCTTAAAATCGTCAACGGTCCGGATTCCACCACCTACCGTAAATGGAATAAACACACACTCAGCAACTTTACGCACCATGTCAACCACCGTGCTTCTGTCGTCCGAAGATGCCGTGATATCCAGAAATACCAGTTCATCCGCACCTGCCTTATCATAAGCCTTCGCAATCTCAACCGGATCTCCTGCATCTTTGAGATCCACAAAATTCACACCTTTTACAACCCGTCCGTTCTTCACATCAAGACATGGGATAATTCTCTTTGTAAACACTGTCTGCCCTCCTACAATTCTACAAAATTTTTCAGTATCTGAAGTCCTGTATCACTGCTCTTTTCCGGATGGAACTGGCAGGCAAATACATTTCCCTGTTCAACCGAAGCATGAATATGCGTGCTGTACTCGGTTGTCGCTTTTACAATATTTTCATCTGTTGCTTTCAAATAGTAGGAATGAACAAAATATACATACGGCTCTTCAGGTAAATCTTTAAACAATCTGCCGTCATTCTGAAGCTTCAGAGAGTTCCATCCCATATGCGGGATCTTAAGTCCCGGACAGTCCGGAATTCTAAGGATCTCTCCTTTTAGAATACCAAGTCCCTCCACACCTGGCGTCTCGTCACTTCTTTCAAACAAAAGCTGGAGCCCAAGACAGATTCCAAGAAGCGGGATTTGTCTCTCTGCTACTTCACGAAGCACTTCATCCAATCCATATTTTTTCAGATTGTACATGGCATTGCCAAATGCACCGACTCCCGGAAGGATCACTTTATCGGCAGAAAGTATCTCTTCTCTGTCTCTTGTGATAACCGCATCCTCACCAAGATATTTTAACGCTTTTTCTACACTTTTAATGTTTCCTGCATCATAATCAATAATCGCTATCATCCGCATATCCTCACGATTTTTATATTCTTGTAGTTATTCAAAAGAGCTTTTTCCGCTCATGTCACAATCTTCTTCCCTGTGTCAATCAGTAATAAGCTCTTTTATAATGTACCACGTTACAGTGTGAATTGCAAGATTCGCATTTATTTCATGTCCAGTTCAAACCAGAACTCAACACCATTGGTATGATTGATCGCACCGTATCCTTTTCCAAAGGAGTCCATGATCGCCTTCACAATGGAAAGCCCGATACCATTTCCCCCGTATTCTCTGGTCCTTGCCTTATCAACCTTATAGAATTTCTCCCAGATATGTGGCAGATCTTCCTCCGGAATCGGCGTTCCGGTATTGAATACGGTAATTTTTGCCATATCATTTTCCTGGGTGATCTTGATCTCGATCACTTTCTCACCATCGATATGGTTCAGTGCATTGTTGACATAGTTCCGGACAACCTGCTCAACCTTAAACTCATCTGCCCAGACATAAACAGGGTTCTTGTGGCGGAAAATCACTTGTGCTTCTTTCTGCTCGATCAGAATATCCAGACTCTGCAGGACACCCGAAATCAATGAAGTAATATCAAACCGTTCAAACTGTACATCATCCTCACCAAATTCCAGCTGGTTCAGGGCAAGTAGATTCTTCACCATCCGGTTCATCTTTCCTGCCTCGTCCATAATGACTTCACAGTAGAACTCCCGGCTCTCCGGATCATCATTGACTCCTTCTTTCAGGCCTTCTGCATATCCCTGGATCAGGGCAATCGGCGTCTTCAGTTCATGGGAAACATTCCCCAGGAATTCACTTCGCATATTTTCTCGTTTTTCTTTCTGCTCAATGTCTTTCTGCAATTTATAGTTGGCTTCTTTCAGATTGGAAATCGTCTTCTCAAGTCTTTCTGACATCCGGTTAAAGTTCTCTCCCAGTACACCGATTTCGTTGCTTCCGCCGCTGGTATATTTTGCATCAAAATCCAGATCGGCCATCTTCTGTGAAAGTGTTGCGAGCTCCATGATCGGCTCCGTGATCCTTTTTGAGAAATACCACGCAAGCAATACACTCACAAGAATCACACATCCGCCGACGACTCCGATAAATCTGTTAAAAATCGTGACTGCCGAACGAATACTCTCCAACGGGCTTCGCATGATAAAGATATCACCATTGTCAAAGTTTCCCCACATAGTCAGGTACTCTGTATTATTTTGCGGATCAACCGACTTGCAGATATCATAACTGTCCGTTTTTTCCAGAACCTCCTGATGATTCTTATCGTACAGATATCCGAAAAGCTGTACGACCATCATCTGTTTTTCTCTTACATTAGTATAAACCACATTGTATTCTGAATCGATGACTGCAATGGAAATATTATTTTTCTCTGTAAATCTTCCCAGGTCTTTTTCCGGTGTCTCAGAATTGATTGTCCCGTTCTCCACACCTTCCTGCACCATTGTATAAGCCTTTATAAATTCTGATTTCTTATTAGAAATATAATATTTCTCCAGAAAGCTTCCGTTGACGATCATAAATACAACGATCATAAACAGAATCAGACCTACAAAAACAGTCATCATCTGTCTTTTTATTGAATATTTCATGACTGTACCTCGAATTTATACCCCATACCCCAGATAGTCTTAATATAATCTCCTTTATCACCAAGTTTACTTCTCAGCTTCTTTACATGGGTATCAATGGTTCTGGCATCCCCGAAATAATCGTAATTCCATACATTGTTAAGAATCTTCTCTCTCGATAAAGCAATCCCCTGATTCTCCACAAAATAAGTCAGAAGTTCAAACTCTTTGTAACTGAGTTCGATCGGTTTTCCATCGATCTTCACCATATGTGCTGCTTTATCAATCTCGATCCCGTCCGCATGAAGCAGATCATCCGAAGCAAGCGCATTGGTTCTGCGCAGAATCGCAGTAACTCTTGCAACCAGGATCTTCGGGCTGAACGGTTTGGAAATGTACTCATCCACACCGAGTTCAAACCCCTGAAGCTCGTCCCTCTCTTCACTTCTTGCGGTCAGCATAATGATCGGAACCTTTGATTCTTTACGGATCTCACGGCAGGTCTGCCAGCCATCCATATGCGGCATCATGACATCCAGAATGATCAGTGCAATATCTTTTTCTTCATAAAAAATGTCCATTGCTTCCATACCGTCTCCGGCTTCGAGTACAGCATATCCTTCTCTTTCCAGGAAATCGCGCACCAATTTGCGCATACGGCTTTCATCATCTACTACAAGAATTTTCAGTTTATCCATAACTCTCACGGGCTCCTTTTTATCACTTTATTTCTAATTATACACCAGAATAGCAGATAATTGTGTTCTTTATGTGAAAGAAGAACAACAGGATCGTAGTTTCGTATTTATTTTTATTCTAAAAAGCCAAGATGCTCTAACAAAATCTTCAGACCAAGCAGAATAAGGATGATCCCACCGACAATTTCGGCTTTGTTCTTATAGCGGGCTCCAAAGACATTACCAATCTTTACTCCGGCAAAGGAAATGATGAAGGTCACGATTCCGATAAAACAGACCGCCGGAATAATATTTACCTTAAGAAATGCAAAGGTAATTCCTATAGCGAGTGCATCAATGCTGGTTGCTACTGCGAGAAGGAACATGGTCTTCACATCCAGGCTTGCATCGGCTTCCTCTTCGTCATTGTCCAATGCTTCGTGAATCATATTTCCACCAATCAGCGCAAGTAATACAAATGCGATCCAGTGATCTATAGAAGCAATGGCTTCCTGGAACTGCGCTCCTAAAATATAACCAATTGCCGGCATCAATGCCTGAAATCCGCCAAACCATAAGCCAACAATAGCCGCCTTTTTGAAAGTGCACTTCGGCATAGCAAGTCCTTTACAGACAGAAACTGCAAATGCATCCATGGACAGCCCTACTGCAATCAAAAACAATTCAATTAAACCCATAATTTTTCTCCTTTTTAAAGCTAATCATCTTATCCAATGTGAAAATAATTGTCTGCGGCAATGCTTTGCCTGCACTTGGCTCATCGTATATAATCGAGCAGGCTGACTCCTACTCGATTTGTATACTTTGTACACCATCTCGCTTAACAGCTTGATGATGTACATTCGCCAAATGCAGATACTTGTGCAAGCACAAATCTGCACTTGGCTCATCGTATGCACAAAAAAAGACTTATTCGTAGCATAAAATACTACGAATAAGTCTCATTATTTAAAGCTATGCCAGACAGCCATTGCTGTCAGTATGTTGACAAAGCTACGTCATCGCGCCAACTACTCCCTTATCGATAAAAATTATTATATCGGGCAGGTTCTTTTCTGTCAAGCCTGATTCTCTGCAAATTCAGATCAGACTCATTCTCCAAAATCAGCTTTTGACTGCTACACCATGATCGGCTTTAATGCTTCTGCGAATTTGTCTTTCTTTGCCTGTGCTTCTTCCAGATCTTTTCCAAGTGTTGTGTAATAGATCTTAATCTTCGGCTCTGTTCCTGAAGGACGAACAATAACAGTCTCGCCATCTTCCAGTTTGTAGATCAGTACATTCGCAGAAGGAAGTCCGGTTTCTTCCGGTTTGGTGTAATCTGTAACAGATGCAACTTTGATTCCGGCTACTTCTGTGAGTGGATTCTTACGAAGATTTTCCATGATACCTGCCATCTTGTCCATTCCGCTAAGTCCCGGGAATTCAAAGCTGTCTACTTTGTTCAGATAACGTCCGTACTGCGCGTAGATTTCTTCCAGTCTCTGCTTCAGTGAGCTTCCTATGCTTCTGTAGTAAGCTGCCATTTCACAGATCAGCATAGATCCGATTACAGCATCTTTGTCACGTACATATGGTCCTGCAAGGTATCCGTAGCTCTCTTCAAATCCAAAGATGAAACGGTCTACTTCTCCGGCTTCTTCAAGCTGTGCGATCTGGTCACCGATCCACTTGAATCCGGTAAGTACGCTTCTGAGTTCTACACCGTAATGCTCTGCAACTGCATCTGCAAGCGGAGTAGATACGATTGATTTTACAGCAACTGCTTTCTCAGGCATGGTTCCTTTTTCAATACGTCCTGCGCAGATGTAATCGAGAAGCAGAACACCGACTTCGTTACCACTTACCAGTTCGTAAGAACCATCCGGGCACTTCATTGCAATACCTACACGGTCTGCATCCGGGTCTGTTGCAAGCATCAGATCTGCATCTGTCTCTTTTGCAAGGTTAAGTCCAAGCTCCAGAGCTGCAAAAATTTCCGGGTTCGGATAACTGCAGGTCGTGAAGTATCCGTTTGGATATTCCTGTTCCGGAACGATTGTGATATCTGTGATTCCGATGTCTTTTAATACCTGTGTTACCGGAACAAGTCCTGAACCATTGAGCGGGCTGTATACCAGCTTCAGTCCTGCTGTCTTGCAAAGTCCCGGTCTTACCTGACGTGATTCGATTGCTTCATAAAGTGCCTTCTTGCAGTCATCTCCTACAAAACGAATCAGCCCTTTTTCTACACCTTCTGCGAAGGATATGTATTTTGCACCTGTGAGGACATCTGTCTTCTGGATCTCAGCATATACGATTGCTGCTGCATCATCTGTCATCTGGCATCCGTCCGGTCCATATGCTTTATAACCATTGTATTTTGCCGGGTTGTGGGATGCAGTTACCATAACACCTGCATTGCAGTTATAATAACGTGTCGCAAATGAAAGTGCCGGCACCGGCATCAGCGCGTCATAGATTCTGACATTGATTCCGTTTGCTGCCAGAACACCTGCTGCTGTCTTTGCAAATACATCACTCTTCAGACGGCTGTCGTAGCTGATTGCCACAGTCTGTGTGCCACCCTGTGTCTTAACCCAGTTCGCCAGTCCCTGTGTTGCCTGACGTACTACATAAATATTCATACGATTCGTTCCTGCTCCGAGAACTCCACGAAGTCCTGCTGTTCCAAACTTCAGAGCTACAGCGAAACGATCTTTTATCTCTTCGTCATTTCCTTCAATTCTCGCTAATTCCGGACTCAGATCGGCATCTTCCAGATCTGCTTCCAGCCAACGTTTGTACTCTTCCTGATACATCTTGACCACTCCCTACTATAATTTGTTCTTATTTTTGTACATTTTGACAAAAATATACTTTAAATATACCATATCTTTGACTAACCTGCAATGATTTGGGTAAGAAAAGTCCGTTAAAACATTCTTCGTTTTCATCTTCCTCCATAACTAAATTGTTCTCTCACCATCATCAAAGCATATCCAAGTAAGTTCTGACCTTTCCACTTATCCAGATCAAATCTGTTCTCGTCTTTCATGGATAACCCGATTCCCCATATCTGATCTTTTACCGCACATTCTGATAAATATCAATTTCCTAAATATCCATTTTCTTCATCTGGATTATGAAAACAAATAATCTCCATCACTCTTCACTCAACCTTTCACTACAATCATACCAGATTTATATCTTTCCTGCTATCGCAACAAGCACTTTCATCACCCCGGCAAGCACCATCACCCAGATTGGATTCATCTTCACCTTCCTGAGCAAGATCACACATACCACAAATATTCCAACCATCAGCCAACTGGTATCAGATATCACCATTTTCCCGGAAACTCCCCAGAATGCTGTCTGCAAAATGGAAATTCCCGCCGATCCGATCAGTGCGACCACCGCCGGTCTGATCCCTCCAAGTATTCCCTGCAGCATGTCCATTTCCCGGTATTTTAAGTACAATTTTGCAATGATCGTCACGATAATGCAAGATGGTGTGATATATCCAAGTGTAGCCACAACCGCTCCCGGCATTCCGGTCAGTTTCATCCCAACGAAGGTTGCTGCATTGATCGCAATCGGTCCCGGAGTCATCTGGGAAATGGTGATCAGATCCGTAAATTCCGTCATGCTGAGCCAGTGATGCACATTTACGACCTGCCCCTGGATCAGTGGAAGTGCCGCATATCCACCTCCAAAGCTGAACAAGCTGATCTGAAAAAAGCTTAAAAATAATTGTATATACATCATACTCTTTTCCTCTGTCTGTTCCAGATTGTCCGGATTACACCAAAAACTCCACTTGCAATCACAATATAAATCACATTGATTCCCAATACACAGGCTGCTATAAAGGCTGCAATCATAACAATCGTTGCCACATTATCTTTCTTTTTTATAATTCCACATCCCATTTCATAAGTGACCGAGGCAATCACAGCTCCGACACCTGCCTGCATCCCTTCCAGCATCTGACTCACCAGATAATTATCCCGAAATGCATGATAAAAAGCAGAGATCAAAGAAATGATCACAAACGGTGGAATAATCGTTCCAATAATTGCAACCAGTGTTCCTGCAAGGCCGGCAAGCTTATACCCAACCACGATTGCCCCATTTACCGCAATCGGTCCCGGTGCTGACTGCGCGATTGCCACTAGATCCAGCATTTCATTTTCTTCAATCCAATGATAATCATCCACAAACTTTTTCTTCATCAGCGTGACGATCACATAACCGCCGCCAAATGTAAATGCACTTAGATATAATGTAGATAGAAAAAGTTTAACCAACACTTCTCTTTTATTCTTCATAATTTTTATCCTCCACCCATTAGTATATCTTTGCTTTATACAGATGTAAATTAAAATCCAGGTAAATTTCAAAACCTTTCCAATACAATTTTACCTCTTGACTTTTCCAACAATCTCATTTATCATATATAACATATCAATTTAGTAGGTTTATAAAGGAGTGACACAGAATGAACATCTTATGCTTTGGCGACTCAAACACATATGGTTACAAACCGGACGGCACCGGCAGATTTGACACCAACACACGCTGGACCAGTCTGCTTCAGAAGAAGCTGGGTGCTGACCACCGCGTGATCGAAGAAGGTCTTTGTGGAAGAACCACTGTATTTCAGGATGATCTTCGTGAGGGACGCCGTGGACTTGATCTGATCGGTGTCACGATGGAAATGCATAACCCCATCGATCTCCTTATCGTTATGCTCGGAACCAACGACTGCAAAACAAGATACAATGCGTCCGCAGGAACCATTGCCAAAGGATTGGCTCAAGTCATCCAAAAAGCTCGAAAAAACGCTTCTCAGCCTTTCGATCTCCTCGTCATTTCACCGATTCATCTGGGTGAAGGTGTTGGCGATCCTGGCTTTGATCCGGAATTTGATGAAAAATCCGTAGAAGTTTCAAAAAAGCTTGCTGAAGAATATCACAAAGTGGCACTTCTGCATCATGCAGCATTTCTGGATGCCTCCGCATTTGCATCTCCAAGCACCACAGATCGCGAGCATCTGGATGTAGCCGGTCACGCTGCACTTGCTAATGCAATCTATGAAAAAGTTATCGATATGCAAAAAGAACTGGAAAAAGCGGTATAGATTTTTAACGTCTATACCGCTCTTCGTATTCGTATTCTTCATTAAATATAAATCCGCATGATACTGATCACAAATCCAATCGCCCCAAGTGTCATAAACACAAGCGCAGCTCCTGCTGCCTTTTTTCTTGTTTCAATCTTTTCCTGATCTTCGATGCTCATATTCTGGACCGGATATTTTCTTCTACCGATCAGATAAAGAATCAGTCCACTTGAATTATTTCCATTCATCGCCCAAAATCCCCAGAATTTCGGGTGCTTTAAGCCTCTTGCTTTTGCATCTGATACCGTCATCTGATAAATCTGCCATGCGGTGCAGATTGCTCCTACCAACGCAATCGCTCCGCTTGCTACTGCTGCTATTTGATTCCATCCCATAATAATCTGCCTCCTAAATCCGTTTGATAATCTGATAAAGCAATGCCGATGAACTCATGATTACCACACAAAATACAATTACCAGATAATAGGTTCCTTCCGGCAACAGCATGTTCAGCGCAATCAACAGTATCATCAGTATAATATTTAAAAGAATTGCTCCAGTCAGTTTTTTGTTGCTTTTTACAACATTTGTACTCTCTTCCAGATGTTCTGCCATCTTCTGATCTCCTTTCAACAGTTCATCAAGACTTACGGAATATAGATCACTAAGTGCAATGACACTGATAATATCTGGATACGATTTTTCATTTTCCCAATTGGAAATAGTCTGGCGGGAAACATCGATTTTCTCTGCAGCCTTCTCCTGGGTAAGCCCGGCTTCTATCCGTGCATTTTTTAGTTTCTTCCCTATTTCCATAATTCCTGTTTCTTCCTTTCACGAACATCATTCCATATAGAACACCAAAAGTCTATCAAACATCTTTTACAAATGGCATTTTTGCCTGTCAAAATTCTTTTACACCGGCAAATATACCTGTATCTTACCATCCGGAGAGATTTGTATCAAGAAAACTATGGCACTTTCTCCTCGCATCTGTTAAAATAGGATTTCAGAAACGGAGGTTTTGAAATGCTAAAATCCTATGTCTGTTTTGACCTGGAAACAACCGGGCTTGACCCACTATATAATGAAATTATTGAAATCGGAGCACTGAAAGTCCGTGACGGAAAGGTTGCCGAACGTTTTATGGAATTCATTCATCCACAGGAAGAGATTTCCCCGATGATCACGAATCTCACCGGCATTACGAATGAAATGGTTGCAAATGCCAGACCTGCCGATGCTGTGATCAGTGATTTTCTTGAATTCTGTGAAGATGATGTCCTGATCGGCCACAATGTAGGCTTTGATTACAGCTTCATGAAATCAGGTGCTTCCAATTTAGGACTTACTTTTGAAAAATTTGGAATCGACACATTTAAGATCGCCCAGCGCACCTTAAAATCACTTCCATCCAAAAGTCTCTCCAGTCTGTGTGAATACTACCAGATTGAAAATAAAGCTGCGCACCGCGCCTACTATGATGCGCTTGCCACAGCAAAACTGTATCAGACACTGGCACACTATTTCGAAAATGAGGATCCTTCTCTTTTCAAGCCAAAGCAGCTTACATACAAAATAAAAAAAGTGCAGCCTGCCACAGCAAAACAGGTTGCACTTTTGCAGAGACTGTGCAGCCAGAAGAAAAAAGTACCGGAATGGAATCCGGATACGATCACGCGCAGTGAAGCATCTCGGCTGATTGACACTTTATTAAAGGCATAAGCAAAAAGATAGAATACGTCTTAAAGAATCTTCTTTCTTATAAACGTACTCTATCTTTTTTAGTTCTTCTTCACTGATCTTTCGCATATTGTTTCACCTGCCCGAAAATAATCTCTTCCGGATCTTACTTATTTACTTTCCAGTTTTCCAGAAGTTTTAATTCTATTTTCGTTCCGGCTTTTCACCGATTTCTCTCCACATATGCATTTCAAATTATTGACGAATAAGGCTGTGACACCAGTCTTCATGCAACTGACGTTCAAGGTTATTGGTTGTGGGGATGTTCGTTATTGTATATGTAGAAGCTTTAAGACGTTAGATAATGTAAAACTTTCTGCTATGCAAAAAAGAAGCCCTCACACAAGGACTCCTTCGTAAGTAGCGGGAACTGGATTTGAACCAGCGACACCGCGGGTATGAACCGCGTGCTCTAGCCAACTGAGCTATCCCGCCATATGAAATTTACAACTTATGTTGTAATGGGACCAATAGGGCTCGAACCTATGACCCTCTGCTTGTAAGGCAGATGCTCTCCCAGCTGAGCTATGATCCCTCATCACATTTATGCGACTTGTTTAGTTTACTATTATTTTCTACAAATGTCAATACTTTTTTTAGTTTTTTTACAGATTTTCTCTTTTTCCGTCAGCATATCTCCCCCTTACTTCCTGCTTTCCAGACCATTACCTATAGATTTCTTCCCAATGCTCTTTTGTCATAACATTCGTATGCTCGACCCGCACCTCATGTAAAAGCGGCACAGGAACTTCATTACAGGAATGATGATAAACAAATCCCAGCTTTTCCTGCACTCTTTTTGATTTCAGATTGCCATCATAATAAGCGCACCAGATTGTTGTCATGCCAAGATCTTCAAATCCACGTCTCAATAACTCTCTGGAAGCTTCCGGCATATAGCCTCTTCCCCAGAATGGCTGTCCAAGCCAATATCCAAGCTCACACTCATCGTCACGCTTTGTTTTATTCGTGTATCCATTCAGTTTCAGTTCCACAGCACCTATCGCAATATTATTTTCCTTTTCACAGATTGCGTAGCACTCTGCTCCATCAAATACATTTTTGATGACAGCTCTGCTTTCCTCCACACTCTTATGCGGCGGCCATCCTGCAGCAGGTCCGATCTCCGGATCTTTTGCATATTCAAACAGACTTTCCGCATCTTCCTCTGTCCATTTTCTCAGTATTAATCTTTCGGTCTCCAGCATACTCTTCCACCTCAGTCTTTATATTTAAATTTTTAATAAATTTGTTTTCTTCAATTTCTATTCTATACGTTAATCTGTTGTCTCAGTATATCATAAGGATTTTATAGTTTCAACATTCCACATTTGCATGGTTATACGTAAAACGTATTTCAATAATTCATTTTTTCTATATATCGTCCTATTTATAGTTATTTTACACATTTCACCATATGCATTGACTAACTCATTCGTCATTTTGTACAATATTTCATATGGATAGCGACAAAATATATGGATACTAACAAATCGTCATTGTATAAAAGGAGGAAATGAAATGGCTGATTATGAAAAAATGTGGGAAGACCTTGGGATGGATGTCAAAAATCATGACAATCTCTGTCAGGTTCTTCCGACAGCAGTTGGGGATGTATTTATGACACAGGAAAACCGTCCGAAAGCAATGGATTTCTGGGATATGGTCATTGCTGAGGTTCACGGTATCCGCCCGGCTGAATTAATTGAAGAGCAGAAAAAAGGACGTAAAGTATTCGGAACATTCTGCGTTTATGTACCGGATGAAGTAATTATCGCTGCAAATGGTATCGTAACCGGACTTTGCGGCGGTTCCCAGTTCTGGGTTCCGGACGGCGAAAAAGTCCTTCCGAAAAATGTCTGTCCGCTTGTAAAAGCTTCTGTAGGAGCAAGACTTGGACGCACCTGCCCATTCTTCCGTATCGCAGATATGTATATCGGGGAAACTACCTGCGACGGCAAGAAGAAAGCTTACGAAATCCTTGGAAAAGACGTTCCAATGCATATTATGGATGTTCCACAGATGAAGCGTGAAAAAGATATTATCAACTGGAAAGAAGAAATTACAGATTTTGCAAAGATTGTAGAAGAATTTACCGGAAACAAAATCACACCGGAAAACCTTGCGGAAGCGATCAATATCTGCAATGAGAAACGTAAAGCTCTTCAGAGAGTTTATGACTGCAGAAAATCAAAATGTCTGCCGATTTCCGGACGAGATGCTCTGCTCATGACCCAGATTTCCTTCTTCGATGATCCGGTACGCTGCGCCCAGATGTGTAACCGTCTGGCTGACGAACTGGAACAACGAATCAAGGATGGTGTATCTGTTGTACCAGAAGGCACAAAACGTATCCTGATCACAGGAACGCCTCTTGCAGTTCCGAACTGGAAATTACATAACATCATCGAGACAAGCGGCGCTGCTGTTGTCTGTGAAGAGATGTGTACAGGAACAAGATATTTTGAAAATCTTGTAGACGAATCCGGTGAAACACTGGATGAACAGTTCATGAATCTGTCCAAACGTTACATGAAGACAAACTGTGCATGCTTCACACCAAATACGGGACGTATCGACGATATTCTCCGTATGGTCGACGAATATCAGGTGGACGGCGTCATCGACTGCAGTCTGATGTTCTGCTGCCTGTACGACACAGAAAAACTTGCAGTTTCTGAAGCATTGAAGGCGAAAAATATTCCGGTACTCTCTCTGGAAACAGATTACACCGATAAAGATGCTGAACAGCTTCGTACAAGAATCGGAGCATTTGTGGAGATGCTGAATCAGTAAAATGGAAGAAAAAAATAAACATATCCGCTATTATATTCTCTTTGACAATCACACACAGGGCATGATGCTCCATGAGCTTCTGGATAAGCAAGGTCTTCCTAACCGTATTGCACCTGCCCCGCGTGACACTGATGGCAAAGCTGCCTGCGGAATGGCGCTTCTGATCCATCCGGATGACATTAATGCCGTCAGGACATGCATCGAAGAGAATCATGCCGAATATGTAAACATCGTTCCATTGGAAAATCAGTTGCAGAAAAAGAGAGACCGATATTGTTAAATGCAGAGTATATGATAAATGAGGAGAGAGCAAAAAGCTCTCTCCTCATTTTGACTCATCATATTCAAAAACCGCTGAATCATCTCATTTTCAGCGGTTTTACAGGTATGGACCTGAGGGGAATCGAACCCCTGTCCGAAAGCTCTTCCATAAAGGCATCTCCCATCACAGTCATTCTTTTGACATTCCCTCCATAAGCCGCCGAACAACAGGCTGCTTACTTTAGTAGCTTCATAAATTCTTCCATTCCCTCAAAGCTTTGGAAACGAAGTGCCTCATCTGGTCGAAGCCGGTTACTTAAGCGATGAGAGACTCAAGGCCGACTGCTGCAACTAGGCAGCGTACGCTAAATTTTCGTCTGCGTTTATATTTAGTTGGAACTTTTAACGTAGTGTCCCGCTACGGATGGCTTCCTTGACTTCCGTGCCCCCGTCGAAACCAGTACAAGCCCTGGTTCTTGGAAGCCGTATCATCAAAAATACGCTTCTGCAAACAAGATCCGTTCAGAAGTCAACCTTCTGCCCTCCCATTTGCTCTATATATTATATGCGGACATCCAGGCTCATGTCAAGGCATCTCCGCATATAATTTACTCAATCTGTCATTTTACGCTTCTTTTGTCTTCCCCACTTCCAGCATTCCGCTCTTTGCAAGTGCCGGTCGCAGTGCATTGTAGATGATCACTACAACGATTGTAGAAAGGATTGCATTTACAAAGGTAGCAGCTGCGCTCCATTTTGCAAGAACCTCTGCCATCTGCTGCGGCTGTCCCAGAATGTACTGTTTGTAAAAGTATCCGACGATCGGATCTGCAATGACATTAAATGCAAGTCCGGCTACAGATGCCAGCAGGCTCCATTTGAAAATGTATTTCTTATCGGTACTTTCATTGATCTTTGCGATCTTATGCGCTACAAGTCCTGTGATCAGTCCGATGCAGAGCTTCAGGATAAATGTCTTCGGTGCTCCGGTAATATAGATCGGATCCATCACATCCGCGATTCCCATTCCGATCGCTCCTGCAAGTCCGCCGTACCAGCCGCCCAAAAGAAGTGCGGCAAGCACACAAAACGCATTTCCAAGGTGGATTGATGTTGCATCTCCTCCCGGCATCGGTATTTTAATCTGCAGATACGTAAAGATTACGTAGCAAAGTGCAGCAAACAGCGCTGTCTGTGCAATTTTCATAACGGTTGAATTTGTTTTCATAGTCTGTCCCATCCTTTCTTATTCCTTGTGAAACACTATAGTACATTGATTCATCAGGTTATTGAACATTGTACCGCGTCACTGTCTCTGTAAAAATATACAATTTTCACTTTTTTCAAGGGGACAGTTTTGTTTTATCCGAAATTGCGGATCTTGAATTCTCTTTCTGCCTCACGCTTCTGGTCTTTTTTCGCGATATCATCACGCTTATCGTATAGTTTTTTACCTTTTGCCAGTCCGATCTCTACTTTGACAAGACTCTTGCTGAAATACACCTTCAGTGGCACGATCGCCATTCCTTTTTCCTTGGTCTTACCGATCAGTTTGTTGATCTCCGATTTGTGAAGAAGGAGCTTTCTCACACGCAGAGGATCTTTATTGAAAATATTTCCCTTTTCGTATGGACTGATATGCATTCCATAGATGAACACTTCCCCATCCTCAATACGGATAAAGGATTCTTTGATGCTGCATTTTCCCATGCGGAGGGATTTTACTTCCGTACCTGCAAGTGCAATTCCCGCCTCATAAGTATCCAGGATAAAATAGTCATGATACGCCTTTTTATTGTTCGCAATCATCTTGCCCTGCGCTTTTGCCTTAGCCATCTTCTCTCTCCTCTTTTCTTTCCTTTACAAGTCTAAAATCAATGGTTCTTGATATCTCATCACAATCGATCATCTTCACACGCACCTTCTGCCCCAGCTTGTAGGTCTTTCTGTGATGGGAACCAATCATCTGATAATGTTCTTCATCGTAATCATAATGATCGTCTGTCATATTGGTAACATGCACCAGACCTTCTACGGTATTCGGAAGCTCTACATAGATTCCCCACTTCGTGATACCCGAAATAACTCCTTCAAATTCCTGTCCGAAGAAATTCCGCATATACTGTACCTTCTTCAGCTTCAGCGTCTCTCTCTCTGCCTCATCCGCACGGCGCTCTAAGGAGCTTGTCTCCATCGCCACCTCCGGCAGGATTTTTTCATAATGATGCCTCTTTGCATCGTTCATCCTGCCTCGAAGATTATCTTTGATGATCCGGTGGATCTGCAGATCCGGATAGCGCCGGATCGGTGAAGTAAAATGCGTATAATACTGGGTCGCAAGTCCGAAATGTCCGTCATTATCCGGCGAATATCTCGCCTGCTTCATCGAACGGAGTGCAAGCCTTGAGATCATGGCTTCTTCCGGAGTCCCCTCGATCTTATCCAGAAGCTTCTGGACTTCCTTTGGACGGATCTCCTGTCCTCCCTGCATATGCATGGTATATCCGAAATTCTGCAAAAATGTCACAAGTTTCTTCATCTTATCATCATCCGGTGTTTCATGCACACGGTATAAGAATGGAATCTCCTGCCAGAAATAATCCTCTGCAACCGTCTCATTTGCAACAAGCATAAAATCCTCGATGATCTTCGTTGCCACGTTGCGGTCGTAAGCCTTAATATCCACCGGCTCACCGCTTTCATTTAAAATAATCTTTGCCTCCGGAAAATCAAAGTCGATTGCCCCTCTTCTGTGGCGTCTTTCTCTCAAAATGTGTGACAGTTCTTTCATCAGTTCAAACATCGGGATCAGATCATGATATCGTTCGCATTCTGCCTCATCCCGATCCTCAAGAATCTTTTTCACACTGGTATAGCTCATGCGTTCATCCACATTTACCACAGTTTCTGCAATCTGGTGATCGACTACATTTCCCTTCACATCAATGGTCATGATACAGCTCAGTGCCAGCCGATCCTCGCCTGCGTTTAATGAACACATTCCATTA